>JAKSTU010000001.1 GCA_024402435.1 Treponemataceae bacterium
TAACCTTAAGTTCTTCTGTCAGCTCCTCAACAGTTTCTTTTGACAAACCTGAAAGTTCACATATTTCTTCAATAGAGTAATTTCCTTTCTGAATCATTTTTTCTGCAAGTTCTACATTTCTTTCTGCAAGTCTTTCCGCAACTTTTTCGGCAGCCCAAGTATTTCCCCAGTCTTCAACAGCTTTGCAATGATTACTGTACATTCGCACTAACCTTAAGTTCTTCTGCGATTTTTGCAACTTCAGTTTCTGAAAGACCTGAGGCCTCTGCTATCTTATCTATTGGCAATATATTCTGTTTAATCAAGACTTTAGCTACTTCTATAGATTTTTCCGCTAATACAGTATTTCCCCAGTCTTCAACAGCTTTGCACATAGTCTTTACCCCCTGTCCTTCCTGCTTGTAATACCTTACCTTTTTGGCAAGCTCTTCGTATTTCATATCGTCCGGGTTCGGACAACAGAAGTCATGCATCAAATCACCCAGAGAATCATTTCCTCTGTATTCACCGTTCACATACAAGATATGCAAATCGTCTTCAAAAAGCAAATCAGTTCCTTTGATTGATTTTTCAACCTCGTAAACAGAAAGACCTTTTTTCCAGATATCATTTTCCGTAATGAAGATGATGTAAGTGTTTTTCAACTCGTCAAAATTCGTACTCTTTGCAAGAAAATGCGAGTCAAGCATTGCCGCATGGTATCTGGCTCTTTTTGCACCTGCACCTTTATCTGCGCGCTGGATTTCTACATTTATCAGATTGTGGTCCGAATCTTCTGCAAGAATGTCCAGCTTGATGGAACGTCCGAAAATATTTCTCAAATCATTCTGACTGTGACTTTCCAGAACTTTAAGACTGTCATTTTTCATCAGAATTCTAAGAATGAACTGTGTAGCTTCAAGATCATCAGAAAAAACTTTTGACATCAAATCATCGTCCATAAGACGAAGACTCATGACTTTTTCAATAATCCTCGGATCAAAAAGCTTCTGCAGGTTTTCCATACTCATAATATACCATTATTTTTGAATTTTGTAAGAAGCCTGATCAAGTTTTGGTTATAATTGCAGACAAGTTTACAGGGACATTTTACTGGATTCGCTTACTTGTTCGGTTACTTGTTCGCTTACAACTGAAGTTGTTTCAGCTTCTTAAACTTGAATCTTATAAGCCGGTTTATTTTCTTTGACTATAAAATCTTCCAATTCCTTTCTTAATGCAGCAGCATTCTTATTTCCGTTTGTCATCAAGAATTGTGTATCAAGGGTAACTGCATGTACATAATGGTAGTTTTTTGAATTGTCTTTCCATTCAGAAGTTGCATAACCGAGATACTCAAATTTTCCTTCTGCATTTTTGGCGGGAAGAATAAAAACATTGAAAATATCAGCAGAAGCAAAACGATATTTGTCTTTCCGTTTATTGTTCGGATTATTGTTTATTTCTTTATCAATGAATTCTGCATAGGTGATTTGTTTTTGAATTGAATCAGAACCAGGGATTGAACCGCTTGTTTCTTCTCCGTTCTCTGTGTCTTCATCTACTCCTTCTTTGGGGAGTTTCCCGCAACGCCCAAAAGATTACCCCTCGATTTCTTTTATATATTCTATGAATTTTTTTACTGTCCATATTTCATGTTGGTATTTTTCTGGGTACGTTTTTATATATTTTTCCGGAACAACTAAAACAACTTTCTCTCTTTTCATTTCTTCAAGCTGAGCTGCAGAAATCCCCTGTTGAAGTGTACATAAAAACTTATTTTTTGAACGTAAACGATCTGCCTCATTCAGAATTTGCCGCCATCTATCTTTACATGTAGTTTTAGCTGCAAGAGAAGCTAATTTATCTACCGGAAAAGATGCATTATGGTAGGACTCTATAGAAGGGAAAATGAAATCAGGTTTTTTATTTCCTTCTGTAATTGCCTGAGATGTAAAAGTTATACTATTCCCTAAAAATAATGAACTTAAATGGTGTTCTAAACTTTTACCTGCACGACTCTTTCTTCTATTCAAAACCTGATTTGCCAATTCTATAAATTTGTCGACATCAGAAAAGTCATTATTTATAAGCACACTATATCGGCTATGCTCGATTGCTCTAAAAAGACGATATTCTACTTCAGTCCAATCCAACAGTTTATCATCTGGACGCAATTGAATATCTTCTTCATGGTCGAAAACTAAATTTTGAATTCTCTGTGCAGTAAGAGACATTTCTACTGAAGAAGGAAAATCAGTTTTTAATTTTCTTATGAAATCTTGAATTGCAAGTTTTTCTTTTTCTTCCGAATTGTCAATTTCAGTATTTATTAAACGATTGGTTTCTGTCGGGGTAATTCCAAAATAATTAAGGAAATATTCTATTTCGTCCTCAGTTTCAAGAACATATCCTTTATAAGATGTATCTTTCTGTTTTAATAATATAATTAAAGAACCTGTAAATGAAGGTTTTAAAAATGGAAAATTTTTTCCAAATCCAGTAATACGATACTCGTTTCTTGTCCCTTGACCATAATATTTGAAATGTGCTTCTGTTTCAAAATCATCTTGCCATTTAATTTTGTTGGAAGATTCTTTATTTTCTCCTTTTACACCAAGAGTATCAAATATGAGCGAAAAAGAATTCTTTGGAATGTAAATTCCGCTCTGATGGCCTCCAGTTTCTCCTGTATCATTTGCAGAAAGGAACTTACAAAAGATTTTATCACTATTTGCGCTATCTTCAATGACTTTATATACAATACTTTCCATAAACTAGTACCACTAAATCACAAAACGTCTTTCAGCATATATTTTTTTATTTTCTTCAATTTCATTTTTTACTTCTTTCATAAGGAAAGGTTTTATGAATTCTGCAACAGCATGAAATAAAGGGACTACTACAGAATTTCCAAACTGTTTATAAGCACGAGTATCAGAAACAGGAATTATATAATCATCAGGATATCCCATTAATCTGGCACATTCTCTTGGAGTCAGTCTTCTTGGATTCTTATTCTCACCTTGATAAATTAAAATTTCCGAGCCGTCTTTGTAATATCTTGCAGAAAGTGTTCTTGCTATTTCATCAGGTTTTACTAATCCGTAGCCAAATCCATTTCCCATAGAACGATGTTTTTGAGCATGAGCTTGCAGATAAGCCCACAGATTATCTGTTAAGGTATACTTATCATGAACTTTATTGTTTTCAAAATCGAAATATTTATCTCCATCCTGAATTAACTTTTCTTCCGACCCATCAGTCTTATGTAAAATAGATGAAAGTTTAATCTCTCCTTTTGGAGGTAATTCCATATTATCCAATTTAAAATCAATTTTATCTCTGAACCCGACAATAACAATTCTCTCACGATGTTGAGGAACCCAACTTTGACCATCAATAATCTTATAATCACAAGTATAATTCAAATCTTTTGTCAAAGTTTCCCATATAACTTCAAATGTTCGTCCTTTATCATGTGATTTCAGATTCTTTACATTTTCAAGAACAAATGCTTTTGGCCGTTTTTCTTTTATGATTCTTGCAACATCAAAAAACAGCGTTCCTTGAGTTTTATCTTCAAAGCCAGTAGGTCGTCCTAATGATTTTTTCTTTGATACACCTGCAATTGAAAACGGCTGACATGGGAACCCAGCCAACAAAACATCATGATCTGGAATGTCTTTTGCATCAACTTTTGTTATATCTCCATTTATCAAATGTTCGGAAGGATAATTGTTGCTATAAGTTTTTTGGGCATATTCATCCCATTCCGAAGTATACAAGCATTTTCCACCTGCCTGTTCAAACCCTTTTCGAATTCCCCCAATTCCTGCAAATAAATCTATGAAAGTAAAATCTCCTGATTTTTCGTCATTCTCTTTCGCAGATATCTTTCGTGTAAGCATACTAAATAATCTATCTGCTATAAAGTTTTTTGGCTCAACAGTACCATTAAGCCAACGGTGAATTGTACTTTGATTTACTTGAAACTCACTTGCAATATCTGCAATGGTATAGAATTTTGTTACTTGTGATAGAAGTTCGGATATTGAGCCTTGGTAAAATGATTCTTGCATACATTATTTCCATCAAAAAAAGGGATTTATAATTGCATTATGCAAATTTTATTCCCCATTGTCAATCATTGTAATTACATCACGTATCTTGCCGACAATTTTACAAAGAGAAACAAATATGGGCTTTTCAAATTATAAAGAACTCAGCGATTTTTTAATTAAGCTTGGTGTTACAGAAGCATTTTTCAAAATGCTGGCCGAAAATGATAATTCAAAACAGCAATTGTACTTAGGTAGCAGTTTTAATGTTTTACAGCAACTACCATTTGGAGAAATAACAGAGTATCCTGACAACAAAGAACCAAATTACAAAGCACCGATGGATTTTTATTGGATTGACAATTCACTAAATTATGAGAAAGCCCCTCATACACAATTAATTCTTTATCCAAAGTACCCCGAAGTAAGATTGTCAGGATTCTTAAAAGGTTGTTCAACTGCTCCAAGCAAAGACATGCAACCTATTCCCAAAGGACTAAGAAAAACAAACAACGGAAAAGATGGTCGTGTTTTAATTTTTGGAATAACTCCTGATAATAAAGTTTATGGATATCTAGCAAGTAAAAATTCTCCACTTGCTATTGATATTGAAAAAAAATTGTATATTTGCATACCTGAAACAGAACGAAAAAAATTAAATCATTTTCCTCTTGAAATAAATTCCTTTGCGGATAAGAAAGCGTTGATAATTAAGCTACGGGAACTAGTTCAAAAAGATTGGACACCATCCGTAAGGTTGAATGCGGATGGTATTGTTAGACCCTATATGGCTCCTAATGGTGGTGGGTATACTATGGAAGCCCATTTTGGAATTATTCCGAATGGAGATGCAGAACCAGACTATAAAGGATGGGAATTGAAGTCTTATAGTAAAACCACACTTACACTAATGACCCCAGAGCCAGACAAAGGGTATTACCGTGAAATTGGAGCAAAAGAGTTTGCCATCAAATATGGACATGATACAGATAAAAAAAATGAACGTTATTTTACCGGACCATTTATCGTAAACAAACCATGTAAGATTTCCGACTTAAAATTAGTTCTATCAGGATTTAATGAAAAAACACAAAAAATAGAAGACGTATCTGGCGGAATTATGCTAGTAGATGTAAATAATAATCCAGTTGCAATATGGTCGTTTTCAGCATTGCTAAAGCATTGGTGCAACAAACATCAACATGCTTGTTATATGCGTTATGAATCTAAAAAAGAAAATGACAATATATTCTATAGATATAATCCTGTAGTCCACTTAGGGGAAGGAACAGAATTTCCAAAATTCTTGCAAGCAATGGCAAAAGGTATAATACGATATGATCCTGCCATAAAAGTTACTTTTGACGAATCTGGAAATAGCAAAGGGAAAGCAAGAAGTCAATTTAGAATCACAGTAAATAACCTTTCGAATCTTTATAACTCATTCAAAAAGATTGATATATTCTTAGAAGAAAGATAATTTTTTTTTTCATTTTTTAACATTGTTCATAATAAACCAGCCGGGCGTTGCGGGCCGGCGCTTGAGGCCCGCAGAAGGGGTGGCGGATGACGCGACTCGCGGCAGGAGCCAGGGGAAGGCTTTCCCCCTCTTTATTTGATTCCTTCCAATTCTTTGCTGTGCTTCATTTTATTTCCCATTCCCACACAAAAAAAATGACATTTTTCCCAATCATGCGTGTTACAATACCATTACACGTTTCAAGGAGCCCAAAATGAAAATCAAAGACATATACAGAAAAAAAGGGAACTTTCTGGTATCCCTGTGTCTGGCAGCGGCCTGTGTCATTGTTACTGCAATATCAGCAATAAATCCGGAGACATACAACGGTCTTGCTTATGCATTCCCACTGCAGAATCCCCGGCAGCTTTTAACCGGTCTTTTTCTGCACGGTTCACCCGCCCTCTCTCCAGCCGCCACTATGGGGCATCTTGCTTTTAATCTTCTGCTGGTTCTGCCCTTCGGCATACTTGTTGAAAAAATCATGGGCTCAAGACGTTTTCTTCTTGTTACCGCAGTTTTTTGGATTGTATACATTTTTACTTTCTACACTGTTGCATTTGCAACTGCTGAGGCAGGAGAAACCATATACGGAGCCGGTATTTCTGGAATCGCATTTTCTTACGGTACAATCGGCATTTATATTCTTGCAAAACTTTTCAGATCAGACAGAAAAACTCTTTTGAGACAGGTATCCTTTTATCTCCTTCTGAATATAGCTCTAATAATGCTTGTAATGGTAAATCCCGTGGTGGCAGGGTTTCAGTCCATGATAATTCATCTTGCGGCAATTGCTTCTGCGGCGCTCTTTCTGATTTTCTGCCACAAATCAGTAGACCGGTTCTTGTCTCCACTACCGTGATAATAGACACTCCATTACTGTGACAGTAAAGTCTCCACTACCGTGATAGCAGAGTCTCCACCTTCATGAAACTGCACTTCGTCCGGCGATTCAACCCATTTAACCCATTTCAGCGCATAAAAAAAAAAGTCCGGCCAATGAAGTGCAATTTACACTTCAAAGAACCGGACACCTTTTATTCGGATTTACAATTTTTATTTGATTGTACGGAGGAACGCATCCTTGAATCCGTACATTCTGAAGCGTTCAAGCAGAATCGGGTATTCGTCGGCACGGAGGGAACCGATCATTACCTGAACAAGACCGCTGTCTGTTTCTACAAGCACCAAAGGATATTTTGCACCGAATTTCTCCACGGTTTCTGTTGCAGATGCGGCTTTGGAAACTGTAAGAATCTGGATGTAATAACCCTTTGCAAGGTCTTCTCTCTTAACGGTTACAAAAACGGGTTCTGCTGTTTCAGAAACAGATTCCGCAGCTTCTTCTGCAGGTTCTGCGGTTTCTTCGGTTCCAGTGATTTCTTCGCTTTCATCGGTTCCTTCGGAAACAATGTCTTCTGCCGGTTCTGCTTCATCTTCAGCGGATTCTTCTTCGGCAGCGGCATTTTTTCCGGTGATTCCAAGTTCTTCAAGAAGGTCACGGATGTTTTCCTGATACTCCATGTCAGCCTCGGAAGCAGTGTAATCAGAACCTGAGAATACAGGAATGATCATTACTTCAGGTTCATCGTAGAAACCTTCATAGCTTACATAATCATCGCTTGAAACAGGAGGCTTAAGTTCTGCGGGGATGAGAGAAACTTCGGTTTCGTCTTCAGGTTCTTCTGCTGATTCTGATTCTTCGGACACTGCTTCAAAAACTTCTTCAAAGGCCGGGATTTCTTCAACCGCTTCGGCTTCAATTTCTGCAGCAGGCTCCTCTTCGGCAGCCGGTTCTTCTTCGGGAACCAGTTCTTCTTCTGAAGGTGTTTCTCCTGCTTCAGCAGGAATCATTTCTTCATCAATGATTTCTTCTTCGATGACTTCCTCTTCGATGACTTCCTCTTCGATAACTGCTTCTTCTTCGAAAGCGGGTTCTTCTTCGATGATTTCTTCTGTCACAGATTCTTCAGACTCTGCAGGAATATTTTCTTCAATGATTTCTTCATCAGTTTCTGCGGCTTCTTCTGTAACAGCGGGTTCTTCCTCTATTACTTCTTCTGCAACTTCTTCTTCGGAAAGGATTTCTTCCGGTGCCGCCACAGTTTCTTCAACTTCTTCAGCGGCCTTTTCCATTGCCAGTCTTTCAGCTTCAGCGGCGGCTTCTGCTTCGGCAGCTGCTTTTGCTTCAGCCTCTTTTTCCTGCTTTATGATACTTTTAAGCCACTCAACAAGATCATCCTTGTACTGGGACATTCCTGATTTTTCAGGCTCTTTTGCAGGTTCGGGCTCAGAAACTGTTTCAGGGACATTAACCGTTGTTTCTTCCGGGTAAGTTTCTTCTGTTTCCGGTTCAAATTCATTGTCGTGTTCAGGTTCAGACTCGTAATATTCATCAGGAGTTTTTTCAGCGGATTCATCAGCTTTTGGCTCAGAAGTTGCGTAGTAATCCGAATATTCAGGATATTCAGGCTCTGTTGCTTCAACCTTTTCAAGTTCTTCAAGCTCTTCAATTTCTTCCGCTTCAGAAACTTTTTCAGCTGCGGATTCTTCCTCCGGTTCTGATTCTTCGGTTACATAATCCAAAGTTTCTTCAACCACAGGGTTCAAATCATAAGGAACTTCCGTAGGAGCAAAATCACCTTCTTCTTCAGTTTCTTCTTTTTCAGATTCTGCTTCAGCAAGTTTTTCTTCTGATTTTGCAAGAAGTGCTTCAACATACTGAGAAATCAGGTCATAAGGATAACCTTCAGAAATTGATTCAGCACTTTCAGTTTCGCCGGCATCAGGTTCCGCAATGTCAGATTCAGCCGGCCCTTCGCATTCAGTTTCATCAGCAGCAGGTTCCACAACGGCAGGCACATTCTCCGCATTTTCGGCAGTCCAGGCATTTTCTGCGCTTTCACCCTTTTCTGCATTTTCCACTGTCTCCAATGTTCCAGGTTCTTCAGAGACAACAGGCACAACAGCAGCTTCCGGTTCGGCTTCTTCTTCAGTTTCATCAGGTTCAGCAGTTTCTTCTGCTGTTTCCGAGAGGTTTTCATCATCTGCAAATGATTCTTCAGATCCAGTCTCGTCAGCTTCTTCAGCTTCCGGCTCTTCAACAAGAATTTCTTCTATGGGCAGAAGCGGTTCTTCAACATAGAAAATCGGTTCTTCAACAACAATTGCAGGTTTTTCAAAAACCGGATCTTCAATGTTCAGTTCAGGATTGATATCAGCATCTGTTTCCGGAGAATACTGCTCAATTTTAGAAGAAAGCAGAATTGACTGCTCCACATAACCGCTTGTTTTTTTCGTTACTTTTACAATTGTATTGGATCCTCTGTTTATGCGCAGTTCCCGTGCAGCTTCAGGCGAAAGAAGAATTGCAACACCTTCGGAAGGATCAATCGTACCGAAAACCATTACTTCAAGGCTGATGTTTGAATTGGGATTGGTAACGATTACTGTATCACCCGGCAGAAATCCCGGAGACTTTGCATAGAATCCTACAGGGAGAGCTCCGATATTTGCAACAACGGCACGACCGTCCAAAGACGGCTTAACACTTTCTGCAAAAACAGCAGACAAAATCAAAATTGAAAAAAGCAGAGCTGCAATTTTTTTCATCTTTTTCCTCCCGATTTTTTGGCTTTGAATTCCTTTACTTTTTCATTTATGGAATCGGCAATATTCTGTGCCATCTTTTTTATTCCCGAAGAAGAACTGGCTTCCTTTGCAGAAAAACTCAGTCCGTCCTTTCTGAAAATTTCAGTATTGTCGGCAACGTTTGTAATCACATAATCAATTGACTGGATGTCTGACGCAAGGGGCGTACTTACGTTTGTAGATCCGCGCACAAAATGGAGTGTTACCACCACGAAATAATCCATGCAGCCGCTTACCGCATCAGAAAATGCAAAATAAATGTCGTTTTCGGCAGATGCGCCTTTTGTCATGGGACTGTCAGAAACAATGTGCCCCATGTCGTAAAGTTCGCTCATCAGATTTGCAGAAAAAGTCTTTGTCGTTTCACGGATTGAAAGCATTTCGCCCTGTGCTTCCTGCTGGTTGAACATTATGCTTATGTTCGCCGGATGCACCCGGACAGCAGCTGCAACAAACAGACACAAAACACTCATAAGTCGTCTGTGCATTTTCCCCTCCAAGTATAAATGCCACGTATTCTTTTATATCTTCGGCAAAAGAGGATTCCGATTTAAGCAAAAAATGTGTTTATTTCAAACAGGCTGCAAATCCATGTTTGCATTTTTATTTTGGATATAATAAAATGATTTGCACTAATCAGGAGGAACGCCCGTGCCTACACCTACAGAAAAATCGCTTTACATTATCGGAGCAGGTTTTGCAGGGCAGATGATTGCTGAAGACATAAAGCACAAAAAGATTTTCGGAAAAGTTGCCGCATTTTTGGACGATGACGAATCCATAATAGGAAAAAAAATTGATGACATTCCTGTTCTTGGCCCCATCAACCACTTTATTTCTTTTTTGCGCCATACCGATTCTGACGAAGCAATCATTGCAATGCCTTCTGTTCCCAACGAACGGATCCGGCAGGTTTATGACGAACTTGTACGTTGCGGTTTCAGACACATCCGCATTCTTCCTGCAATTTCACAGGTTATAGAAGGCAATGCCCATTTTGTTCAGGCAAGAGAAATTGATCCTCTGGACATTCTAGGTCGCACGCCCGTTACGATTTCTTTAAAAGAAAGCCTTGCTTACCTGCGCGGAAAACGGGTTCTTGTAACCGGCGCGGGCGGTTCCATCGGTTCCGAACTTGCACGTCAGCTTTTGAGCGGCGGTGCAGAAAGACTTTATCTTTTCGGACACGGGGAAAACTCGATTTATCAGATTGACCGTGAACTGCGGCTTCTTCAAAAAGAAGGCGTGGGCGAAAAAGCAACAGTCGTGCCTGTGATCGGTGAACTCAAGGACCGCAGCTACATGGAATGGATTCTCAAGCAGCTGCACTGCGACATTGTTTTCCATTGTGCCGCATACAAGCATGTTCCTTTAATGGAAGAAAACCCTGTTGCAGTAATCGAAAACAACGTTCTCGGCACAAAAAACCTGCTTGATGCTTCTCTTGCATCAGGTGTTTCCCGTTTTGTCCTGATTTCTACCGACAAAGCTGTTGAACCTGTAAGCGTTTACGGCGTTTCAAAGATGCTGTGCGAAAAACTTGTTCTTGAAGCTTCAAGAACACTTGCGGATTCAGGCGAAGACAAAGACAAAGCTTACATGTTCGTGCGTTTCGGCAATGTGCTTGGTTCCAGGGGATCCGTACTTCCTGTATTCATGAATCAGATTAAGAACGGCGGCCCGTTAACGGTTACTGACAAAGAAGTAAAACGCTATTTCATGACCATTCCCGAAGCCTGCTCTCTGGTGCTCAAAACCGGAGGCGTGGGGACAAACGGCATTCCTTACATGCTTGACATGGGCGAACCCATAAAGATTCTTGAACTTGCAGAACAGTGCATAAGATTTTCGGGTCTTGAGCCATACAAAGACGTTCAGATTGAAATTACGGGACTCCGTAAAGGCGAACGTCTTGACGAACCTCTCTGGCTTGATGAAGAAAACCCGAGGCAGACGCAGTATCCCAAAATCATGCAGCTTACACCGCCAAAAGACAATTTTTCAGGCGAAAACCTTGCGAATCTGCTTAAGAAACTTGATGAAATCTGTACCGGCAGAGGATCAGCTGATTCCCCTGAGTCGGCAGAAAAATACAGAAACAGGGATCTCCTCAAAAAAATCCTCAGTGATCAGGTTTCAAGCTACAGATACTTTCTGGAATCCAACGGAGAAAAGGCTGGTTCAAAATGACAGAAAACAATGATTCCATTCCTTTTTTCAGGGCAGACATAGGTCCGGAAGAAGAAAACGCGGTTTTGCGCGTGCTCAGAAGCGGATGGCTTACTACTGCAAAAGAAACAAAGGCTTTTGAAGAAGAATTCAGTGCATTTACAGGCGCAAAGCACAGTCTTGCCGTAAACAGCAACACATCGGGTCTGGTGCTTTCAATGGAAGCCTGCGGAATCCGGGAAGGGACCAAAATCCTTACAACGCCCTACACCTTTGTTTCTACGGCTACTTCTGCAAGACATCTGGGTGCAGACGTGGTTTATGCGGACATTGAAAAAGACTCATACAATATTGACCCGGAACAGATTGAAGCAAAACTCAAAGCTGATTCTTCCATAAAAGCCGTGGTTCCGGTACACATTGCAGGTAATCCCTGCAACATGAAGGCAATTCTTGACATTGCAAAAAAATACGGCGTGCGTGTAATTGAAGACGCGGCCCATGCTTTTCCCGCCAAAACTGATTTAGGTTATTGCGGAACACTGGGAGACACCGGAGTTTTCTCTTTTTATGCAACAAAAACCATTACAACCGGTGAAGGCGGAATGGTCTGCACCAATGATGACGAACTTGCAAAGCGTATGTCCACAATGCGCCTCCACGGAATTGACAGAAACGTCTGGGACCGTTACACGTCAAAAACTGCGTCCTGGCAGTATGACGTAACAGATCCCGGATTCAAGTTCAACTTGCCTGACATTCTGAGCGCAATGGGCCGGGAACAGCTTAAAAAAGCAAACCGGCTTTTTGAAAACCGTAAAAAAATTGCGGAAAAATACAGCAAGGCTTTTGTTGACTGCGATTTTCTCCGTATTCCGCCTGACGGAAATGGAAACGCCTGGCATCTTTACATAATCAGAATTGTTCCTGAAAAACTGAACATTTCACGTGATGAATTTGCCGCAGAACTTCAGAACCGGGGCATTGCAATTTCCATGCATTTCATTCCCCATTATCATTTTTCCTACTGGAAAGATCTTTACTGCCTTGAAAGCAGAGATTTTCCCAATGCGGAAGAAAAATTCCTGGCAAGCATAACATTGCCCATGTTCCCTTCCATGACTGAAGATCAGGTGGAAAGAGTCATAAAAACTGTAAGAGACATCGGCAAAGAGCATTACAAAAATCAGGGTTGAAAATGGCTAAGAAGAAAACTGCAAAAGGAACCGCAGAAAATACGGCTTCGAAAAACAAATATGTCTCAAACTTTTACAGCGATCTTGAAAAAGACGGCATGCTTCATGCTGTGCTGCTGAGAAGCCCGCGGAAATGCGGAAAAATTGAAGACATACGGCTTCCTGTTTCAGAAGGTGATGACATTCACCTGATTACTGCAAAAGACATTCCCGGGAAAAACCAGGTGGAGACAGTGGACACACAAATGCCGCTGCTTGCTGACAAAGAAGTTTTTTACGCCGGACAGCCAGTTGCCATTGTTGCAGGCCCGGATTTGAAAAAACTGCAGATTCTTCTTGAATCGGCAGAAGTGATTTTTGAAAAAGCCGAAGCCCCGCAGAAAGAAGAAAGCGGCGCTGAAAAAAGCGAAGACGATTCCGGAACAGAACCGGACTCAGAAAACGCAGAAAACGCAGCAGAAACAGCTCACTCTGAATCAGTGACGGAAGCAGCAGCAGAAACTGGAGCGGAAGCGGAAATCCCTGAAGAATCACTTGCAGAAGCCCCGCAGATAGCGGAAGCAGAAGCAGAAAAATCAGAGTTCTCAGAGCATGCAGAATCAGAATCATTGCCGAAACCTGTCAAAAATCAGGAACCGGCTGAAAAAGTTCTGTACAAAAGAACCGTTTCCTGGGGAGATTTTGAAACTCTTTTTCAGGAAGCACCCAATCACCTGGAAAATACTTTTTCTTTCAACCTGCAGAAAAGCAGCTATACGGAAACAAACGGTGCATTTGCTGATTTTTCCGACAATTCACTTGAAATCCATACTCCTACAAAATGGATGTCCCATCTTAGGAAAAATCTTTGCGCCGTACTTGGAATCACGGAAGACAGACTGACAATTCACCGCACACCATCTACAGCAGAACAGACAAACAGCGTGTGGAACAATACGGTTCTTTCCTGTCTCTGCGCAGTGGCTTCATGCTGCACAAAACAGCCTGTAATGCTTTCTCTGAGCCGTGAGGAACAGGAAACCTTCATTGACAAAGAGCCTTCCGTAACAATTACCCACCAGACAGCTTTTACAGACGAAGGCGCAATCTCCGCGGCAAAAGTCAGCATCACTCTGGAAACAAGTCCATACAGTCCCTTTATTTCCAACTTCATTGACCACTTGGCACTTTCCGCTTACGGAGCATACAAGCCTGCCTCCGTGTACATAGAAGTAAAGGCTCTGGAAGCCAATGTTCCGCCCTTTGCATTCCAGATGCAGAGTGCAAACTCCCAGGCTTTCTTTGCCCTTGAAAGCCAGATTTACTCAGTCTGCACAAAGCTCCATCTTACGCCGATTGAAGTCCACCTGAAGAACTTTTTCCCCGCAGCTTTGTTTGCACGCCCTGTCATACCCTATGCAATCGAAAGCAACGATCTTTTCGGCATATACGAATCAATTCAGGTCAAAAGCGATTTTCTCAGAAAATACAGTTCATACAATTTCATGCACCTTACGGACAGCAGTTATGCAGAAACTTTCCCCGTCCGCGGAATTGGTTTTTCAACTGCTTTTGAAGGCAACGGCTACTACGACGAAACCCTCAATGCACTCAAGCAGAAAATTGCCGTTACAATGGAAACGGACGGTTCCGTTACAGTGCATCTGCCACAGCCGTCACGTTCCATAACAAGCATCTGGAAGCGGATCGTATCAGAAGAACTGGAAGTTCCGCCGGAATCAGTACGCATTGACGAAAGCGACCCGGAACTGAACAACTCTGCTCTTCCCGAAACCCTTATGAACAATGTCAATATTGTTTCAACACTGATTCAGAAATGCTGTCAGGGAATACAGAAACAAAGATTCAGGACACCGCTTCCGATTACCGTAAAAAAAGGTCTCAGCATTTCCAACAAAAAGCTCTGGGATTCGGAAACTTTTACAGGAACACCCTATTATTCAACCACATGGGGAGCCGCAGTCTGCGAAATCGAAATAAATCCTGTGATTTACGAAATCGGAATCCGCAATCTCTGGATTACGATCAACTGCGGAAAAATGATGGACAAAAAGCAGGCTCAGTCTTCCGTATTGAGGGAAACCCAATATGTGCTGAAAAACCTCATAGACAAGGTTCCGCTTGTTCCGCCAAAAATCCATATTGACTTTCTGGAGAGTGAAGACGAACCCAAACAGATCGGGCAGCTGATACGTTCCGTCGTACCTGCCGCCTTTGCAAGTGCCGTTTCTCAGGGAATAAAAAACACGATTCATGAAATGCCGCTCAAGAACAGTTCTGTCTACAGGATGGTTAACCCGCAATGAACATACCGGTAATTGTCAACAACAAAGAAATAACATTCAATGCCAAGCCTGATGATTCCTTGGCCGACGTCCTCCGCAGCTACGGCTTCAAGTCCGTCAAATGCGGCTGCAAACGCGGGCTCTGCGGTTCATGCACCGTTCTCCTTGAAGAAAAGCCTGTCTGTGCATGCAGAAAACCCATCGCATCCGTACGCGGTCAGCATGTAACCACTCTGGAAGGCTTTATGTCCACGCAAATTTACGCTGACATAACAAAGGGCTTTGAACAGGCGGGAATCCATCTGTGCGGTTTCTGCAATGCGGGCAAATATTTCGCTGCCTACGAAATCCTCAACAGCGGAACAAGGCCTACTCAGGAATCAATTATCGAATACACCAATTCCTTTACCTGCGAATGCACCGAAAACTCAAAAGTTATTTCAGGAATTCTTACAGCGGCCACATTATACAGAAAACACAGTTCAGGAAGCGAAAATGCCAATTAACAAAAGTTCAGTATATTTTGCCAACAACAGCAATGATGTTCAGTTTCATCTCAAGACAATCTCAAATCTTGAAGTTTTCGGCGGCTGCACAACCGTAAAAACTTTTCCTCCGGCAGCCCTGATAATCGGAAATCTTGCCGAATACAAGGGAATCGTGCGTCACGAACGCTTTATTGAGTTCGGGGCCGCGGTAACACTGGGAGACATTCTTGCCCTGCAGAAAAAAAGGCTTCCTGCAGTTTTTTACCAGGCAGCCCTTTCCGTAGCAAATCCCTTCATAAGAAATGCAGCCACCATCGGCGGCAACATCTGCGGCCAGCATCCGTCCGGTGTACGCCACACTCTCTACGGGCCGCTCCTTGCCCTCGACGCAATGATAGAACTGCGTTCATCCGCGTCAACCAGTACGATTCCGCTGAGCAAGTTTACAGGCGTGCCGAAAGGGTATTTTCTTTCAAGAGTGCGCGTTCCCATTGAAGACTGGGACATTGAAGAACAGGTAAGGCTCGGGCCGCCTCATGAGCTTACGGAAGAATCTGGCACCTACACTTTTCTTGCAAACACACAGAAGGGCATTCTTTTTGACGTGCGCATCGCTTTCTGCAGTTCAATCGTTCTCCGCAGCCGTGAACTTGAAAACAACATCGTAGGAAAAAGACTTCCTCTTTCAGAAAACGACATTGAAAAAATGACTGATACGGCAATGGCGGTCTTTGATTCCATTCAGGAAATCCACGACCACAACATACAGCCTGTGCTTAGAGCCCAGTTTGAATCACTGCTCAAGCATTCTTTAAGCCAGCTGTCCTAGAAAAGTTCCTTAAGTTTGTTCAGGGACCAGCTGCTTATTACGAAACCCCAGCTTTTTTCTTCCGTACCGGATTCACTCCGGAGAACGCAATACTGGTCTTCACCTGCTTCATACACGGAAAAACCTTTTTTCTCACCCTGCTGGCTTTCCAGTTCAAACACAAGAAGAAGGTTTTCCGGCTTTGCTGCGGGGCTTTCATAAACAAGGGAATAGCCGCGCAAAGAAAAAAGCGTATGCACTTTTGCCGCAAAATCCGCTTCGTTTTCTACACCGCGATAGATTCCCTTTCCGTTGCAATTGATTCTGATTACGGAAGTTTCTGCAAAATCCACGGAAGATGGCAGCAGTTCCATTACAATCCATTTTTCCGCATCACGCTGAAGATATGAATAGAGAGCGTTTTCAATCAGATAAACATCATTTTTCCGCCCGGAACGCACATAAATCATGGAACCGTCAGCATTTTCAAATCCTGCATAAACAGAAGAATATTCTTCGCTGCTTCCGTCCCGGTTTTCCCTTCCGAAAACAAAATGCGTACTGTCTTTTTCAGAAAGCCCGAAAGAATCCCAGTCAGAAACCGATCCGGAAATTTTTGTGAATGTCTGAACGGAAGAAACTTTTTCAATCAGCTGGTTGAGCATTGCGCTGTCGGCCGCCAGTCTTTTTCCCCCGGCAACAAGATTCCAGTTTCCTCCGTCATCAAGTTCAAAACGCAGGCTTTTCCCGATTTTCTGAACTTCTTCCGGAAACGTCACTTCTATGACATTTACCTGTTTCACATACTTTTTGTTGAGCAATGCTGACTGAACAGTCTCAAGATTCCGCGATTTTCCGTTTCTTATCATTCCTGTCAGAGCAAATATTCCAAGAACAAGACACAAAGCTGCCAGAGCAATATTAATCTTCAATTCATTTTTCATGTTTTTCAGAACCACCGTATGCAGCAAGAGCCGCCCTCAGCCTGCGATTTCTTGCTTTTCTTTCATAAGCAAAGACCAGATAAAGAGCGACAATGCAGAAAGGAACAGCAAAAAGTCCGCAAATCAGAGCCTTTGTTTTTTCCCGGTTGAACTCCCCGTCGGAATCAATCTTGTACAGATAATTGTTTTCAATGCCCTTTGTCTTAAGACCGATTGATTCGTCTTCACCGCAGAGCCAAAGCGCACTTGTGGCTAGAAAATCAAGGTTTCCGGAACTGCCGGTGTTTTCAATGACATTGGACGCAAAATACTGGTCCCCGATCACCATAAAACGCGTTTTCTTGCTGTAGCCGAGTTCGTAAAAGCAGAAAACTTCGCCTTCTGCACAGGCCGCAAGGACATACTGTCCCATTGAAGACTGGTCGGCAGACATTTCTTCCACCACAAAAGGATTTGATACAAAAGGAGTTTCCAGATTCTTTTCCGCTTTCTGAAGCCATGCCCGGGGCGTCGTGGAAACAAGGGGAACCACTTCAAGGCGCTCAGTAGGATAAAGGGTTAGCGGACTTGCCCAGAAGGCTTCAAATCCGGTGTAGCCCTGAGTCACGGGATGCTCGGCCACATACTGGGGAAGCGATGCAATCCACAAAGGATAGTTTACGTGGATGAACTGGGTCGTGTCATTGGAACTTACCAACTGGATACGGCAATTGGAAATGTCTTCCACCAGAGTGTTCTCTACCTTTATGCCCCAAAAATCAAGCAGTTCCAGAAGCGGATCCTGTCCCCGGGGAGTAACTTCCCAGGTTCCTGCTATGTCACAGGTATTGGGCGAAACAGCAAACAGCGCCGCTCCTCCATTTTTTACCCAGTTTTCAACAGCCGCCGCTTCATCATCAGTAAAACCGCTTGAACCGAAAACCATAAGCGCCGTTCCGTTCCTGGGAATTTCATCATAAAGCATTTCAGCATCAGTTCTCTGTGTCTCAAAACCTGCAGATTCAAGCCACGGCTCCACATAATAATACTCATCACCGTCATACCCGTATGAATTTTTATACATGATGAGTATTTTTCTCCGGTATCCCGTGGTAAGATACCGTATTTTTCCTGTCACCTCATATTCCAGAGTGTTCTGTGAAAGCACAAAAGGTATGACAGCAGACTTTCCGCCGTATTCAAGAAGAACTGATGAATAGACAGTTACAAAAGACGTGCGGTTGTCTTCCGTCGTCTGAAGCTGCTGGCTTCTTATTCCCATTTTCTCAAGAACGGATTCAAGCCCTTTTTCGGAAGGATCAGTCACCTTTACGGAAATATTCCGGTGCTCCGTTTCGTATGAACGCAGAAAATCTTCAACATCACGCACCTGCGGATAAAGAACCTTCAGTTCTTCAGTCAGATAATAAGTTATCTGCAAAGGTCCGTTCACATAATCAAGAACAGCTTCCGTTTCTTCAGACAAAGAATAAAGCCTGTTTTTCGTTACATCGATTCTTTTGTAATACAAAGAATTGTCAACAAGAAAAAGAATCAGGGCAGCACAAAGCAGCAGAATTCTGACCGTTCTTCTTTTTTTCTTGCGGGCTTCCAATGTCTCAAGGCTCATAAAAACGAAAAAGCAGGTCAGCGCAGCAAAGAACAGGCAGTCCCTTGAATCAATTATTCCTTTTGAAGCAGCATCAAAATGCCATGCAAAGGAAATCAGTCTGCAGAAACCGGAAAAAACCGGATTGAGCGAAACATAAAGCGGCAGAAAGTGGGCAACATTGCTTATGAAAAGAATGCCGGAACAGACAAAGAACGAAAGCACCGGATTTTCAAGTTTCAGGGCAAGAAACTTACATAGCGCGGCGGCGGCTCCGAAAAAGAGGACTATAACAAAAAAACTGCTCAGAACCGAAGGAAGATTCACGTCACCGAAACGGCCAACCAGCAGGACAGAAGGAATCAGTGCCAAAGTGCAGAACAGGCACACCGCAAAAGCACCTGTCCACTTGGCAAGAACAACCTGAAAATCTGACAGCGGCAGACTCTGAAAAAGCAATGTCCTGTCCTTCCAGGAATTCATGGTGAGGGCGGGAACAACAAAAATCGAAATATATGGAAGAAAGTTGAAAAAAGAACGCATGCTCGTGGTTCCTGTTTCTATGTTGAAAAAGCCGTCCACAACAAAAAACAGGAAATTGGCAGCAAAAACAAAGGCTGCACAGACAAAGCAGGCAAAAGCGGAATGGACATGCCGCCATAATTCGGTTTTAAGAACTGACAGAAATGAAGCTGATTTTTTCATGGGCGGACCTTTGAAGAAGCCAGTTTTACAAAAGCATCTTCCAGATCTTCTGCACCGACTTCCGCACAAATGCTTTCTTCTGTGCCTTCTGCTATCACACGGCCCTGATGCATTATCACAAGATGGGAACACAAAGCATGAGCTTCCTGCATAAGGTGTGTTGAAAGAAGAACAGTACGGGTTTTTGCAAACTCCGCAATCATGGAACGCATTTCCACAATCTGAACAGGATCAAGCCCAGACACAGGTTCATCCAGCACGAGCACCGAAGGATCTGCAATCATGGCGCAGGCAAATGCCAGACGCTGCCTGAAACCTTTTGACAGGGCACCGGTCTTCTTGAGAAAAACTTCTTCAAGTGCAAAGTCCTTTGCAGCTTTAAGAACGGCTTCCGTCCCTGACTTTTCGCTGCCGGTCCTGAGGCGGTAAAACTGGAGCAATGTTTCCGCAACATTAAGCCCGGGATCAAAGTCCGAAACTTCGCTCATGAATCCTATCATTCTTTTTGCCTGGGCACAGTTTTCTTCAACAGAAACACCGTTCACCCACACTTTTCCCGATGCCGGAAAATGGATTCCGCACACCGCCTTGAGCACTGTAGTCTTGCCGGCGCCGTTCGGTCCCAGAAGCCCTGTAACACAGTTGTCAGGACAGCGGAAAGACACGTTGCTTGCAGCGGCAACATCACCGTAATTCTTGCAGAAGTCAGACAGTTCTATCATCAGTCTTTATTGGGAATTTCAAAATGCATTCTGTCATGGGACAGAACAGTCCGCGGGAAAACACCCTGTGCTTCTCTGAGCAACGGTTCCAGTTCTTTGTCCGTGTATCTGGGACTGTAGTGAATCAATGCCATCTGATCAACATTTCCGTCCCTTGCAATCGTTCCGGCCTGACTGGCTGTCATGTGTTTCTTTTCTGCGGCCTGATCAGCAAATTCTTCGGCAAACATTCCCTCGCAGAACAAAAGGTCAGACCCCTGAACTTCCTTGGCAATGGAAGGAAGATACTGGGTATCGGTAACATAGCTCAGTTTGCGTCCGGGGCGTCTTGTACCCATTACATCTTCCGGCCTTACGACAAGACCGCTTTCCGTAGTAACGCATTCTCCGTGCTGCAGTTTTGAAAACAGAGGACCGCAGGGCACACCAAGTTCCATTGCCTTTTTGGGATTGAATTCCCCGGGCCGGTCCAATTCTTCAAGAGTATAGCCTACACAAGTTTTTGTGTGCTTGAGCGGGAAAGCCCTGATATAAAAATCTTCACCGGAATGGACAATACCCGGCTCAAGAACTTCTTTTACGATCACCGGATAATTTATGTACATGTCAAGGACTTTTCTGCTTGATTCAACATATTCTGCAGTTTTGGGAGGCCCGTAAATATAAAGGGGCTCGGTCCTGTCCACTTGAGAAGACAGCATCATGATTCCCGGCAGTCCGGTAACATGGTCCGCATGGGTATGGCTTATAAAAATCGCGTTGATTTTTTTCCATTTGAGATTGAGACGGCGCAGAGAAACCTGAGTTCCCTCCCCGCTGTCAAACAGAAACAGATCACCTTCCCGGCGAACAAGAACAGATGTAAGATGCCGGTACGGAAGAGGCATCATTCCTCCGCAGCCGAGCACAAAAGCTTCCAAATTCATGTGAAAAATATACCATAAATTCACAGCAGAATTCAACAAAACAAATTTTCTTTGACGAAGTCTCTCAGATGTAATAAATTAAAACCCATGAACAGAATAATTTCATTTCTTTTAATACTTTTTCTTTCAGCTTTGTTTTTTTCTTGCGAAAGCGCACCTGAACAAGAACCGGAACCAGAAGTCATTCTGCCTGTCATGATTCCTTCAGCCGAGCCAGAACCTGAACCGATTCCGGAACCGGAGCCTGTTGTTGAGCCGGAGCCGGTTGTGGAACCCGAACCTGAAGTGATTCCGGAACCGGAACCCGTCGTGGAACCTGAACCGGAGCCCGTTGCCGAGCCTGAACCAGAACCAGTTGTCGAGCCTGAACCGGAGCCGATAGTGGAACCCGAACCGGAGCCCGAGCCTGAACCAGAACCCATCGTTGAACCTGAACCGGAGCCGGAGCCCGAACCGGAACCAGAAGAAGTGATTGAAATTCCCGAAGAAATCATCGAAGAACCTGAAGTAATCGTCTTTGAAGAAGTGGAAACAGAGTATTCCCGCTCAGTAGGTATGATTGAAACTTCAGTCGTCATTACGGAAGACCAGTTCAAGGAAGACAAGGAAGAGATTCTTCAAATCATTGCCCAGCTTGATTCAATAATGAAGAACAAGAATTACACGAAATGGCTTACCTATCTTTCCCAGAAATCAATCGACTACTGGTCCAACACACGGAACCTTGCAGCACTTTCGGACCGGCTCTTCTCAAACAAGTCTTTCCGTTTCAACAACATGCGTTCCTACTTTGAATATTTCTTCATTCCGGCACGCAAAGGCCGTGTAGTCGATGAAATCCGATATGTAACACCTGAGCTGGTCAAAGCAGTTCAGTACAAGGACAAACAGGACATAATCTACTATTACTTCATAAGATCTGATGATCAGTGGAAAATCGTCCTTGACGAACTGGACTGATTTTTTTTCAAGGGAAACTAATGGTTTTTCGGATTCGTACCGATAAACAAAAGCGAAAATGTTGAGAAACCGTAAAGTTATCGTGAAACTTACTGTTTTTTGATTTTTTTGCTTTATACTAATAAAGTGACAATTTGAATTGACAAAGGCTTTAACATAATTCTGTCCTATTGTTTGCTTCAATATTGTGGAGGAACTGATGAAAGTTACAAAAATTCTGGCTTGCGTCCTTGCGGGAGCAATTGCACTTACACCTGTATTTGCACAATCAAGAACAGAAACAACTGCAGAAGAAGATTACATGAGCAGCTTTGAAGACCTGATTATTTCAGAGCTGACAGTTTCAGAAGAGTATGACAACAAGACTCTGGCTTTGGACTACATTGAAGAAGCTCTTGCAAAAGCAAGCAGCAGCAGAGACCTTTCAACCATTCAGGCTTCTCTTGAAAGTCTTGCAGGAGAAGGAGTTCTCACAGAATCAAGAACAAGCGGCCGGGTCAGCAACAACTATCCGGACGTACGTGCACGCGCCTGTGAACTTTTGGGACGTCTTGACACATACGAATCAAAAGACACCCTTGAAAAAGTTGCTTTGGCAGACAACGAGCCCATGGTTGCTTCCGCTGCAATCCGTTCTTTGGGAAACGTAAGCAGCACTGATCCTGACGGTGCCATTGCAACGATCATTTGGGTTGAAAACAAGTATTCAATTCTCAACCCCACCGGTTCTCTTGCTTGGGACGTTCTCGTGACATACGAAAAACTTGCTCCGAAACTTGCTGACAAAACGGACATGATCCGCTCAATCACAAAAATTGCCAGTGACTATCATTATCCCACAGTAGTCCGTGACAAGGCAAAAGCACTGCTCAAACAGTACACAGGAAGAAGATGATTTTTCGCTGACGCTTGTCCAGCAGAAAACGATGAATACCCGGAACAGGAAACCGATTCTGATTCCGGGTATTTTTTTTTCTGCAGATTCCTTCACTTCCGCATTTTTTGGCATCAGAAAAAAAAGAAAAAGCCCGGCTCAAAAACTGAAGTGTCAGACAGTTTTCAAAAACGGGCTTTTGCTGTAGAATGAAAAAACGAGAGATACAGGATTCGAACCTGCCACCTTCGCCTCCGGAGGGCGACGCTCTATCCAAATGAGCTAATCTCTCAGACAGAAAGAAGATACACAATAATAGTTTTCTTTGTCAAGGAATATTCTATGGAGCCAATAATTCTTGCATCAACTTCTCCCCGCCGTCAGGAAATTCTTAAGAATCTCAACATACCTTTCAAAGTTATTCCTGCCAATTTCGAAGAAATCAAGCCTGACGACATCAGCGCAGAAGATGCTCCTGAATACTTTGCCAGCAAGAAAGTTGAATCCGTTGCACGGCTTTTTCCCGCAGAGCAGACGATTCCGCTCATTCTTGGTGCAGATACGGCAATTGTGTACAAAGGCAAGCTTTACGGAAAACCCGCAGACCGCAACATGGCGGAAGAATTCCTCAAAACTTTTTCAGGAAAAACCCATTCGGTTATCACAGCCCTTGCAATGTTCAACGGTCAGCTCAATTACCTGAGCACAAGAGTTTCAAAAAGCACAGTAACTTTCAGGAAAATGACACAGGAAGAAATAGACTGGTACCTCAACACAGGCGAATGGCACGGGGTTGCAGGTGCATACAGAATCCAAGGTCTTGCCCAGTGCTTCATCACGTCAATCAAAGGAAGCACCAGCGGGATTATCGGCTTGCCTATTTCTGATTTTTATGATTTAATAAGCGAACAAGGCTATTCCCTTTTGGAATAGATTTGTCGGCATGTAGGGAACTGTATGTTCTCAAAGTGCTGTAATCTTCCGTATGCTGTAAAAACAGCTATCGAGAAACAGAGTCAGGTGGAAAGACATTAATTGTTTTTCCGGTGAAGGAGTCACTCATGGCAGTAGTAACCATGAAAAGTCTGCTTGAGTCCGGTGTACATTTCGGACATCAGGTAAAACGTTGGGATCCCCGCATGAAGAAATATATCTTCGCAGAACGCAACGGGATTCATATCATCGATCTGCAGAAGACAATTCTTGCAATCAAAGATGCTTACGAAGCAGTTCGCAAAGTAACAGCTTCCGGCAAATCCGTACTTTTTGTAGGTACAAAAAAACAGGCACAGCAGGCAATCGCAAAAGAAGCAGAACGCTGTGGCATGTACTATGTAAACAACCGCTGGCTCGGTGGTATGCTTACAAACTTCTCAACAATCAAAAAATCACTTCTCCGTCTCAAGAAACTTGAGAAAATGGAAGTTGACGGCACATACGAAAGCATCACAAAGAAAGAAATTTCTCAGTTCCAGAAAGAAAAAGCAAAACTGGAAAAGAACCTCGGCGGTATCAAAGAAATGAAAGAACTGCCCGGTATCATTTTCGTAATCGACACACACAAAGAAGCTATTGCAGTTGCAGAAGCACGCCGCATGGGCATTCCGATTGTTGCTGTTGTTGATACAAACTGTAACCCCGAAGGAATTGACTATCCCATTCCCGGAAACGATGATGCAATCCGCGCAATTACACTGTTTACATCAATCATTGCAAACGCTGTAATCGAAGCAGACAACGAAACAGGTCTCAAAATCATCGAAGGACTTCAGGATGACGAAGAAGAACTGATCGCAGGCGATGCTTCTTCAAAAGCAAAAGACGAAGAAATCGTTGACTACTCAAACTACACACCTACCGAGCCCAAAGAAGAAGACACAGACTCTTCTGACGACGAACTGGTAGACGAAGACAAACTCTACAAATAATTTCAGTTTGTACTGGTCCGGCATCATAAGAATGTTTTGATGCCGGATTTCCGGTTTTTAAAGCAATTTGCTCCACCCCGGTGTTTTGCCGGATTCCGGAGTATTCTAGGAGAAACAAAAATGGATATTAAGGCCGCTGACGTTAAAGCTTTGCGCGATGTTACAGGCGCAGGTATGATGGAATGCAAGAAGGCTCTGGTTGAATGCAACGGTGACGCTGCAGCAGCAGAAAAACTTCTTAAAGAAAAAGGTCTGGCAGCTGTTGCAAAACGTGCAGAACGTGCAACTGCAGAAGGACGCATCTTCATCAAACAGGAAGGAACAAAAGCAGTTATCGTAGAAATCAACTGTGAAACAGACTTTGTTGCAAAGAATGCTGATTTCATTGCTCTGGGTAACGAAATTGCAGCTGTTGCTTTTGAAAAAGGTTATACAACTGTTACAGATGAACTCAAGAACATGCTTCTTGACCTGGCAACAAAAATCCGTGAGAACATGAGCGTTCGCCGTCTTGAACTGATTGAAGCTCCCGCAGACTGCGTTGTTTCAAAATACATCCACAGTGACGGAAAAACTGGTGTTGTCACAGTTATCAAAGCAGATCCCGCTGCTGCAGTTGAAAATGCAGATGTAAAAGCATTCGGTTATGACTGCTGTCTGCACATTGCTGCATTCACACCTGCTTTCCTCAGACGCGAAGATGTAAGCGAAGAATACATTGCTGAACAGCGCGGTATCTTCAAAGCACAGATGGACAATGACGAAAAAATGGCAGGAAAGCCCGACAACGTTAAAGAAGGCATCCTGAACGGAAAAATCAACAAACACCTTGCTGAAATCTGTTTCCTGGACCAGGCTTTCGTAAAAGACGACAAAGTTTCTGTTTCCAAGAAAATGGAAATGGTTGGAAAAGATGCCGGAGCAAAACTTGCTCTGGATAAAGCAGTCACCTTCATCCTGGGTGCATAATTATCATCGGGTGGACTTGCAGAGCGGGTTCACCCGATTTTTTACCGAAAAAGAATTGGAGGCATAACATGTCAGAAGTACAGAACGCTTGCGAAGAACGCATGAAAAAAACAATTGCTTCTCTTAAAGATGAATTAGGCACCATCAGAACAGGTCGTGCATCAACTGCCCTTTTTGACAGAGTGCGTGTAGACTATTACGGTGAAAAATCACCTCTGAGTCAGGTTGCTACAATTTCTATCCCTGAAGCACGCATGGTTGTTATTCAGCCTTGGGACAAAAACCTCATAAAAGAAATTGAAAAAGGCATTTTGAGTGCTGATTTGGGATTGAATCCTTCCAATGACGGAAAAGTAATCCGTATTTCAATTCCGCCGCTTACAGCAGACAGACGCAAGGAACTCTGCAAACAGGCAAAAAATACTGCAGAAAACAGCCGCGTTGCTATCCGTAACATTCGCCGCGACGGTAACGATGAACTGAAAAAACTTCAGAAAGACAGTCAGATTACAGAAGATGACCTGAAACAGGGTGAAGACGCTCTTCAGAAATCAACTGATTCTTATATTCAGGAAATCAACAAGATTCTTGAAGCAAAAGAAAAAGAAATCATGGAAGGCTGATGCCAGACTTGAATGATAAACCGACCGTACCTGTTCATGTGGGAATCATTATGGACGGGAACGGGCGATGGGCTCAACAACAGGGTTTTCCCAGAACACAAGGTCACAAAGTCGGTGCAGAAGTTGCAAAAAAGATTATTCTGCGTGCCAGAGATTTGGGTGTAAAGTATCTTACGTTGTATACTTTTTCAACGGAAAACTGGTCCAGGCCGAAAGCTGAAGTTGACTTCATCATGAATCTGCTGAGTTTTCATCTGAAGACTGAGCGGGATTTTTACACAAACAACGGAATACGCCTTTTGCATTTGGGTGATATTTCGAGACTTTCAAAGGATTTGCAGCATCAGATTAATGCGGCAGTCGATGAAAGTAAAAACAATGACAAAATCAACCTTGTTTTTGCAATCAATCATGGCGGCAGAGACGAGTTGATTAGAACAATTAATAAAATCAAAGCAGATTCTTCTTCCGAAAACATTACCGAAGAAAGTTTGAGAGGATACCTGGATCTGCCGGAAGTTCCGGATGCTGATCTGATTATCAGAACCGGCGGAGAACAAAGGTTAAGCAATTTCCTGCTTTGGCATTCTGCTTATGCTGAACTTGAATTTTCAGATAAATTATGGCCGGATTATACTCCGGATGATTTTGAACATAATATACAATCTTTCGCTGCAAGAAACAGACGTTTCGGCGGTGTAAAATAAAGAAAAAGGTTTTTATGGGAAAGACAGTACAACGTTTATTGGTTTTCTTTATCGGATTGCCCGCGGTTGTAGCTTTGGCGTTCATAAAAGTTAACAATCACCTTCCTCTGAATATTGCAGTCTTTATAGTCAATATTTTGGCTGTTCTTGAACTGAATTCGATTCTTTCAAAAAAATTGAGTACTCAGAACAAATGGTTTGTCGTCGTCCTTTCAGAAATCATTCCTGTTGTTACATACCTTTATATTGTTCTGAATCTTTCCTACACTGTTGTTACTCTTTCAATAATCACAGTTGTTTTTCTTTCTCTGATTGCAGAACTTTTTTTCTACAAGAAGGATTCTTCCGGTTCGCCGGATTTTTCCCGCTGCATTGAAAACTATGTTTCCACTGCTTTTACACTTTTTTATTGCGGTTATCTGATTTCCTACATTACAAGAATGACTTCTTGGGAACATTCAGATGCGGCCATTGCTTTGTTTTTCCTGATGGTATTCGGCTGCGACTCCATAGCCTGGCTTTTCGGTATTCTTTTGGGAAAGAGCACCCGCGGTTTTGTGAAAGTTAGCCCGAACAAGAGTCTTGTAGGTTTTTTGGGCGGATTGGTCGGTTCTGTAAGTGCAGGTTTTCTTGGCAGACTTTTTGTTCCCTTTTTGCGGGAACAGCCCTTGTATCTTATCGTAATTCTTGGTCTTGCAACCGGAATTGCATCCATTATCGGTGATCTTGTTGAATCTGCATTCAAACGCTCAGCGCAGGTAAAAGATTCCGGAACCATTATTCCCGGTCGTGGCGGAATTTTGGACTCAATAGATTCTATACTTTTTACGGCACCGATTTATCACCTGCTTTGTTCTCTGTTTTTCGGACTATAGGATAAAGCCATGAAAAAACGTGTTCTCGTCCTTGGGTGCACTGGTTCAATCGGCACAAGCACATTAAAGATCATCAAAGAATTTCCTGATTTGTTTGAAGTTGCCGGTTTGACTGCACATACAAATGCAGACAAACTTTCTGAAATTGCAAGGGAATTCAACTGTTCAAAAACTTTTCTGACAGGTTCAGGAAAAAAAAGCGGAACTTCTTTTGATTTTCCGGAACTTGCTGACTTTATTTCTTCCTGCGGAGCCACAATTGCAGTAAATGGAATTGCAGGCAGTGCAGGTCTTCTGCCTTCTGTTTATGTTCTTGAAAACGGAATTGATCTGGCTCTTGCAAACAAAGAAACTGTTGTAATGGCTTGGGATTTGATCAAAGATCTTGCTGCCAGACACAACGCAAAAATTCTTCCTGTTGATTCTGAACATTCTGCTGTTTTTACACTTCTGGAACATTATGGAAAAAAAGCTCTTGATTCAATTGTTTTGACAGCCTCAGGCGGTCCTTTCAGACTTTTTTCCAAAGAACAGCTCAAAGAAGTCAAAGTTGAAGATGCCCTTAAACATCCCACCTGGAACATGGGCGCAAAAATCACCATTGACAGTGCAACTTTGGCCAACAAAGGGCTGGAAGTAATTGAGGCCACCAGACTTTTTGATGTTCCGCCCTCAAAAGTTTTTGTTTCAGTCCATTGTCAGAGTCTGGTCCATTCACTTATTAGAACAAAAGACGGTGCCCTTTATGCCCAAATTTCAAAACCTGACATGAGGCACCCTATTCTTCAGGCAATGACATGGCCTGACTTTTACGAAAACAGCCTGGAAGAGCTTGATTTGTCTGCCTTTGCACCGGATTCACCGTTAACAATGACTTTTGCAAAAGCAGATACAGACAAATTCCCCATGTTGGCTTTGGCATATCAGGCTGCCGATTCAAAACCTTCTGCAACAATCTGCTACAATGCGGCCAATGAAACAGCTGTTTCAGCATTCGCTTCCCATAAAATCGGGTTTTATGACATTTCGAACCTTACGGAAAAAGTTTTGTCCAATCATCACGGATTCATCCCCTCTTCCTTTGAAGCCGTCTTTGACTGTGATAAAGAAGCTCACATTTATTCTCAGGAGCTTTTGCAGTAATGGTTTTTGTATACGGCATAATCGGTCTTGGAATCATTGTTATTGTCCATGAATTCGGACATTTTATCGCGGCAAAGGCTTTCGGCGTAAAAGTTGAATCTTTCTCCGTCGGCATGGGGCCTGTACTTCTCCACAAAACTTTCAAAGGAACAGATTACCGTCTTTCACTTATTCCGTTGGGCGGCTATTGCGGCATGAAAGGCGAAGACGCGTTCCAGAAGGCAGTCGAATCCAACGCTTCTGAAATGCAGGACGATCCAGACGGTTTTTACGGTGTTCATCCCCTTAAACGGGCAACAATTGCTTTTGGAGGTCCTTTTTTCAATGTAATTTTCGCTGTGATTGCCTACACCATAATTTCCATGATCGGCTACACTTATTACACATCCGGCAATCAGGTAGTCCTTGCTTCCGAACTTTATCCCGATTCATGCACAATTGCAGAAGCTGCCGGTTTGGCAACAGGTGACAGAATCATTTCCATCAACGGAAAACCTACACCATATTTTTCTGACATTTCTGAAGCTGTTTCGTTGAATGCCAAGGAAAACATTTCAGTGGAAGTTCAGCGCAATGGACAGATTCTTCATTTTTCATTGGTGCCGGAAATGGAAACATCAACTGGTGCCGGAAAAATCGGAATTACAAACTGGATCGATCCATATATTTTTGACGTAGAACCGGGCTCTCCAGCAGAAAAAGCCGGTTTGTCCGCAGGGGATCTGATTCTGGAAATCAACGGAAACATAATTCTCAATTCTGTTGATGTTCAGAAAAACACCCGTTTTTCACCAAGAGTTAAAATTTCAGTAGAACGTAACGGACAAGTTGTCACAAAAGAATTTGATACTTCGTTGAATGCTGAAACCGGTACGTATTCTTTGGGAATTTCCTTCGGACTCACACCGGTTCAGACAAATGTCTACAGTTTTTTCCCTGCAATATGGCAAGGAATCAAGGAAACTGCAAATCTCATCGGAATGACTTTCAAAAGTTTGGGATTGCTTTTTAAGGGTGTTGATGTGTCAAATGCGGTGTCCGGCCCGATTCGCATTACAAAAATGCTTGGGGACACTGCAGAAGCCGGTTTTTCTGCAGGTTTCTCTGTGGGGCTGATTTCCGTGCTGCAGCTGCTTTCACTGATAAGCATTTCCCTTTTCATCATGAACTTGCTTCCTATACCGATTTTGGACGGCGGTTTGATTCTTTTTGCATTGATTCAATGGATAAGGAAAAAACAGATCCGGCCAAACGTTCTTTATAAAATTCAATTTGTTGGAATCGGAATAATCGCTCTGATATTCGTATTTGCTTTTGTTGGCGATATCCGATATCTTTTTACTAAGTGAGGTTATATGAAAAAGATTTCCATTGTAATTCTGTTTATTTGCTTCGTTTCATTCAATCTGATGGCTGCCGCCGCCCAATTTACAACACAACCTCATGAAAATGCCGTCAATGACATCGTTCTTTTTGGGGACTACATTTACACAGCGGGAGATGACGGTTTCATAATCCGGTGGCAGAAAATTCAGGACGAAGAAAGCGGCACTTTTTATTACACAGGTGAACATTACCAGTTTTCCGACATGGAAATCAAAAAAATTGCACTCAGTCCCGACGGTGAAAACATAGCGATTTATGAAACTGACGGTTATGCGGTCAACCGTGTTTCAATTTGGAACTGGGCAAGCAAAACCCGTGTTCTGGCAAGACGTGTAACAAACACGGTTTCTTCCATTGCATATTCTGCAAAAGGCACATATCTGCTCATCGGCGTAAACTCTACAGAAGGAATTATTTTCCTGAATCTTTCAAACGGAAAAACAGTTCGTAAACTTCAGGACACTCCCAGTATGGTTTCTTTTACAATGACAAGCGAAACCGAAAATACTTGCGTAATGTATTCTTCTTTGGGAGATCTCCTCTACTCAAACATGGTAACAACAGACATAAAAGCCGAACTGAGTGTCACTTCCAATCTGCAGCAGACTTTGCTTTTCAACAATGACCTTATGTTTGCCGGCTACAAAGACGGATATATCTATATTTTTCAGAGTGTTACAGGAACCCAGCTTGCAAAAATCAAGGCTTCATCACCGCTTTTCGCAAGCGGAAGAGAGGATTATTACCTCTATTATATTGAACAGAACGGAAAAAACTGCAGTCTTAAAATGATTCAGACATCCGGAAACACTGTTTTCATCAATCCGGTGATTGTAAAAGATTTTACAACTTCAGGTGAATCACCTGTAACTTCGGTGGTAAAGAAAGGAACACAACTCTTTGTAGGCTGCAAAAACGGATCCGTACAGAATCTCAGTTCTCAGGCTCAAATCGAGAAAACTGTCTGTTCATCAATTTCACAGATGCAATACAAATCCGTTCTGGACATAGAATCTTATGACGGTCAATTCTACGTTCTTACGGACTCTTCTCTTTTCATAACAGATTATACGGACGAAAGTTCGATTCTTCTTGCAAATCCCGGTTATAACAACATTCTGGTTCTCAACGAAAAAACATTGCTTTTCTGGTCAAAAGATTCAACAAAAGCCATCCAGAAGGCAACAAAACGTGACAACGGAACCTGGAGAACTGAAAATCTTTATTCCCCCGGGTCAACTCTCCAAAGTTTGCATTATCAGAATGACAGACTTGTAATTGTTGAAGGTTCAAGTACGGTACGGCTTTTTGATTTCTCCAGCAACAAGGCAAAAACTGTTTATTCAGGTACAGGTATTCAGGATGCGCTTCTTTTGAACCAGAACGATTTGTATGTTGCAAAGTCTGCAGCTTCTACACCAAAGGCTGCCTTGGTAAAAGTCAATACTCAAACTCTGGAAACACTCCCCATTGATATTTCTGCAGAAGTTGCATTCTCTCTTTCACCCAATACAAGCAACAGCAATCTTTTTTACGGTGTCTGCGTTTTCTCCGGTGATTCACAAAAAACGGATGTTTTCTCATACAATGTTTCAACAAAGAAATATTCAACTCTTATGTCCTGGGGAGACGAAGATACACAGGCCTTTACCTGGTATTCAAACGGCAAAATCTATACGAATATTGCCAAAAGCCAGATTCGTTCCGTAAACACATCAAGCAAGCAGCAGATTACATATACACGATTTTCTTCAATTCCAAAGAAAATTGCCGGAAATAAAACTTACATTCTTGTTCTTAACAGGGACGGAAGCATATCCTGGTACAGTGCAAGCACCAACAGGCATTATGCAAACTGGCAGGTTTCAATGGACAACAAACTTGTAGAGGAATAAGGAAATGAAAGGAAAGGAGAAACTTTAATCACCTTTCCTTTCGGAAGCGTTTTCGAACTTTGTATAAGAAGGCAGGAAAACCAAATCCACAGGACCGATCGGACCGTTACGCTGTTTAGCAACGATAAGCTGAGTATCAATTGCCATGGCAAGACCGTCGCTGTCTTTTGTGGTATCACGTTCGCGATGCAGAAACATGATTATATCAGCGTCCTGCTCAATTGAACCGGACTCCCGCAAATCAGCAAGCGTAGGTGCGCGTCCTTCTGAGTCACGTTTAACCTGGGACAAAACAACTACAGGAATTTCAAGCTCACGGGCAAGGCTCTTAAGAGAGCGGGAAATTTCTGCAATCTGTTCATGCCGGGGAATCATTGTATTTTCGGACTGAATAAGGGTTATATAATCAATAAAAATAATTTCAACTTTGTATTGCAGACGGAACCTGCGTGCCATAGCACGAAGATCCAAAAGTTTCATGTTCGGAGTATCAACAAGATACAGAGGAGAATCATAAATGCGACCGGCAGCATTCTGAATTTTCTGCAATTCATCCATTTTCAGGCGACCGGCCCGGAGTTTTTCAGAAGGAACCCTCGCCTCCTGAGCAAACAAACGCAGCATAAGCTGTTTGTCTGACATTTCCAAAGAGAAAAAAGCAGTTGGAATGTGTTTCTCGATTGCAGTATATTGAGCCATTGAAAGTGCCAATGCTGTCTTTCCCATAGAAGGTCTGGCACCGACAATAATAAGTTCTGCCGGATGAAAACCTGAAGTCATGCTGTCAAGGCTGGTAAAACCACTTGGAATACCATTAAGGTCACTTTTGTCATTGCACAGCTTCTGAATCATTTCCAGCGTCTGGCTGACTTCTTCATCCATTGTCTTAATGCCTTGAGTCTGTTTACTGTCTGTAAGCTCAAAGATTTTCTGCTGAGCTGATTCAAGAACAGCACGGCTTTCAATTGTTTCATCATGAGCACTGCTTACAATGGAGGAAGAAACTTTTATCAGTTCGCGACGAATAAAATGATCAAAAACAATCTTAGCGTAATACTCAACGTTTGCACTGGTAGGTACTGTATCAATAAGGGAAGAAAGATAAACTGATCCGCCGGCTGCTTCCAACTGTCCGCTCGACCTCAGTTCATCCTGAATAGTTAGCAAATCTCCATGAATTCCTTTGTTGAACAAAGAAAGAATTGCTTCAAATATTTTCTGATTTTGAAATGAATAAAAACGGTCGGGACGCAAATATGGCAAAACTTCACCAACTGCATCCCAATCCAACAATAAGGCTCCCAATGTCGCCTGCTCTGCATCCAGATTATGCGGGGGAACCTTATCTTTTAAGGACATTATTCTGCCTTTTCTTCTGCAGGAGCTTCAGCTTCGGGAGCAGCTTCTTCAGGTTTACCAACTTCGTCCTGATTTTTTACTTCTACAGCAATTGTTGCAACAGAAGCTTCGTACAGGCGTACAGTTACAGTATATTTACCCAGGTTTTTGATTGTTGCACCGGGAACATCAATACGTTTGCGCTCAACTTCAAAGCCTTCTTTTGCAAGAGCTTCGGCAATTGTGATGTTTGTAACAGCACCATAAAGTTTTCCGTTTGCGCCAGCGGGCATAGGAATAACCAGATTAAGAGCATCCAGTTTCTCTTTGAGAGAAGCAGAATCCTTGCGTTTCTGAGCTTTGCGTGCTTCAATTTCTTCTTTTTTGCTTTCAAAGTAAGCAACAGTAAGATCATTGTAAGGCAGAGCCAAATTGCGAGGGAACAGGTAGTTACGAGCATAACCGTTAGCTACGATTTTTACGTCACCTTCTTCACCAAGGTGTTTAACATCTGAATTAAGAATAACTTTCATTTCGAACTCCAATCTTAGGAAAAACCTAATAGTTTCAATCTGCTTCGGAGTATGAAACAGACTTGAGGTTCCAGAAGAACCTCGACTGAAAAATCAGTCCCTTTGCCGCAAAAACAAAATCGCGGCAATTGATCAATCAAGTATCAATCAGTCAGCAACGAAAGGAAGCAGACAAATTGCACGTGCGCGTTTGATTTCAAGTGAAAGGCGGCGCTGGTGTTTTGCACAAGTTCCTGTAATGCGACGGGGAAGAATCTTTCCGCGCTCTGTTGTATAGCGGCGAAGACCATCCGGATCTTTATAATCGATTTTTGCTTTCTGTGCACAGAAGCGGCAAACCTTTTTGCGGAAGAAAGTTTTTCCCTTTCCGCGAGCTGAACGCTCATCTGCGTCACGGATAACATCCTGCATCTGAACATCAGGTGTTGTGTCAATATTTTTTGTTACTTCGTCTGACATACGTCATGTCTCCTATTAAAATGGAATTTCATCGGGAAAACCGGAATCACCGCCAAAAGCAGGATCACTATCATAAGAAGGAGCCGGCATTTCATTACGGGGCTGATATGATCCCCGGCCTGTTCCGCCATTTCCACTGTTGCCATAACTTCTGTTCTGGTAGCCGCCTGCGTTGTACCCCTCGGCACTGTCGCCTCCATCGCTTCTGCCACCAAGCAACTGAACATTATTTGCAACAATGTACACTCTGCTGCCTTTCTGTCCGTCTTTTTCCCATCTGTCCTGTCGTAATTCACCGTCAACAGCAACTTGTTTGCCTTTGACAAGATACGACTTCAACGTTTCAGCAGATTTTCCGAAAAGAGTCACGTTAAAGAAACTTACTTCATCAATCCACTGTTCTCCACTCTTGCGACGGCGGTTGACAGCAATAGAAAAATTAGAAACCGCAGTTGCACTTCCTTTGATATAAGAAAGATCAGCGTCATTTGTGAGACGACCGACCAGTGTTACACGATTCAAATCCATATGCTTACCTCCGTTCAGAATAGATTCTAATTATTTTTCGTCAACACGAACAAACATGAATCTGAGCAACTGCTGCTCAAGTTTCAGCTGTTTGTCAATTTCGATTACTTTTGCAGGATTTGCAACAATGTTAAACAGAATGAAACGACCTTTCTTGTGTTTTTTGATTTCGTAACACAAATCGCGGTCTCCGATCAGATTTTCGCTTTCAATTTCTGCACCGAACTGTGCGAGAATTGCACGAACAGCATCTGAAGCTGCTTTTGACACATCTTCTTCAACAGGGAAGATTGTCATCAATTCATACTTTCTCATAGTATCTCCTTGTGGACTAAGTGAAATCTCCAGTCTGAGATTTCAAGGGGGTTCTAATAAATTATCAGAACAGAGGAAAAAAATCAATAGGCTTTCAGAATTTTTACATAATCTTTGTATAGTTCTATAAAAATCCGTAGACTGATCACTCTTTTTTTTTTATTATATTACACATGGAAAATTTTGACTGCGTTATTGTCGGATCCGGTCCAGCCGGCTTGGGAACCGCTTTTGAACTTCTGGCTCATAAGCCTAATACAAAAATACTTTTGATTGATTCTTCTAAAATCTCTTCCGGCGGATTAAGAAATGACTGCAAAATGAATTTTTCATTTCCTGTAGGTTTTCCGACGGATTACTGGACAAAAGAACAGGCTGATTTTTATCTTGCAAAAATTGAAGATTTTCTGAAACCGGAGATCATGGAAAAAGACAACCTGTCGGTCTATTCAAAACGTGCGGAACGCGTAGGCGTAGAGCTTCTAAACATCAGGCAGTCTCATCTGGGAACGGACGGGGGAATAAAACTCATAAACAGGCTGACTTCTGAACTGAAAGACAAAGGTGCAGAATTGGCATTTGAAGAGACTCTTGTTTCTGCTGACAGCGAATCCCATGTGGCAAGAACGGACAAACGGGAAGTTCACTACAAAAGCCTTGTGGTGGCCCCGGGCAGACACGGTTTTGATTTTTTGCGCAGATTCATGACAGAACAGAACATTGTTTTTACGGACAACAGCATTGATGTAGGAATCAGAATTGAAGCAAAACAGGAAAACTATCAGATAACAAAAGATTATTACGATCCCAAATTCCTTTTTCCGGAGAGGACGAGAACTTTCTGTACAAACAGCGGCAGTGCTCATGTAGTTCAGGAAAAATATGTTTCCCGCAGCGGCCAGGAATATTATGTTGCAAACGGCCATGCTTATTCCGACAAAGTCAAAGCAACAGGACTGGTAAACTTTGCAATGCTCCGCTCAGTAGCTTTTACAGAACCGCTGGCCAGTGGTCAGGATTATGCGGAATACCTTGCAGAACTTGCAATGCTCACAGGCGGCGGACATCCCATAATGCAGAGAATCGGGGATTTCAGGCTTGGAAAAAGGACTACAAAAGAAGGTCTGAATGACGATCTTTATGACTTCAAACCGACCCTTGCAAGCGCTACGCCCGGAGACATTTCTCTTGCAATGCCTTCAAAGTTTCTGAATTCAATATGGAAAGCGCTGAAAAAACTGGATACGATCGTTCCCGGAATTCTTCACCCCAGCACAATCATGTATTACCCTGAAATCAAGCTTTACGCAAACAAACCTGTTTTCAAAAATGATTTCTTCATGGCAAAAGAGGATATTTATCTTATTGGAGACGGAGCCGGAACATCCAGGGGCATAACCGGTGCCTGGGCCAGCGGAATGAGAGCAGCTGCAGGAATTCTAAAAGGAGCATTGTCATGAGAATTACCGGAGGAGCCTTGAAAGGCAGAACAACTCAGTGTCCGGACGGCGTCATCAGACCTGCGATGGACAGGATGAGAGAATCATTTTTTGCAGTTTTGGGCGATTTGAGCGGAAAATCATTTCTGGACATGTTTTCCGGTTCAGGCACGATTGCCATTGAAGCAGTTTCCCGGGGAGCAGAACGTGTTGTTCTTTGTGAAAAAGACAAAATCAAAATCAAAACCGTCCTGAAAAATGTTTCAATGACAGAGCCTTTGGGAAAGAAGATCGAGTGTCATTTCATGCCCGTGGAACTTTTTCTGAAACGCTGTCATGATTCTTTTGACATTATTTTCTTTGACCCGCCATTCCCCTACCGTTTTCATGAAGAACTGGTGAAATCAGTTTCGGACAACAAGCTTATTACTGAAAACGGACAGGTTCTGATTCATTATCCCGAAGAAAAAATGCTCCCTGACACAATCGGCAATCTGGTCAAAAAAGATCATCGTATATATGGGCGTTCCATCGTAGATTTTTACGAATGGCGTCCTTGACATATTAGAGATTTCAAAGGATAATTTCAAAATAACGGTAAAGTAAAGTTGTTTATGCAGAATGAGTTAAAAAAGGATTTCGAGCGCTTGCATCAGCCGGAAGGATTCATAAAAACTTCGGATTCGCCTGTATCCACTTTAACAGATCAGCAAAAAGTAATTCTCAACCGTAAAGGCAATATGCTTTTTAATCAGGGTGACATCCTCGGTGCCCGCAGACTTTTCATTACAACCGGTTATTCCGACGGATTGACACGAGTTGCAGAAGTAAGCAGAGAACAGGGAGACGAGCTGGATGCCCTTAAACTGTATTGGCTTGCACACAACAAGAAGCAGGCAGAACCCTTGATTGAAAAACTTGCCCAAATTATTTCACAAGTGATATCAGGAGACTGAACATGGATGACATCTTTTCAACCTTTGCACCTCAGGACAACCTTATGGAGAATGTGCCGGAAACACCTGAGATGGATGCCCAGACAAACGAAATTTCAGAGTTGTCCAAAAAAGGTTACCAACTGCTGAAAGAAAACCGCATTTCTGAAGCGGAAGATTCATTCAAACAGATTCTCGCAATTGAAGACAACAACAATTATGCTTTGGTTGGATTGGGTGATTCTGCAAGGAAGCAGAACCATTTCCACGAAGCAATCGATTATTATACACGATGTCTTTCCTATCACCCCGGAAACAACTATGCACTGTTCGGACTTGCAGATTGCTACAAAGCACTTAATCAGTACCACAAAGCAATTGAAATTTGGGAACAGTACCTTCTTCACGATGACCGGAACATTACAGTTCTTACGCGCGTTGCCGATGCATACCGCAAAATCCGGGATTTCAGAAAGTCAAAAGAACTTTACAACCGTGTTCTCGAGATGGAAGAAAACAACGCTTATGCGCTGATCGGTCTGGGACACCTTCATTATGATTTCAAAGAATATCGCGACGCACTTTTCTTCTGGCAGAGAATGCTTGAACAGAATGAAAATGCTGTGGATATCAGGGTTCTTACTTCAATCGGAAACTGCCACAGAAAGCTGAAAACCTTTGACAAAGGTGTTTATTACTTTGAACGCGCCCTTTCAATGGATGAAAACAATTTTTATGCATTGTTCGGTCTTGCGGACTGTTACCGCGGAATGAACCAGCAGTACCGTTCAGTAGAGTACTGGAACAAAATTCTGGAAATTGATCCCAGAAACAAAGTGATTCTTACACGTGCAGGTGACGCTTACCGCAACATGGGCGATTACGAAACTGCAAGCAAATATTACAACAAAGCTCTGGACATTGAATTCGACCTTTATGCAGTCCTTGGTCTGGCACTGATCAGCAAAGGTGAAGGAAAATACGACGAAGCCATTGCAAGTCTTACACGTCTTATTCAGTCTGATTCAAAGAATTACAGACTTTACATCGACCTGGCAGACTGCTACATTAAGCTGAACCAAAAACAGCGTGCCATTGAGACACTTCAGGATTTTCAGCGTTTGGGAATCAGAAGCCAGGCTGTTGCAGAACTTTTGGACAAACTTCAGAACAACGCTTAAAACATGTCAAAAATACAGATTGCAGCTTTTTCTCCTGACGAAATTAATGAAGTTTTGGGAGAAAAAGCCGGCTCTTTCAGAGGAAAGCAAGTTTACAAGTGGATTGCTTCCGGAGCTGATTCTTTCGACCAAATGACCAATATTTCTCAGGCAATGCGGGAAAAACTTGAAGAATCCTGTACTTTAAGGAGTTCCGAAGTTTCTCAAGTGCTCAAAGATCCTGACGGGACTGTTAAACTTCAGTTGAAACTGGAAGACGGTTATTGTGTAGAAACAGTGCTTCTGACAGATATTGAAGAAAGAAAAACTGCCTGTGTATCAAGTCAGGTAGGATGCGCTATGAAATGCGCATTCTGTCAGACAGGGAAATTGGGTTTTGCCAGAAACCTTACTGCTTCGGAAATTGTAGAACAATTTTTCCATCTGGAAAAAATCTGCGGCAAACTGGACAATATTGTGTTCATGGGAATGGGAGAGCCGCTTCTTAACCTGGAAGCTGTCAGAAAAGCAATTGCCGTACTGACAGATGAAAAAGGCCGTAATCTTTCTTTACGGAGAATTACCATTTCAACATCAGGCATTATAAAAGGCATCTACGATTTGGCTGACAACGGTCCGAATCTTCGTCTTGCAGTATCGCTGACAACAGCGGACGAAGATTTGAGAAAGGAACTTATGCCGGTTACAATCGGGAATCCTTTGTCAAAACTTTCAGAAGCCATCGGGTACTACATGGAGAAGACAGGAAACAGATGCACTTTGGAAGCTGCCCTGCTCCACAATGTGAACACGACAAAAGGAAGTGCTTTGGCACTGAAAAAATTCGCAAAGCAGATGCCTGTGCATGTAAATGTAATTCCATGGAATCCGATTGAAGGTTTGCCATACACAACACCCTCGCAAAATGAATGCAAAGAATTCATGCGGAACTTGGAAGCCCTGGGCATCAAAGCTACACAGCGGACAAGACGTGGCCAGAAAATCGGCGGTGCCTGCGGTCAGTTGGGAAAAACACAAAAAATCGACTAATTTTTCTAAAAATATTGATACTCCCCTTGTTTTTTGCATATAATGCGCTATGCACTTTTTTCAAAAGCTGATGAAAATTTTTATCACTTTTTAAGAAAGTCTTATAAAAAAACAGATTTAATCTTTCTGGGGAGAATAAGATGGAAAAGAAAATTTACGTTGTAGGTCTTGATGACGAGAGCGTAGAAAGCAAGGTAAATTCTGCTGTTGCGGCTGTTGCAGGAGTATCTTCTGTTGTAGCAAATTCATCAAAAGCACAGGTTCTGGTCAATTATGACGAATCTATTGCAGGAATTGAAGACGCTATTGAAGCAGCCATTGCGTCTGCAGGTCCCACAGTTCTTTAATAAATTTCACTCAAAAAAAAAGGCTGTCTGTTCAGTTTTTCAGAACAGGCAGCCTTTTTTTTTAGCAGGCAGTTATTTTCAAAGAAGATAACTTTTTGAAAAACTGCCGGAAATGCACTTGAATTTCAATGCACCTTCTTCGTTTGTGCTCAGGAAAGATTCGGTGTCTTTGTCACCAAAAGTCCTGATAACATCTTCCAAAGAACGTTTGTCAAGATTTGCACTGCAAATGCCCTCTTTTTCACAGGCTGCAGCAAAATCAGGATCAATTCCACCTGCTGCAACAACACAAATCCCATGTTTTTTTAAATTCTCGGCCGCTTCGTTCACTTTGTCACCGGAATCCATTTTTTCTCCGACAACCAAAACTTTTGCTCCGGCAAACTGACCTGAAATAATATCACCAGCCGTAATACCGGATGTAAAAAAAGCGGTTTTTCCTCCGATTTTTTCCATTTAAATCCTCCAAAAGCAGTACAAAAGTACTTTACTATGAAAGTATAATAACAAATCCCGGATTCAGTGAAAAAAATCTTTTGATTTTTCTTAATTTTCTACAATCAGATTTCTTTTCTTGAGTTCGTCAGCAATCAGATCAACAATTTGCTCCGGATTGTATTTTTCCGTATCAATAATCAAGTCTGCAAAATCATAGACATTGTTGTCAATGTTGTACAATGTCATGTAACGGCCTGAATCCTGTCTGTCACGCATTGAAGTAAAGTCCATGATTTCCTGAAGATTTCCGCCTTCCCGCTTGAGGATACGTTTGGCCCGTTCTTCATCTGATGCATAAAGATAAACTTTCAGGTCAGCTTCTTTGTACATCCAGATTGCCAGTCTGTTGCCCAAAACGCTGGATTTCTCTTTTGCAAGTTTTACCGCAGTGGTATCCACAGTAACATCATAAGAATTGTCAGTTTTGGCAAGTTCAATTATTTCAGCCAAAGTTTTCCCTTTTTCGGCAGCCAGCTGACGGAAAGTGTAATTAATCATGGGAATACCCAGTTTTTCTGCCAAAAGGGAAGAAACTGTGGTATTGCCGCATCCGCTTTTTCCGGAAATCGCTACGTGAAGTTCTTTGTTTTCAGGTACAGAATATTTCATCAGAGTTTTTCTCCTTCAAGTAAAGTTGCTATTCTATGTAATCCTTTCAATGTAAGCTGTTTGTCAACGGTCTGGAAAACACTGGAAATCGGTTTCAGGACGCTGTTCAGTCCGCCGGTTGCAATTACAACGATATCTTCAGGGCAAATGCCTGTCTTTGCAGCCATATCATTCTTTATTGTGCCGATAAGAGACTCTACAAGGCCTTTATAACCGAGAACGATTCCTGATTGAATGGAATGAATTGTATTTGTGCCCAAGCTTGAAGGCGGTGTTTCCAAAGGAACAGAGGGAAGCTGGGCTGTATTTGTAAAAAGTGAATTTACGGCAGTGCGGAGTCCCGGTGCAATTGCGACACCCAGAATCTCGCCTTTGTCACTGATTGCAGTCCAGGTAAGTGCAGTACCGAAATCAACAACAATGCAGGCTTTGTTCAAAGAACAATAAGCTTCAACAGCATTGCACACAAGATCAGTACCGATTTCATGACGGGCCGATTCGGGAATTGTTACAGGAAGTCTGTCATAAAGCGGAGAAGACACAATCACCGGCTTTTTACCGATCATTCTTTCGATTACAGAAACAAAAGGTCCGATGAGCAAAGGCACAACAGAACTGAGAATTGCCGACGTAATGGAAGCCTGAGTAACTCCGGCATCCCGCATCAACGAAGAAAGCATTGAAGAATACTCGTCAGAAGTACGGTTCGGGTCACTGTACATACGCCATTCATAAACCAGTTCATCACCCTGAAAAAGTGCAGTTACGATATTCGTGTTTCCGATGTCTACAGCCAACAGCATTGAATTTTTCTCCTGTAAAAGCTATTATACCGACATGGAAACACTCATACAACCCAAAGTATTAAAAGGCTTCCGCGATTTTTTGCCGGAAGCGGAAATCAAACGCACATTATTGCAGGAAAAACTTACAAAAGCTTTCAGAGCATATGGTTTTGTGCCGATTGATACACCTGTTCTTGAGTATTCAGAGATTCTTCTCCGCAAGAGCAACGGTGAAACAGAAAAACAGGTTTTCCGTTTTGAAGACAACGGAAAGCGTGATGTTGCACTCAGATTTGACCTTACAGTTCCTTTTGCACGCTTTGTAGCAGAGCATAAAGACGAACTTTACTTTCCTTTCAAACGTTATCATATTGCAAAAGTTTGGCGCGGTGAAAAACCACAGGCCGGCCGCTACCGTGAATTCGTCCAGTGTGACTTTGATATGGTCGGTTCTGACTCAGCCTGCGCAGACTTCGAAATTCTTTCTCTGATGAAAAGCGCTCTGGCAGCTATCGGCGTTGAAGACATTACAATCCGTATGAGTCATCGGGGTGTTTTCAATGCGTTCCTCAAAACCATAGGGGCCACAGACAAAAGTGAAGATGTTCTGCGAATAGTGGACAAACTGGCCAAAATCGGGGAAGAAGAAGTTTCACGCCAGCTTACGGAACTTCTTGACGGCGATTCAGAAAAAAGCGGAAAAGTTCTGGAGTTCATCAAAGGTGCAGATTCTTTTGACGCAACTTTGGATGTAATGGCTCGTCTTGCAAAAGCAGATACAGATGAAGACGCAGCAAAAGCCGTGAACCGTCTTAAAGAAGTACGCAAAATGATGGAAGCCGCAGGCATTGAATCAACATTTGTACTTGATCCTTCCATTACCCGCGGTTTGGATTACTATACAGGAATCGTTTACGAAACATTCCTCAACAAACTCCCTTCAATCGGTTCCGTATGTTCAGGCGGACGTTATGACAATCTGGCCGGACTTTACATGAAAGACCGAATTCCCGGTGTAGGTTCATCAATCGGTCTTGACCGCCTGATTGCAGGACTTGATCAGTTGGAAGCCGCAGAAGCCCGCGGAAGTTTCCTGGATGCTGAGATTTTCTGCATGGATGACAATCTTTCTGTTCATTACCAGAAAGTTGCAGGACAGCTGAGAGAAGCCGGAATTGCATGCGAAGTTTTCCCTGATGCGAAAAAAATCGGACAGCAGTATACGGTTGCAGAGAAGAAAGGTATTCCTTTCGGAATCATCATTAAAGCGGAAGACGCGGAAAACAACGTACTCACACTGAAAAATCTCAAAACCCGGGAACAGTTCGAGAAAATCAGTGTTTCGAAATGCATTGAAAAGTTGAAAAACAACTAAAAACCGATTTCTGCAAACTGGGCGTCGGTCAGACCGGCGCCTTCTGTTCCAACCACTTTTGCAGAAACTTTATTTGCTTTCTTTACGGCTTCTTCATAAGAGAAGCCTTTTTTCTTTGCTGAAATAACTGCTCCCAGATGGGAATCCCCTGCTCCGATCGTATCAATCACTTCAGTTCTGCAGGCAGGACAATGAACAAGCCCGGAAGAAGGGTTTTCAAAAAGATAAGCACCGTCGCTTCCAGAGGTTATGATCACACAGTTTCCTGTTTTTTCATAAAGGGCTTCTGCAAGTAAAGAAACGTCAGACTGCATGATTCCGCAACAGCGTTCTGCAAGGGTTTTTGCTTCTGACAGACTCAAATGAAGGACAGGATTCAAAACCAGCAGATTTTCAAGCATTTCCAGCGGAAGAAACGCGACACGGGAACTGACCGCAAGAAAAATCTGAAAATCATCAGGTGACTTTTTTTTGCGCTGCTCAACAAGAAACTCAAGAATTTCCTTTCCCGTAGGTTCTTCAAGTTCAATTCCGCAGACAAAAGCACTGTCAAAAGAATTTTCCGGAATTGACTTCATCCATTCCTTATGAAACAAATATTCTGCACCGTGATGAGCAATAAAAGTCCGTTCTCCGTCATTTTCCACAAAACAATAACAGCAGCCGTTTTCCACAGAATCAAGCCGGACAAAGGGCACGATATTCCTTTCTGCAAGCCGGGATGCGACAAAATCCCCATAAATTCCGCAGCCTACCGGAGAACAGAGAACATAAGGAGTTTTTGAATGCCGTAGGATCTCAGACACATTGAAAGCACATCCGCCAAGTTTTACAGACTGGCTTTTTGTATTGGAATCTTCACCTGTTTTGGGCAGTTTGTCGATATTGACAACAACATCAGCCACCGTGGAGCCGATTATTAAAGTTTTAAGTGATTCGGAAAGCATTTACTACCTGCTGAACTCTCTGGAAGCTTCCTGAGCCTGCAAAAGATTTTTGTATAACTGAACGTCGGTTTCGCAAAGCCAACCTTGCGGACATTCATACCAAAGCTGTGTAACATTTCCGTTTTTTACATATTTTTTGCCTTTGACTTCAACAACATCAGCAAGACGCCCGTTGTTTGCCACAAGAGCTGATTTGGAAGGTTTTTCTCTATATGCAGCATAGGGTTCGGAAATCACGAGGTATTCCACAGAAACAGGCAATCCTTCAACAGAAGAAAAATCGGCAGGAACCTCATTTTTTCTTTTGTCGCAGGAAACTGTAGAAAAAACGGAAAAAAGCAGAAAATACAATAAAATCAGAACAAGTTTATTTTGACTTTCTGCTTTCTTCATACTTCAAAATTTCCGGATAAATCGATAGATCTGAATCAACAAAATCAAGCTGCCCTACACTGCTCAAAGGAACGAATTTTGCTTCAGTATGTTCTGTAAATACAAGAGATGAAAGATCTTTGTACAATTCGGCATCAGCAAAACTGACTTCAAAAGCATGCAGATGATTAATTTTTCCGTTGTGTTCAAAAGTTCCGTCGCAAATATGATTTCCAACAATGATTTCTGCAGAAAATTCTTCAGAATATTCCCGCTGGAGTGTCAGCTCAAAAGGTTCATCACCTTCAACTTTTCCTCCGGGAAATTCCCAGCGGCCACCCATCTGCCCCACAGGATTGCGTTTTGCAATAAAAACTTTCGGCTCATCACCGAACATCAGAATTCCGGCAACAGAATGACATTCACCTTTCATCAGAACACGCTCACAGTCGGGAAAAAGAAATGCAGGAAACATGCAGCAAGAGAAACATAACCTAAGTATTTACGTCCGCTTGTTGCAATAAAATCAACAAATCCCGGAACATTCAGATTGATTTGGGAATATTCACGATAATAGTCAAGCAGGAAACACACTCCGCAGAAGATTGATGCAAGTGCAGGCAAAAGATCACCGATTATTACAAAACCGCCTGCAACAACAAACAGTTTTACAAGTCCCACAAAAACACAGACAAAACCGAAAATCTGAAGAAAGGAATCTTTCTGCTGTTTGTCAAACCGGTCTCCAAAGTGGAAAATGTCTTCAAACGCCAAATATGCACCACCAAGTCCGGTGCAGACAATCGCAAGAAAATAAAACTGAAGCATATTTACCTCAAATCTCCAAAACCAGGCAACGGAACATGACAACCAATCAGTTTTTCGAAACCGCTGCTTCAAGTTTTTTTTGAGAATCTGTCGTGTGAATCTCGGCAGTCACCTGAATTATATCATAATCCTGAAAAATTGTCCGTAAGAAAAGTTCATCTCCGTCATAAAATCCTGACAGTGTTTCTTTTTGGATAACATTGCTGTCCTTGTCCAAACCACAAATCTCAGCAGAAACAGTCCCGGAAAAACTGCTGTTTTTTTTCTTCGGCGGAGAAAACATGAGGCTGATGTATATGGAATCATCATAAGAAAATGCATTCAGTTCCGTATTTATGCCTGATATGGTGCCGGAATTTGAAATGCGCGCCGTAAAAGTAATGAACAGAGAAAGAATAAGTGCAAAAACAAGAACAATGAATACAATGCGCGAAGAACGCTGATAGAACAGCATTCGGAACAATCCCTTGGGAGGCATTTTCATTGTTCCGTTATAAAAATCCTGAACATTTTTCGGAGCATTTTCAAGACGTTTCTGACGGTTGTAATAAAAATTCAGTCCTGAATTATCCTGATCTTCCATAAAATCCCGTTATTTAAAACCCTGTTATTTGAAATTCAAAGTGACCGAAGATACACCGTTCAGAATGGAATCGATTACAGAATCTGTACGCCACCAGACCACAGAAGCCCTGTCATCCTGACAATGCAAAGCAGAAATGATTCCTTGCGGAGAAACGTTAAGATCATGATAAACCAGATTTTTCGTATCGCATGAAAGATTGCGTCTGATACTTTTCTGACCGCCTGAATGAACAAAACAGACTGAATAACCGTCATCTTCAGCAATACAGAAATAAAACCAGCCGGATTCCGTCATTCCAAGAAAATCATAGGGAACTGAATATGACACACGGCTAAAATCTTCAACAATTGTCTTTTCATAAACAGGAATGTGTATGGGCCTTTCATAAGTGCCGGATTCCAGATTGAGGGGATAAAGCAGAGTTTTGCCGAATTTCATACCGGCAAGGATTTTTGTGGATTCATCGTATTCAACAAAACTGTAGTCAATCTTAAGATAAAGTTTCTGCTCGTTGTAATCGGGGAAAATCGTGTCCAAATGGGCAAAAAGTTCTTTATTCCTGTCTTCTTCTTCAAGAGGAAGCTGATTGTAATCAAATGGAATCTGATACTTCAGGAAACCATCAGAAGAAAACCAGTATGCAATTGCCTGCTTTTCTGTAATTGCGATTACTATAAGTTCATTTTGTGAATTGGTATAAATATCAGTTATATAAGGAAATGGAGTTCCACCAGGTCCCTGCTGTCCGATAAAATCAATATAATCACCTTCACTGGAAAAACGGAGAACAATCTGTCTCAAAAGCATGTCGTCGTCAGTACTGAATTCATAGCGGTCGTCGCTAAGATAATCAACAACGTAAAAATTGCGCTCAGTATCCACGGCCAAAGACGAAATGTTCCTGAAAGAGTAAGTTGTTGCACGTTGTGTTGCACTGTCAGAAGCAATTCCGTCTGACTGCAGCTGAATACCGGAAAATTCGATAAAAGAAGGAACAGGATTTTTTTCTTCGTTATAACAGACTGAAATCAAATCTCCGTAAGAATTGAACTGACATACTTTTGCCGCTTCGGAATCAGCAACAAAAAAGAATCCGTCCCGCATCACAACGGAAGCCTCATGGTTGTTTCCAGTCAGATTTGAAAACAAAGGCAGTTCATTTTCATAAGATCCGTAAGGAATGGAAAAGAGAGATTCGGTATTGAGTGAAGAAACTGCGGAAGTTTCTTCACAGGAGGAAAAAAACAGGCAAAGCCCGGCCAAAAACAAAGCAAATATACAGTTTTTCATCAAAAGTTTTTTCTCTAAAAAGAATGGAGGTGGCGGGAATTGAACCCGCGTCCGAGTGAGCGAACCAAAAGCCTCTACAAGTTTATCAGTGCGAGGTAGTTGTCGGGAAACGGTAGCAGCACCGCAAGCGTCGTCTCCGTATCCTGCTGAAAGTCCCTTATGCGTTGCAGAATCCGCATAAAGCAAGCTCTGGTTGGCAACGGACTGGCAAACCGCTCAGAGCAGTGCCGAATGCCGTCCGGTAGATTATGCAGCGAGAGCGAACTCTTCTTCTGCTTCTACGAAATAATCGCGTTTTTTGGCAATTATAGTTTTTGTCAGTTCAGAGGACTGGCGGCCTCACTTGCAACTAATGACCACGAACACACCCGTCGAAACCGGTGCACCCCCAATCACTACTGATTAATATATCAATCTTTGGGCAAAACGGCAAGCCAATCAGAAGAACTTGCGTCACTGGGCATTCGCCAGTCACCTCTGGGCGAAAGACAAACTGTACCGACTTTTGCTCCGTCAGGCAGACAGGATCTTTTGAACTGCTGGGCAAAAAATCTCCGGAAGAAATTGTTGAGCCATTTTAGAATGAAGGCCCTGTCATAAATTCCGGCAAAAGCAGTTTCTGCAAGGTAAAGGATTTTATCAGGACTGAATCCGAAGCGCATCATATAATAAAGAAAGAAATCGTGAAGTTCATAAGGTCCCACAAGTTCTTCTGTTTTCTGAGCAATTTTTCCGTCTACAGGCGGCAGAAGTTCAGGACTGACCGGTGTTTCAAGAATATCATAAAGGACTTCGGCAAGTTTCTGCCGGCTCTTCTTTTCTGCATTCTTTGCATACCAGAATACAAGATAGCGGACCAGTGTCTTGGGAATTGATGCATTAACACCGTACATGCTCATGTGATCACCGTTGTAAGTTGCCCACCCCAAAGCCAGTTCTGACAAATCACCGGTTCCTATGACAAGTCCGCCTGTTTTGTTTGCCAAATCCATCAGGATTTGAGTGCGTTCACGGGCCTGACAGTTTTCATAGGTTACATCATGCACGGCTTTGTCATGTCCGATATCTGCAAAATGCTGCTCAACAGCTTTGACAATGGAAATTTCCTGCAAGGAAGCCCCGATTTCTTTGGCAAGGCACAATGCATTGGTGTAAGTACGGTCTGTGGTGCCGAAGCCGGGCATTGTAACAGCAGTAATCTGGCTTCTTGAAATACCGCAAATGTCAAAAGCTTCTGCAACAACAAGCAAAGCCAACGTTGAATCCAGACCGCCAGAAAGCCCCAGAACAGCAGACTTGGCATGAGTATGTCTCAGACGCTTTGCAAGTCCTCTGGCCTGCATTTCAATGATTTCTTTACATCGGGATTCCTGTTCACCTGCACTTTGAGGAACAAAGGGAGAAGATTCAATCCGGCGTTCCAAATTCATTGCAAGAGAATCATTATCTTCAAGAAGAGGAATTCTGACACGGCGATATGAAGCAGCAGATTCATCACCTGTAAAAGTTGTAATTTTGCGCCGTTCCTGACAAAGTCGCTCAATATCAATGTCAGCCACAATCATCCCGTTTGAATAAGGTTCTGATTTGGCCAAAATTGAACCGTTTTCCGAAATCAGACTGTCACCGTCAAAAATCAAGTCAGTACTGGATTCACCGGTTCCCCCATTGGCGTAAAGATATGCCGCGCAAAGACGTCCGCTCTGTGACTTTACAAGCATTTCTCTGTAGGCTTTTTTTCCTACAACCTGATTGCTGCATGACAAATTGAAAATTACGTTTGCTCCGGCAAGCGCATGAGAAACTGAAGGCGGTTCGGGAACCCACAAATCTTCACAGATTTCTGCAGCGATACATAAATCAGCTGAAAAATTGTCTTCAATAAGAATGTCTGTCCCGAAAGGAACGTCTTTCTGAAAAACCAAATCCACCGTTTCGGGCATTCCGAGTTTTTTTGAAAAAGGTGTAAAATGCCTTGCTTCATAAAATTCCTGATAATTGGGAATATTCACTTTCGGAACAATTGCAAGCAGCTTTCCTTTATATGCAAAACATGCAGTATTGAACAGAAACTGCCTTATAGCCAGAGGAAGACCGACGGCAAAAAGAACATTGCAATCCTTAGTTTCGAAAAGAATGTGTTCAAGCGCACTTATTGCAGAATTCTGCAGATTTTTCTGAAGAAACAGATCACTGCAAGTATAACCTGTTACACAAAGTTCCGGAAAACAAAGAATTTGTACATTTTTTGCAGAAGCTTCCCTGACATTTCGTATGATTTCTTCAGCATTGAACCTGCAATCCGCAACAACAAGTTCCGGACTGGCACAAGCAGTGCGTAAAAATCCGAATCGAAAAAAATCCTGCATTTAAGACTTCCTGAGACAAATGTACCGTATGAAAAAAATGATTCCAACTGTTATGGAAATAATTGATAAAACATTCAGAAATGTAAGAAGAACTGAACTTATGAGTTGATATTTTGTAAGTACCGCAGCAGCCACAATCAGAAGGCAGCCAAAAACAAGAAACAAGGAAAGAAGCAGAGAATTTTTTGTCTTTTTTTCCCGTTTTTCAGCAGAAGATTCTGAAATGCAGAAGAAAAATGATTTGATTGCATCCATAAGCCGGCGGAACAAACCCGGATTACGGTATTTCTCAAGCAAAGTATAACCTTCAAGCAACTCTTCATCAGAAAAATCACTGCGCTGAGTGTTTTCTTCCAGTTCAATTTCAAGCTGACTGATTTTGTCATTTATGTCCAGAACCTGAACATTGATATTCTGCCAACCAAGCTGTTTTGCAGCTTCAAGACGACGCTGACCGGCAATAAGTTCGTTGCGGCTGTTTACTGTAATCGGATTCAAAAGCCCGTAACGGCGGAGACTGTCTTTTAATGGAGTAAGGTCTCCCAAGTCTTTGCGAACCCTGTGTTTGATTTTAATTTCGTTGATATTCAACAGCATGTCATACCTCGGAATCAGTCCAAAAGATAGTTTGTCAAAGGAAGTCCGTTTGCATCGATTTCGTAACCCAATTCACTGATTTCTGCAACAGCTCCCTCTTCCCCATCAATAAGAATTCCTTCTCCATCTTCATCAGATTCTTCAGAATGATCAAGGAAGGACAAGTCAAAAACCAAAGTTGTAGGAGATACGTCAAAATCCGAAAGACCGGACTGAAGACGCTCCGTATTGAGCAAATCAAGAGACCGGATCTCTGCAACTTTGCGCAACGCATGATACGTACAAAGTTCAGTTGGTTCCGTACCTTCAAGATAATATCTTGTGACGTAATCCTCACAATCAGAAGTAAGCAAACCGCCGGAAACAGAACAGACTTTTGCCTGAACAACACCTTGAGGAGCACTGGGGAAATCTTTGTAAGGCAGGTTTTTGTGGGTCATCTGAACAAAATCACCCCATGCAACACCTGCGAGAGTTGCACCGGTAAGAGATGTTCCCAATGTATTTCCTTTCTGGTCAAATCCGAACCACCAGGCAGATGTGTAATACGGTGTAAATGCAACAGTCCAAGCATCTTCCCAGTTCTGAGTGGTACCGGTTTTTCCGGCGGCCGGCATTGAAAAACGCTTTCCGTTTTCATCATAGAAGCGGAGTTTTGAACCCCATCCTGAACCGCGAGCCAATGTACCCATAGAAACAGTATTCTGAAGGAGACTGGTCATTACAAAAGCCGTCTGAGGTGAAATTACCTGGATATTCTCACCTTTTGCCTGCTGAGCTTCACGGATTTCACGTTCCGGATTAAGAATAATGTTTCCGTTCTTGTCTTCAACATTCCTGATTGCCATAGGCGTAACTTCTTTACCCTGATTGGCAAAAATTGCAAAAGCACGTGCCATTTGAATTGGCTGAACGACACAAACACCAAGTCCCAAAGAATAAACAGGCTTCAGACTTCTTGATTCATACTCGCTTTCATCAATTCCGAGCAGTGCGGCCGCTCTGTTGATGGCAGCATCAAATCCGACCTCATTCAGAATCTTTACGGAAGGAATGTTCATTGATGTGGCCAAAGCATACCACAGCTGAACATGGCCCATGAATTCACCTTTGAAGTTGTTGAGCAGATAGGGAGAACCGTCTTCTTTATAGAAGATTACAGGCGTATCATAAATCATTGTGGTGGCAGTAAGTTTGCGTGAATCAATTGCCGCCGAATAATAAAGCGGTTTGAAAGTACTTCCCGGCTGCAACGTAGCTTGAGTTGCACGGATAAACTGGTTGTCATCATCGTATGTGCTTCCGCCGACCAAAGCAGTTATGTAGCCGGTACTGTTCTCCAGCTCAATCATCGTACCTTCAATCAGATCTTTTCTCGACGTATCCTTTGCGGTAGTAGAAGTTTTGTTTACAACACCAACTTTCAGGTTCTCAATACCGCAAACCATGGAGAAAATGTCCAGCATGGGATTGATTTCTTTTCTGAACTGGGACATTGCTTCTGTTTCACGGCGCAATTCTGAATTCCGGAGTTCAGGAATATTGAACACAAGTGAGAACAGTTCAGTCATGGGAATATAAGTATTGATTGCGTCGGAACGGCGTTTTCCTGAAGAAGCCTGATAAGAATCATTTGCAAGAGCAATATATTTTGCCATTACTTCATCAGCGGCGGCCTGGTGCTGAAGATTCAATGTTGTGTTGACAGTCAGTCCGTCGGTATAAACACTGTTTGTTGCGTAGTTATAAAGAGAATCAAGTTCACGGCGGACATATTCACTGAACCACGGAGCCCTGTTTTCCGTCAGATTGAGTGCACCGGTATTCGTTCTTGTGTAGTCAAAGTTAAGCCAGTACTCATCAAAAGAAGCATCAGCCACTTCCTTTGTAATGTATCCGTTTGAAACCATTTCACCAAGAACATACTGCTGACGTTCACGGGCACGGTTGGGATAGTTGAAAGGATTGTAATAAGTAGGGCTGGAAAGCTGGATAACAAGGATTGCTGACTCTGCAGGAGTGATTTTTTCGACTCCATGCCCGAAATAATATTTTGATGCAGTACTTACACCATAAGTTCCGCCACCAAGGTAAACCTGATTAAGATAAAGTTCCAGAATCTCGTCCTTGGAATACCGGCGTTCCATCTGAATGGCCCACCAAAGTTCAACAAGTTTTCGGGTAATTGAAATATCTTTTCGGTCACAGTACAAAGTTCCGGCAATCTGCTGAGTAAGTGTACTTCCGCCACCAAGTGACAAACCTGCAACTTTACCGACAACAGCGCGCAGAATGGATTTTACGCTGAACCCTTTATGCTTGTAAAAAACCTGGTCCTCACGAGTCAGAAGAGCATCGAGAAAGTGCTGGGGAATCTGAGTAATGCTGATTATTTCACGTTTTTCATCAGAAGAATACTCTGTAATCAATTCACCGTTGATATCAAGAATTTTTGTTGGCAGAGCGGCAGTAAATTCCGTAAAATTTTCACTGTTGATGACATTAATCGTCATCGCTGCGAGGGCACCTGCAACGGCGCCGAAAACCAGAGCGAAAAAAACGGCAAATATAAGAAAAAAATGGGTCCGCTTTTTGATTTTTTCCATAATATTAGAATAAGAAAAACAGCACTAAAAATCAAGGGCCAGACTTCAGATCAAACTAAAGCAGGATTTGACGAACGGCAAAAATGGCACCGTTCAATCAAACAAAACACTAAACTCAAAAAACCATTTTCCGAAAATATTACTGTAGTTTTGCAAAGCAGAACTGAATGACATCAAAGTAATTTTAGACGCGGAGGTTTTCAAAATGGATTGTTACGCATTAAAAGGACATAACGAGTCAAAAGACTACATGATGATTGTGAATGAAATAGATGACGGCTATGTTGTCCGAATTGTCCGTGATCTGGACGGATACGAAGAAGTCACAACTGATTTTATGAGCAAGACATTGTTCGACAGTTGTGTCCGCACCGGTTATCTGACAAAAATGGAAGCAAGTCTGGCAGTTACAGCTTAATCTGTCCTGACTCAATGCCTGTCTGAATCAGCTGCTTTGCATTTTCGAAGCGGTTTTCAACAGGCAGCCAATGAATCACCGTCCCCTGTTTTTCCATACGGCGGAACCATGTCTCCTGTCTTTTTGCAAACTGCCCTATCGCAATGTACAAAGACTGGCGCAATTCTTCCTGTCCTGCGATTTTTCCCTGAAGATATTCGGCAATAAAGCGGTATTCCAGGCCCAGTCTTTCAAGACGTTCCCAGGAAACACCTTTGTCATGCAAAGCCGAAACTTCACCGATCATGTCTTCCTGAAAACGTGCAGAAAGCCGGGTTCCTATGCGTTCCCGCAATGTTTTTCTGTCAAAGGTTGTTCCGATTATAAAAGGATTTATTTCCGGGACAGCAGAATCGTCACTCATTTCTACAGGGTTTTCACGGCTATAAACTTCAATCTCAATTGCCCGCAGAACCCGGTGCCGCTCCACTGTGTCAGTAGTGTTATGGAGTTTTCCGCCTTTAAGATCTGCAAGGTACTCTGCAAGTTCAGAATCAGTTTTTCCTGCCAAAGAATTGCGGAGTTCCACGTTGCACGGCACAGTGGTAAGCCTGTAGCCGCGGACTATTGAATCAAGATACATTCCGGTACCGCCGCAGAAAACAACAGCTTTGTTCCGTGATTTTATTTCGGGAAAAACTTTGTAAACCGATTGCTGATAATCAAAAACTGAATATTCCGTGTCCAGGTCAGTTACATCAATCAGGTGATATGGAATCAGTCTCTCAGGATCGTGCAGTTCATATTCACACAAATCCTTTCCGCTGCCGATATCCAGTCCGCGATAAACCTGCCTTGAATCAGCGGAAATTATTTCACCGCCGAAAAAATCCGCAAGCTTTACAGCCAAAGCAGTTTTTCCTACTGCAGTGGGACCAAGCACCATAAGACAGTTACAAACTTTTTCTTCCATATTATTTGCATTATTTGCCAATTTTTGCCATCCACAATCTGTTGCCATTGATGACAGACGAAAAACTTACAGAACTCTCAGAACAGCGCACTTAAGGTACTCTGATTTGGGATAACCGACCAGAAGAGGATGATCCGGTCCTGCACCGCGCTTTTCGAGAATCTGAACTGTACGATGAGCATCGAGGGCTGCATGCATGATCATGTCATAGAATGTGTTGTAATCAAAGAAATGAGAACATGAGCAGGTTATGAGGATTCCGCCTTTTTCAAGAAGCTTCATGGCACGAAGATTGATTTCTTTGTATCCGCCATAGGCTTTCTTTACCATTTTGGCACTTTTTGTAAAAGCTGGAGGATCAAGAATAATCATGTCAAAAGTGCGCTGCTGATTTTCGTATTCTTTAAGAAGATCAAAAACGTCAGCGCAAACAGCGGTAACAGTTTTTTCCTGTTTGTTGAGCGCGATATTTGCCTTGACAGTGGCAACAGCTTCTTCTGAAATGTCGCAAGCCGTAACTTCTTTTGCACCGTTGAGAGCGCAATTCAATGCAAAGGCACCGGTATGTGTAAAAGTATCAAGAACCCGTTTTCCGCGGGCAAAAGCAGCTGCAGTCACACGGTTGAATTTCTGATCCAGGAAATATCCTGTTTTCTGTCCCTGTGCAATATCAACTTGAAGAAGCACTCCATTTTCTCTGATTGTGATTACAGGATTCCGTTCCGGACCAATCCAACCTACACTTTCAGAAAGTCCTTCTTTTTCACGGATTGAAGCTTCGCTGCGTTCATAAATGCCGAAGGGATGGCACAAAGTCTGAAGGGCAGAAAGGATTTCTTCACGGTAGACTTCAGTACAAAGCGCAAGAAACTGAATTACAAGAAAAACACGTCCGTCAATGTCGCAATAGCGTTCAACCGTAAGACCGGGCAAAAAATCAGCTTCGTCAAAAACAAGCCTGTAGGAATCATGTTTTGAATAGTAAGCAAAACGCAGCTGCAAAGCCTGTTCAATGCGGTTGTAAAAAAATGCATTGTCAAAAGCTTCTCCTCTGGTACGGCTCAGAATGCGCACAGTAATCTTTGACTTTTTGTTGATGATTCCGGTTCCCAAAAAGAGACCGGATTTGCTCATTACTTCTACAGGAGATCCGTCTTCAACAGAAGAAGACTCAAGTGATTCATCAGCAACATGATGTTGTCCGCCTTTAAGCGTGGTTTCGTAGCGGACATGATCAATCTCGTTGTCAAAAACCCATGGAAATCCCTGACGGATTTCTGTTTCCTCTTTTGCTTTGAGAAAAACTTTTGAAATGTATTCCATATTATCAACCGAAAATATCGTTCATTGTATAAACATTGCCTTTGGCAAGTTTTCCGTCTTTGAGACCGTTGAAAAGCCATTCACAGGCAACAACTGCACCCAAAGCAAAACCTTCGCGGCTGCGGGCGGTATGTGTAAGTTCGATGGTATCTGCAGGACTGTCAAAGAATACGGTGTGTGTTCCTGGTACGCTGCCGACACGTGTGCTTGAAACATGAAGCTGATTTTTCTGAGGGCGGCTGTAAAAAGCATCAGTTACAATTTCTGTTTTGGAGGGGAAATTTGCCATAACCTGGCGAGCAATCTCAAGAGCTGTTCCTGAAGGACTGTCGGCTTTCTGGTTGTGGTGGGCTTCCCAAGTGGCAACATCGTATTCATCATAAGCACTGATCAGTTTTGCAGCTTCGGCAACAACACGGTAAAAAAGGTTTACACCTACAGAATAGTTTGCTGCATAAAACAGGTTTGATCCGGCAGCGGCCACATCTTTACTTACCTGTTCCAGATTTCCGAGCCATCCGGTTGTACCGACTACCAGCGGAATGTTTGTAGGAATAAAAGCCTTTATATTGTTCATTACACTGTCAGGATGAGTAAACTCAATGATGCCTTCTGCTCCGGACTCAATGATTTTGGACGCCAGTTCAGCAGGATCTCCGGATTTGACGGTGGCATCAGGAGCGAAAGGATCGCATGTAACAACAACCTGATTTCCGCGTTTTACTGCAGCCGTTTCAATCATATGGCCCATTTTTCCGTATCCGACCAATGCAATTTTCATAAAAACCTCTGTGATTAAAAAATGTGTCTGACAAAGGCTTTATAAACTTACGCCCTGTCGCAGACTTCATGACCATCAGTCAAACCGATGGCCATGAACAAACGGGAATTATTTGAGTTCGTCGCCTTCTTTCATTCCGAAGAAAGCATTGTGAAGAATCCGAACAACATCATCAGCCTGAGAACCTTCACAAATCATGCTGAAGTTGACTTTTGACGCACCCTGACTGATCATCTGAACATTGATGTTCTGTTTTGCAAGAGCGGCAAAGGCTACTTCCAGAATGCGGGAAGAACGTTCTACATCACAAATGATTGTAACGATAGCTTTTCCTGTCTTGGTCTGTGTATCAGCAACACGGGAAACATCCTCGATAAGTCCTGTAAGATCTTTTTTTGTCTTTACAGTGAGCGAAACAGAAACTTCGCTGGTTGCAACTACGTCAACACTGATATCCCATTTCAGGAACTGGTTGAAAATGTGAGCCAGGAAACCGGCAGCTCCCAACATACGGGTGGACACAATGTCAATAACCGTAACGTCTTTGACAACTGTAATCGCACGGACGGGAATAGGCTGTTCCAGATGTTCTTTGATTATGATTGAACCGGGATGATCAATATTGTATGAGTTCTTTACACGGACCGGAGTTCCTGTCTTGCGGCATGGAACCATTGAACGTGGATGCAGAACCTGAGCACCGAAATATGCAAGTTCAGAAGCTTCTTCGTATGTTACTTCAGGAACTGTGCGGGCTTCTTTTACGATACGGGGATCAGTTGTAAGAATTCCGTCAACGTCTTTCCAAGTCTGGACTTCTTCTGCACCGAGAGCAGCACCGAGAATTGTTGCTGTAAGGTCACTGCCGCCGCGGCCCAAAGTTGTGATGTATCCGTTTTTGTCTTTGGCAATGAAGCCGGTTACTATGGGAAGTTCTTTGAGTGTTCCGTCTTTGTAGCCGCCCAAAGCTTCAGGGATTGTCTGCCATACGGAATCAAGAAGGTCAGCAGACATGAAATTTGAGTCGGACTGAATACCGGCGTCCCATGCGTCATAGAATTTTGCAGGAACACCCTCTTTCTGCAGATAAGCTGTTGCAATGCGCACGGAAAGCCGTTCACCAAAAGAAACGAGATAATCCCTTGTACGTTTGGTAAGCTCGTGAAGCATGGAAATGCCTGTGCACAAAGTCTTGAGTTCTTCAAGAAGATTTTCCACTTCTGTTGAATAAACACCAAGTTCTTTCATTGTGTCAAAATGCAGTTTTTCTACATTCTCAATGTCCACAACACCGGTAAGCGCTTTTTCAGCTGCTTCAAGCAGGTAATCTGTTGTGTCACCCATGGCAGAAAGCACCACAACAGGTTTTTTAGTTTCATAGGCCTTAATAATAGAAGCCACATGGCGAATTCTCTCTGCATTTGCTACAGAAGAGCCACCGAATTTCATTACAATCATGATTCTTTCTCCCTAATATGAAGTTTGAAAACTGATTTTGTACACGTAACAAAAGCAGGCAACGCCTGAAAAAGTACTGCACTTTAGGGGGATTATAGTAAAAATGATTATAGGGTGCAAGGCTCAAAAAGCCTTAAGAGAAAAAAACTTTGATTATTTGGATTTATTTTCCGAGAACACGTTTGCTGGATTCTTTTATGCGGGAATCTGTGCTGTACAAAGCCAAGGCATTGTACAAATCCGAAGAAAGTGCCTGATTTCCGTAAAAGGACGCATATTTTGCAAACAGCTCGAAACCTTTCCAACCGTCATTGTTCTTGAGCCAGTCAACAATATCACTGTGTTTTACAGCAGCAGCAAAGAATGCATCCAATGTTGTAAAACTGAATTTCTGGCTGCGCTGTGTCAGGACTGAATAAATCCGTGTAAAAACTCCCAGAGAGGAAAGACATGCCATCCGGAATGCCTGCTCGGGATAGCCGCTCTGATCATAAAAGGATGCAAGCTGAACCGATGCATTTATTGAACGGTAATATCCGCTGCGGTAAAGCAGGAAAAACTTCTGGGCGTCCACACCTTCACCCTTTTTTGCATAATTCATGGCAATGTCAACATAGGGAGTGTCACCGTCAGTTCCCACAAAATCAGGATTTCCCTGCATTACTGTCAGAAGGGCTTCTTCCATCTGGTTCTGATCCCCGACAAGATTGGAAAGATAAGCAATGTCATAAAGGATGTCAGTCTTTACATCAGGAATATCAAGTGCAGCAGAATGGTTGTAAGCCTCAAGATAATAATTCAGAGCAGTCTTGTATTCACCTTCCTGAACGAAAAGTTTTCCAAGAAGATACTCCGCTTCAGGATAAAGTCTCTGTCCTGCCAGGTGTTCATAAAGGGAAGAAATTGAAGAAGAATCAAAAAAATCACTGTAAAAGAGCAGCTGTTCGTCTATTACAGCAACGGCGGATGTTTCCATCCGGTCAACAAGAAGATTGCGCACTGCAGTCACGTTGTCTCCCGCATTCTGCACGGCAAGAGGAATGATTGCGCTCTGCAGCGTATCAAGTTTTTTCTGGACTTCAGAAGTCCTCAATTCTTTTGCAGTCTGTGCCAGTTTGAAGGATTGGGAAATGTTGCCCAGCTCGTACTGCCGCTGTGCCTGATCCAGAAGTCGCCAGGAATCAAGATTCGTAGCTTGGGAAAAACATGGATAAGCCACGAACAGCAAAGTGGCAAGTACAAAAAAAATCAGTCTGACTCTGTCTGCAAAAAAAATCCGGGTCACAGTTTGAACAATTCCTCTCTGAATGCTTTATCGGCAGATTCTCTGAGGGAATTAAGAATCTCCTGCTGATTTGATCCTTTTTGCTCAGCACGTATTGTCCGCACAACTTCTCCGTGACGGAAAATCATTACACTGTCTCCGGTTCCGGTTATGCCGATATCCGCATGTTTTCCTTCGCCGGGACCGTTTACGACGCATCCCATGACGGCAACTGTAATATCTTTGTCCAAAGCATAAAGTTCATTCTGCCAGCGCGCCACGAATCCGTGTACATCAAATCCGTTTCTGCCGCACCGCGGACAGCTTACGATTTTTACACCACCGCTTCTTTTTCCTGTTTCACGGAGTATTTCCCGGGCAGCGATGATTTCGTTTTCGGGAGTATCTGAAAGGCTTACACGGATTGTGGCACCGATTCCTTCATAAAGAAGATGGCTGAATGCCAAAGTGCTTTTTACAATTCCGCCTATAATGGGGCCTGCTTCTGTAACGCCGATATGAAGAGGCGCACGGTATTTTGAAGCAAAAGCTTCATTGGCGGCAATTGTTTCCTGAACACTGGAAGCTTTCATTGAAACAACATAATCGGAAAAATTCAGCTCTTCAAAAACGCTGGTTTCGCGGAATGCAGTTTCTGCAAGCGCTTCTGCACGGGTTACGCTGCCCGCCTGAACTTTTTCCGCCAAATCACGGGGAAGGCTTCCTGCATTGATTCCGATACGGATTGCAACACCTTTTTCTTTGCAGCGGTCCACAACGGCTTTGGTTTTTTCAATGCTGCCGATGTTTCCAGGATTGATGCGGATTTTTGAAACATTGCCTTCAAGGCATGACAATGCAAGTTTGTAATCGAAGTGAATGTCTGCAACCAGAGGAAGCACTGAATCTTCTGCAATGCGGCAAAGGGCTTTCGCACTGGCCTGGTCAGGAACGGCAAAACGGAGAATGTCACAGCCGCACATGGCCATGCGTTCTATGCGGTCAAGAACTGAATGCAATGCTTGGGAAGAACCGGGTTCCGACAGTGGAACAATTGATTCTTTCCACATTGTCTGCACAGAAACAGGTGCATCCCCGCCGATGCTGATTTTTTTTGCTTTTTTTGTGCCGCCGATTGTTACCATATTTGACACCGGGTATTTTTTTGAATCCATCATATTTCTCCTATAAAAACACCGCGTTAGCGGCGAGCCATGGATGGCGAGAATAATCAGTTTGAGAGCGCAACGCGCGAACAAACTGACGTGATAAAAATTACACGGACGTAATTTTTTTCACGCCTCCTATAAAAACACCGCGTTAGCGGCGAGCCACGGATGGCGAGAATAATCAGTTTGAGAGCGCAACGACAGCCTTTTTCCGTTCAAATCTTGAAAGAAAGGCGCTGAATCGGAGAAGGTCCGAATTCTCTGCAGGCTTCTTTATGAGCCTTTGTCGGATAGCCTTTATGTTTTTTGTACCCGTACTGCGGATACAAAGCATCGTACTCGCACATTACCCTGTCACGCTCATTTTTTGCAAGAATCGAAGCCGCCATGACACAGGGATAGTTTCCGTCCGCTTTGGGTTCGCATCTGCAGGGAACCGGAACCTCAGGGCAAAAAGTTCCGTCCACAATGCATGAAATGCCGGACAAAGCATCGGCACTCATTTTCTGTGTCATGTTTTCAAAAGCTCTGGCCATGGCAGTCAAACTTGCCTGAAGAATATTAATCGAGTCAATCTCTTCATGAGTTGCAAAACCGATTCCCCAAGCCAATGCACGCTCTTTGATCAGTTTTTCAGCGGCCAGACGTTTTTTTTCAGACAGTTTCTTTGAGTCATCAAGAATTTCCACAGGAAAACCATCACCGAGGATCACGGCCGCAGCATAAACAGGCCCTGCCAAAGGTCCGCGCCCGGCTTCATCAATACCGCACAAAAACTGAATCATTTGCCGTGCCTTACAACAATCCGACCTTTTGATTCCTCTGGAATTTCAGCACCGTCAAAAGCGCCGGACACAATATAGTAAAAAATAGAATCATCCAAATGAAGAGAAGTCACAGGACGATCATCCAGATAACCAAGGCTCATGGACAAGCGTTCGCCATTTTCTGAAAAAACGGCAACAAAAGTTCTTTCCTTTACAACTGCGCCTTTTTCATCAACAAGACTGATTGTATGCAACCCCTGTTCCATCGGCGAAAAAACAAAAACTGAAGTTCTGTCAATTGAAAAATAGCCTGTTGCAAAATTGTTGTCTTCGTCAGGAGGTAGAAAAAATCCTGTCTCAGGAAATTCGCCGGACGAAAACGCATTTATGCCAAGAAGATACAGTTCATTCCGCAGAGATCCATAGAATTTGTCAGAAGCGGTAAAAGCCGAAAAAAGGTTTTCTTCACAGGACATGGGAGACTTCTGTGTTTCAGCTGCGAATTCTCCTTGCGGAAGATTGTCACCGAATACAAAAGCATAATTTTTTCCGTCACGGCCAGCAAAAACAAAAGCATTTTCCCAAGCGCAGGCGCGTCCCAACGGATAATTTATGTCCCATTGTTCAAAAGAAACTGAATTGTCTTTTCTGTTTCTGACTACAAGACGCGGCTCTGATGTAATAAAAGCGTCAGCATCGGCAAATTCTACAACGGGAGTAAGGATTGCATATCCGTTGTAAAAATCCATGGAAATTGCATCCTTTACATTCTGCAAATCTGCGCCGGTATTGCGATAAATCTTTTCTGCGGATTCATCAGTCAAAGAATACAGAACCGGGTTTTCTGCAAGAATCAGAGCTTTGTCAGGAATTTTTGCAGCAGAAACCGGTTCGCTTATGATTTCTTCAATAATTGAATTTGATTCTTCTGATTCTTCCGAAAGTTCTTCGTAATCGGTAACAGAAGGATTATCTTCAGTTTCTGCAACTGATTCCGACGCTTCAGCAGAATTCGCAGCATCTTTTTTTTCAACTGATTTTTTTGTCACAAGGAAAGTGATTTTTTGAACTGCAGTGTCCACAGCACGGTTAAAAGAAGGAAAAGAGCCTGCAAAATAAGCAGCCGTAAGAAGCCCGGCAACAATCAGCAATCCTGCAAGAAAAAAAAGAAAGCCCGATTTTTTTTTGTCACTCATCAGAAACCTCCTTTCTCAAAAGCTCTTCCATTGATTCGCCGTAAAAAGCGAAAAAATCATTTACAAAAGTAAGGCAGCTGTTCAAATAATTTGCTTCCTGCTGTGTCAGACAAAAAAGGTAGAAACCGTCTTCCTTAAAAAGAGACAGCATTTTTCCGGCACTGGGAGGAATTGCTACAGCGGCGGGAATTCCGAAACGGCCAAGAATCAAAGTGATTTCATCAGCCAGTGTCTGAATTTCGTACAAATTCCATGCGTATTTGCCATAATCTTTTTTTCCCGAAACTGCAGAACTGATTTTTTCCTTCCATATTTCATAGCGGGAATCCTTTTCCAAAAGAAACACAAGGGCCGGGTCCTGCATAATCTGATCAACTGTCATAAAAAGACTGCCGTTCAAAAGAGCTTCTGCTTTGCAGACTGTGTTGAATTTTTCTTTTCTCAGTTTTTGCCGCAAATCTTCAGTTTTCGGCATCAGCTGGGATCCGTCAATCTCTTTTACATCATAATAAAAGAGAGCTTCAGAAAGATAAGGCAAATTCTGGCCCACATCCTGTTTTTCAAAAAGAAAATCATCCCGGTAGAACTCAAATATCCTGTACGCTGTCTGAGAACATTCATCATTCAGATTATCAGCACCGTCAAAACCAAGACTCTGAGGATCCGCAACATTTCCGTCATTCAGAAAAAAAGTGTTGAAAATCACCTCAGATGTAAGAATCCAGTCCGGAAGAGATGAACAATAAAGTTTTGCACCCGGCAGCATGAACAGAATCAGTGCTGCTGTGCAAAAACACAACAAAAAATGCTTTGTTCCAAAATTAATCATAGGCATCAAAAAAGAGAGGAAAATCCTGAATAAACATTTGAATCCAACAGGGCTTTGTCGGAACAGAATGATTTATTGTCCTGCCAAAGTACTGATGACAATGTCTGTACATTCTTAGCAGAAAAAAATGAATCTGAAAGGTTCCATCTGACGCCGGAAAACTCTGCACCTCTGGCAAAAGAACCGGAAATGGAAAGATTCAATCCTGAAAGAGAACAAGAACCGCCTGACACACTCAAACACACACCTGTTTTTGCCTGAAGAACTCCCTTGACTTTATTCAGGTTCAAATCTGAATTTTCCGAAGTTACAAAAACTCCGTAACTGGCAGCGGAAACTGAAACACTGCAGTATTTCAAATCCAAAACGCTGTCTTTTACAGAAAAGCATGAAAACCTGGATTCACCGACGGAAACAAAATCGCAATCGGAAGCAGAGAAAGATCCGTTTTTGATTGAGATCAGCTGTTTCTGAAAAAGGGATGCCGAATCAGCGGATGCCGAGGATTCCACAGAAAAATGATAAAGTCCCAAATTTCCACCTTTCTGAACAAAACTGCTGTCCGGTGCAAAAATGAGACGTGCGTTGTTCTCTCCCCAGAAATCACAGTTTCCGAAAACAACAAGATCTGAAGACAAATTGTAAACACCTGAAACAAATACCCTTGTTTTCGTTTCAGGCTTCAGAAGATAGATTGCATTTACGGGAATAAGCGCCTCTGAAATTGACGAAAAAGGACAAAGCTTTGTTCCGGGAACAGTGGTTCCGCAAAGCCAGAAAACATCATCATTCTTGTCATGAACAGTTGCTGCGGGACTGACATAATTCTGTTTGACATAGAAATTCACCCTGTCAATCACAAAAGTGTAATCCACAGACTCACTCCGGTTTCCGGCATCATCCTGACTGTACGCGCTGACATAAACCAAAGCCGCTCCCTGAACATTGTCGTAAGAAAGCTGATTTGATGTGTATTCCGAATACTGAATCTTTGTCTTCTCTGTTTCAAGAAGTCTCAGAGCCTGAGCCATCAGCCGTTCGTCGTAACCGTTCTGTACCGTAATAGGAGAAGAAAGCCCTACGTAAACATTGGTACTGCTTGAAAAATCAAGAGAAACCTTTGTCCTGTAGAACCCGGAACTTCCGGTAACATCAGTTTTTCCCATGCCGGCAAATATTTTCGGAGTTTCAGGGCACCGCTTGTCAAGGCGCACCTGCACGGGAATTGTTCCCTGTCTGATTCCCCGGTAGTACACTGTAAGAGTTTTTTCAAGAAGTTTGTCATCGCCCGGCAGAACATCCAAATGATACACAGAATCGTAAGAAACCAAACCGGAATCATCTTCGAAAGCAAAAAGAAAATCCGGGGCTTCCAAAGAAAGAGAAACTGTCCTGTTTGAAACACCTTTTTCAGGCATTCCTGACAAAGCGGGTTTTGCAGGCACAAAGAGTTCTCTGCCCGGTTCCGGGACAAAAGCACTGTCATCATAAGAAAGCACGGGACTCAGCAATTTCCAGCTGAGCACATGATCCTGCGTTCGGTCAATAAAAACCGGTTCCATTGTCTGAATCCAGGGGCCGTCATCAATTTTGTAAAGAACAATCTGTCCCTGATAAAATCTTACATAATTCCAATCGGCAAATTCTATTGTTTCATCAGCTTCTGCAGGCTTTGTATGCAGTATGTCAGGACTGTCAGATCCGTATGAAATCAGATATCTGTAAAAACCGTTTTCATTGCGTATGACAAGAGGATCAGTGCACCGCCCGCTGCTTCTGCCGACAGAAAAGTAAATGCCGCCTTTGGATGCTGTTTCTTCAAAATCACTTATGTCCGAAAGGTCACCGGAAACAAAAGTGCAGTCAGAGGGAATGGGAAATCCTCCGTTCTCGGAAAGAGAAACACAACCTTCCCTGCGGCTGAACGGAACATAAGGCAGCTGCACATTCCCTGTTACAGTCCATGTTATTGTTTCAGAATGAAAAGAGCCGTCCGCTCTGGCTTCTGTAACAATAATCGTTTTTTTGCCGGTTCCTTCGATAAGAATCGGTCCGTCATAAGCCAATCCGCTCTCCAACGGGTCTGTACCGTTAAGAGAATAATAAACATCACTGGATTCGTCTTTCTGGACATAAAGTGCCTGGGGATTTTTCCAAACACCGGGAACAGGGCTGAGAACCTTCATGGGCGCAGAAAAACACAACTGGCATATTAATGAGAAAAGTATGATAACAAATGCTTTTTGTTGAAACTTATTCAAAGCCGGCCGTGCTTCCTGCAAAATGATTTTTATTTTTTGAACAGATCCGCAAAAACTTCACGAAGTTCCGGATCCTGTTTGAAATAGTTTTCTTCCAGTTCTTCCTGAGAAAGTCCGATAAGTTCATGACTCATGTAATGAATCCATCTGTCTTCTTCAGGTTTTGTAATGGTGAATTTGCGGCACCAGTAATCAGGCTGAATCGGCAGCTGTTCTTCCTTATAAGTGAAATATTTGTAGTCATGAACAGCAACTTTTATGTCTTTACGGGGAATTCCTTTTTCCAGAAGTGTTTCAACCAGATAGTTGATTGTTTTTCCTGTGTCAAAAATATCATCAACAAGAAGAATCTTGTCTCCGGGACGAAGGTGTTCAGGTGAATAAGTCCAACCGTCAATCATGATACGGTCCCGTTCCCGGATATCTGTATATGAACGTGCAACAACTGCTGCATAAAGAACAGGATGAACGTCTTTGCGGGCAATTTTAAAGTATTCACTGACAACGTTGGCAACATAGGCACCTCCGCGCAGAGAAACATAAATTACATCGGGGATAAATCCGTCTGTACAGATTTTGTGCGCCATTTTAAGAGAGTTGTTGCGCACCTGATCATAAGGTAAAAATTCTTTCATAGTGCTTAATGATAAACCAAAAGAATCCTTTGTGCAACAAAAGCCACTTTCTCAAAAGCCGCCGAAGCCGTGAACTGCACCCCGAAAAAAACAGGTCAACCTGCCGACTTGTTTGCTTTTTTTCAAAATTAGGCTATCATTGCAGACATGCAGGAAAAAGAAACATTTGATACAGTTTTTTTGGTACAACTTGGAGAGCTTACACTCAAAGGCTCAAACATCAAAGAATTTGAGCAGCGTCTTGTACAGAATACAAGACTTTACCTTGAAGGCGTAGAAAGCCACGTACATTTGCGGTCAGGACGGATGTTCATTGAATGCCCCGCAGCATCAATTCCCGCAGTGGAATTCACATTGCGTCATCTTATCGGAATAAACGGATGGGCCCGTGCAATACAGTGCGAGAAAAACATTGATTCAATCAAAGCCGCTGTAATGAAGACAGCTTTGCAGGCAAAAGAACAGGGCGCAAAAACTTTCAAAGTAGATACACGCCGCCCTGACAAATCTTTTCCGCTCAACAGTTACGAAACAAGCGCACAGGCAGCGGAAGATGTTTATGAACAGAAGATTCTGGAAGTTGACGTTCATAAGCCCGATGTCATGATCCGTGTTGAAATCCGCGAAAAATGCTATGTATACGGAAACGCAGAACGTGTAAACCGCGGATTGCCGGTGGGTACCGGCGGGCGCGGACTTCTTCTTCTTTCCGGCGGACTTGATTCTCCGGTAGCAGGTTACAGAATGATGCGCCGCGGCATGAAAGTTGACTGCTGTTATTTTCATGCATATCCCTACACTTCCGTACAGGCGCAGGAAAAAGTTGAAAAACTTGCACGCATAATCAGTCAGTACGGTATTGAGACACACATAAACATCATTCCGTTCACTGATGTCCAGATGCGGATCAAAGAAGTCTCCCGGACACACGAACCTGTGGGCGGAATCAAAGCCGATGCTTACAGCACTCTGCTTTTGCGCATGTGCATGATGCGTTGTGCGACAATGGTTGCAAAGCACATCAAAAGCAAATGCCTGATTACAGGAGAAAGCCTTGGTCAGGTTGCAAGCCAGACAATTGAAAACATGGAAGTTACCGAGAGCATGTGCGGACTTCCGCTGCTTCGCCCCCTTGTCGGATTGGACAAAGAAGAGATTGTGGATACGGCAAAACAGATCGGAACTTATGAAACTTCAATTCTTCCTTATGAAGACTGTTGCGTGCTCTTTTCTCCAAAGCACCCGGTTCTGAGGGCAAAAGTGGAAGATGCAAAACTTCTTTATGATGCTCTTGACTGCGAAGCCCTGATTCAGGAAGCCTACGAGAAACGAGAGGTAAAACTGTTCAACGTAAGAGATCAGGTTTGGAAAGATTTCGGGACAAAAGAAATAAAATGAGGCAGAATCCGTTCATCAACAGATCAGCGTTTTTTTGCCATCAGAAGATCAACGACTTTTTCTGACTCAAAGGAAATAGGCAGATTGCTCACGTTCTTCTTGAGCTGGGAAAGCCGTTTTTCGTCTTTAAGCATTATCTCTATTGAATCAGCGATGTCTTTTGCCTTACGTTTGAAAACTCCCGCGTCATTCTCAAGAATGAACTGGACATTTCCCAGTTCCTGTCCATAAATAAAATGGCAGAGAATCATGGGCTTATGAAAAGCTGCAACTTCCATCACAGAGGAAGGACCTGCTTTGATCACAGCACAGTCACACACCTGGACCAATTCGTCCATATTGTCCACAAATCCCATCACCTTCAGATCCAGGGAACGGTTGTCAAGTGACAGAACTTCAAGCCCAGCTTTAAGGGTTCTGCTTCTTCCGCAGACAGCAATCACAGTGACATTCATTTTTCTGAGCAGAAGTTCTGTGACAATCTTAATCGTATTTGGAAGACCTTCTCCACCACCGGTAATCAGCACTACTTTCCTGTCAGACCGAATTCCTAATTTCCGGCGCAGGGCGGCAGTTTTCTCATCTGTCACCTTGACCTTGAACTTTGGATTCAGCAGAAAGGGAATGACAGTGATCCTTTCAGGAGGAACTCCCCATTCCCGGATTCCACTCTGTTTCACCTTCTCAGAATAAACAAAATAATCAACATCCTTGAAATAAAAATTGACCGAATGAGCCGTGAAAGGATCCAGAACCATGCATGTCAGATTCGGCTTAAGACCAGCCTGTCTCAAGGCTCTTCTGATACAGAAAACCATACCGAAATGAAAACAGACAACATCAGTAGGTTGCTCTTCCTCAAAAATTCTTCTCAGGTAGCTGACAGAATCCAGGGCCAGGAGATGATTGGTCAAAGACTGTAAAGGCCTGATTCCTACACGGTAGGTTCCGCTGAACAATCCCGGTGCCAAATTAAGTGAAAAATGATAAAAATCCTCCAGAATGAATTTACCGAAATAACTGCGTTTTCCAAGACAGTTTATCAGTTTGACCTCGACTTCATCCTCCCTATATTTTTCCCGGAACAATGACTGAAGCACCTGAGCTGAAGCCCGATGTCCTCCGCCTGTATTCATATACATACATAAAAATTTCCGATGCATCTCTTACTTCCTGCAGAATCCTAAAAAGAGTATTTAACCGAAATTGAAGCAAACACATTGAATTTATCAGTTAGTTTATTTCGCCAGGTTTCCACCGCTGAATTTACCGCGGATTCTTTTACTTTTAAATCAGTGATTTTTTTCATTTCCTCAGATTCACTCTCTGTTGCCGCACCCGGGAACATGTCGTTCTGGACACCGAAATTGTGTATATACTCCAACATACAGTCAGCACTGACAGAAAGCCGTCCTTTTTTCCCGGAGAAAACTGTATAGTCAGCAGCAACATTTCCCTGAAGCACTGTCATTTTTGTCTGCTGTCTCATAAAGGGGAATGAATACTGATATGTATCCAGCCTTGAATAATAATCTCCGTCCGCACTGAAAACATCAAGGACGCCACCTCCTGTCCTGTACATATCATAGGAACTGAGATAACTGTATGCTTCATCAACAGACAAGGATTCATTCTGATTCGCATGACGGATGAAATTGAACCCGAAGTCCACAGTCAGGTCTTTGACAGGACGCGAGGAAGCTGAGACTGAAAACCTGTAGCTGTTCGGATCAAGCTGCGTTGCGATGTTTGTTCCACGGTGTGTGAAGTTCTGGTAATTATATCCGTTCAAACCAGTTTTATTGTTATTCACATCAAAATCATGATGGGAGTACATCCATGGGGTAACCATAGTAAAGTCAGCCGATACAAAAGAAAGCAGACTGAAATCAGGAACGAAAAGAAGCCCCAGATCCAGAGAACCGATTATCTTTGTATCAAGATTGAATTTCACTACTTCACCGGCATCCACATCATCCAGGAACAGGTCTCCATAAAACTGGAGCCGGTCATCCGCCTTAAGACGCGCACCGACGCCCATAACCAGATTGTCTGCAAAATAGGAGAAGCCCTGGACTACCATGTAGGGACAAGGCAGGAAATAACTGAGGTCAAAACGGTTTCCTGCAATTGAGGACTCAAAATATGACAAAGTCAATGAATCTGTGACATCGAAAGAAACAGAATGATTTGCAAGGAATTTCTGTCCAGGATAGGCATCAGAATATTTTCCGGAATTTGTGGTTGCAGACAGGGAATACAGGGTCTGTGTGAAATTCCAGCGGTCCCTGTTGATTACATATGAAAAAAACGGCACATGAAAAGAAGAGGACTCAACCTGAATACTTTTGTATGGATCTGCACCGACATTCACGCGGCTTATTCCTGCCAGAAGATAAGTATCTGGTGTTCCTATGGAAACGGTGGAATCACCTATCACGTACATGGAAAAGGGTCCGACGCGGGGTGGCCAGTCATCAAAAGTGTCATTGGCGACAGGAGAGAACAACGGGACTTTCGGGGTTCTGTCCGTAGTTACAAATTCTTCAAATTTGTAGGAGATTCCTGCAAAATCAGAAAAAAGGTAGTTTCCTTCAATTCCACCGGCAAGATTAATTGAAAAAGCCCCGTCGTTTCCTGCAGAAAGGATTGAGTCTGTTCTTCCGTAAACATCCAATGTCTTTCCCCAGAACAGATCCTCATATTGAGAAGCAAGCCTTTTTTCCGACTCGTCACCGTTCTCCATGACATCAGACAGAATCCGCTTAACCAGCTGCAAGGGAAAAGGATGCTGTTCCGGCAGAGAATCAGTGTATCCTAAAATCTGCCAGCGGACTGCATCCTGATAAAACCTGTCATTTGGATCTGCTGAAATCTGGCCAAAACATAAGACGGATACAAAAAGGAAACAACAAACAACTGCAAAAATTTTTCTCATATGGTTCTTTCTCCCCGATTCATAAGACAATCAACAATTCTCTGGCCATCAAAAGAAACGTCAAGACAGTCAAAATTCTTCTGTATAAGGGAAAGCCGTTTTTCGTCTTTAAGCAGATCTGAGACTACCTGACCAATTTTCTTCGACTTTTGTACAAAAAAACCTATTCCGTTGTCAACCACGAACTGAACGTTTCCCAGCTCCTGTCCATAAATAAAACTGCTCATTACAACAGGCTTCCTGCAGGCGTAGAATTCCATCACGCTTGAGGCACCTGGTTTGATTATTCCACAATCACAGACCCGCACCAGTTCCGGCATATTGTCAACAAAACCGAAGACTCGGAGATCCAGAGAGGTTTCCTTTGCAGCGATCAAGTCCAGGCTCTTCTTCAATGTAACACTTCTTCCGCATACAACGATCACCGTAAAGTCAACTTTTCTCCGTATAAAATCAAGGACAATAGGAAGAGAATCAGATAAGCCTTCCCCGCCTCCGGAAATCAGCACCACTTTTTTCCCTTGAGGAATTCCGTATTTTTCGCGGAGCTCCTCAATTCTCTGCTCTGAGTAATCAACCAGGAATTTCCTGTTGAGAAGGAAAGGCATCACATGGATGTTTTCAGAGGCAACACCATATTCTTTTACGGCAATGTCTTTCGCACGCTGGGAATAAATCAGATGCTGACGGGAAGGATCCATGAACCAGGATGAATGAGGCGTAAAAGGATCAAGAACCATTACAGAGACATTGGGGGTCATCTTTAGATCCTGCAAGGCCCATTTCACCACCTTTATCAGAGCAAAATGGAAGATCACAATGTCAGTCGGCTGCTCTTCCTCAAGCATCCGGCGGAGATCACGCCTGGTTGTAAAATCAAGGGTCCTGGACATAATATGCTGTGTTCTGGCACCGCTGGATCTGTACACAAAACTGTACATGGCAGGATAAATATTCAGGGAAAGGTGATAAAATGTCTCAAAACAGAAACGGGCCAGATAATTATTCCGGGCAAATCCGTGCATGATCTTCACAGAGACTTCATCCTCCGTATATCGTTCCTTGAAAAGTGATTCCAGGACTTTAGCCGGTGCACGGTGACCACCTCCGGTATCAAGATACAAACATAAAAAGCGACGCTGCATTTTTTCCTCAAAAAACTTTTACTTTGCAACCTGCACCTAATTCTACACCGAACTGAGTGTTTCCAGCCTTGTTGCCACAGTTGAAAGCGACAGAAAATGACATTCTACCGGTAAATGAAACAGACTTATTAAGCCTGTAAGATCCGTCAAACTGAACTCTGTTCGTATACTCAACAGTCCCTGTAAGATTCGGATCCCGAGCCCGTTTAATAGCGGCATCTTTCTCTTCCTGGGTTTCAGCCCACTTCCATGCAACCTGTGGATAATACACATAAATCGATTCAGTTGTGCCATCCCCTTTTGTCACTGTCTTTTTATTGGAAGGATCAGACAGTGTTGAAGCGGAATTCTCTCCGTGGGCCACAAAAGAATAGGATGCGCCCAGTGACAGCCTGTCATAATCAGTGTATTCAATGCCGGCAAAAGCTCCCAGGCAGTCAGGACCAAAGGGTGAACCGGTCCAGGACCAGACATCATAACAGTGGTCAAAGAAAATGAAGTCAGTAGTACGGTTTACACCAAAAGACCAGTCAGGATGCTGTTTCATATACATAAAGGGAGAAGTATATATTCCTTCAACGGTCCCATGCCACCATCCGATGCTTTTCAAAGACGGCAGAGTCAGTTCCGCACCGATCTGAAGACCTATGCTGTCAGGAAAAGACCGGCCGAAATCATTTGTCAACTCCGATGCTCCCTGCAGTTCATTCTGTGCATAAAGAGCGTAGATCCTCAGACCGGAGACAGGGACAATCTCGGCCTGTATTCCCATATAGGAGGCTGTATTGGCCCGGTAATACAACTCATAATTATCAGTACCGTGGAAATCGTCATAGGTAAAAAAGTTATGAAGCATGTAGAACGGATTCAGATAACGAAGTTCAAATTCCTTATTCTGAAGGGTTCCTTCCAGAAATGCGACCTTCAATATGTCAAAAAGCCGGACCTCAATATTGTGGAAATAAAAAAAAGTATTTCTGTTCAGCTGGACTGTATCCAGTTGGAAACGGAAATTTTCCGTATAGGCATTCAGCTGAGCAAAAAAATCAGTCTCAAAAGTGCTGTTATAGATTACACTGCCCGTCAGGCTCCGGCCAAGAGCAAGCCCCTCCTTGCCGACAGTCAGATTCAATCCCCAGTCTCTGTCACCATATCCTAAGGCTGCAAAACACTTTCTTGTCAATGCCGCCTCAAACTCATTCCTCTCAGTTATGATATTGGAAAAATTGGAATCCTTCTGCACGGAATAATGATTTTTTCCCAGAACCGGCGTAAAATCAGCATAGAAAATATCACCTACACCTGTCCCCACATTAAGGCCCAAGGCATAATCCTCAAGATAATAATCGAAAGTCCAGTCAATCTCCGGATTTGATTTGTAATAGAATTCGGGATTAACAAAGGGATTGACGACGGCATTGAACCCTTTTGAGGCGAAGAAAGACTCTCTTTCATCCAGAAAAGCGGAGATCTTTTCATGAAGCACAATATCGGACGAATCAAGTTTCTCCACATCTATTCCATCCAGAACATACTTCAGTTCCGCCACTGTAAGCGGAGCATTCTGGGCCATGCTCACCTCTCCCGCACGGTTGCACAGAGCTGTGAGAGCATCATAAATCCAATGACCGGCTTGAATCACCTGCATTGAATTGACAACCTGGGAACTGACAGGTGTCATAAAAAAAGAAATAAAAAAAACAACAGAAACAAACTTTCTCAAAATCCTTTTTTTCATAAGTAAAGTATACAAAAAAAAAGGCGATTCTGCAAACTGAATTGATTTTTTCTCCAAGGCTATTTATATTTTTTTCATGAACAAAGGTGCAGTCGTAATTTACAAGAATCAGCCGGCAATCGTTACCCAGACCGGCGAAAAATATACAATTGAATTCAGAACAGTTCCGGCAACGGCCACCGGAAAAAAAGCCCAGTACGGAACACAGAATGTCCGGGAAAAAGATGTTACGCTTCTGCATGCGGGGCCTGTTGCTTCCGTAGCAGAGGTTCTGGCACAAAGCGAAAACTCCGTCATAACCGATGATATTTCCGCAAAACTGGCAGAAACTTGGGAACTTTTGGCAAGCGACGGCGATACGGCAAACAATCCCATTTCATTGCAGGAACTGGCTGAATATGCACTCGGTGATTTTGCCCCTTCAAAGTCCTGGGCTTTCTTCAAAGTCCTCTGCGACGACATTCACTTTTGTTCTCTTGCCCCCGAAACTAATGCAGTCCTGCCGCTTTTTCTGCCGCGTACAGAAAGCCAGATCCGTCAGATTCAGGAACAGCTTGAAGCAAAAGGCAAAGAATCTCAGCTTCATGAGGAATTCATTGCCCGACTCAAACAGAAACAGCTGGATTTGCCGAAAGACGCAAAATACATGCAGGAAGTTGAATCCCTTGCACTGGGACACAGTGACAAATCAAAAGTCATGAAAGAAGCCGGTTTCAAAGAAACACCGGAAAGAGCACACAAACTTCTTCTTGATACAGGAATCTGGACGCCTCACAAAAATCCTTACCCGACAAGACGCGGAGTTTCCATGCAGTCAGCTGCACAGACCCTTCCGCCGCCACCTGATGACCAGCGTCTGAAAGTTGACCACATTGCATGGGCAATTGACAATGAATGGAGTACTGACCCGGATGATGCAATTGCTTTTGACGGTGAATTTGTCTGGGTTCATGTTGCAGACCCTGCCGCTGCAGTTCTCCCGGATTCCCAGATTGACAAAACAGCCAGAAACCGCGGGTCAACACTTTACATCCCGGAAGGTGCCGCACGCATGCTCAGCGAAAGTTCCCTTGCCGATTATGCTCTTGGTCTTAATGACGGCCTTTCAAAAGCATTGTCTTTCAAACTTAAGCTTGATGCAAACGGTGCAATTGAATCCTGCGACGTGCTCAAAACCCTTGTAAAAGTTGAACGGCTTACATACGGTGAAGCAGACGAAAAGAAAGATTGTCCTGAACTTGCACCACTTTATGAAATTGCCAAGCGCAATATCGGGCGCAGAAAAGCAGCAGAAGCGGTTTTTATCGATCTTCCGGAAGTCCACATTTCTGTGGCAGAAAAAGTCTCTGTTGTCCCGGCTTCCCATCCGGAGTCTTCTTCCGTTGTCCGGGAATTCATGCTTCTTGCAGGAGAAGGAGCCGCAAAATTCGCATTCAAAAACAACATTCCGTTTACATACATCAGTCAGGAAAAACCGGATATTCCCAAAGACATACCTGAAGGTTTGGCGGGCCAGTACCGTTTGCGCCGTTCCATGAGAGGCCGCACAGTGGGAATCATTCCCTCTCAGCATGCCGGTTTGGGACTCGGAATGTACAGCCAGGTGACAAGCCCTCTCCGCCGTTACAGTGACCTTATTGCCCACCAGCAGCTCCATGCCTTTTTGGACGAGAGACCGCTTCTTGACAAAGACACCATGCTTGAACGCATGAGCGCAGGTGACGCAGCAGCAGGCGCCACAATAAAAGCGGCCCGGGAAAGCGACCTCCACTGGACATTGGTTTATCTTCTTGAAAACCCCGACTGGACCGGAGAAGCTGTTGTTGTAGAACAGAAAGGCAAAATGGTTCATGTACTCATTCCGTCTCTGGCTCAGGAAGCAGACATTACTCCCTCAAAAGAAGTGGAATTGAATGATGTTCTGAAAGTAAAAGCGGGAACAATAAACCTGACGGAACTTCAGGTTCAGTTCATCGAAATCTGAAAAGCTTGAGACAAATATTACGCCTTGGCGGACAGATCAGAAGGAAAAGAAAAGTATTTTTCGAAAATGCCGGCAGTTTTTTCATATACTGACTTATAATCGTCGGCACTGATTTTTTCCGCAATATTCAGGCTGTTAAAAAAAGTTTCCTGCCTTTTCGCGTAGTGCCGCGTATCATTTTTTACGGATTCAATAAGCCGGATTCTGTCAGAACAGTCTTCAGCCCAGAATTCCCTGTACCCTATTGCCTGCATTCCGGGCATGTCTTTCGTAAAACCGGCTTCAACCAGTTCTGAAAACTCTTTTTCCAGCCCCTGTTCAAACATCTGGTCAACACGAAGATTGATTCTTCCGTACAGTTCAGCACGGGGCCTTACCAATGAAACCGCAGTAAAATCATAACCGTCCCGAGGCTTTATTCCGCATTCAAATTCACTGCGTTTTTTTCCGGTGGCCGCATAAACTTCCAAAGCCCGCTTGATCCGGTATTCATCATTTACATGGATTTTCTCAGCACTTTCTGGATCCACAGCTTTCAATTCGTTCCACAAAACCTGAGCGCCTTCATTTTTCATGCGTTCTTCAATCAGATTACGGACAGTTTCGTCTGCCTGCGGAGTCGGCGGGAGTCCATAAATGAAATTCTTGATATAGAAAGCTGTTCCTCCGCACAGAACAGGCAGTTTTCCGCGTGAAAAAATTTCTTTTGCTGCAATGTCTGCCTGACGCACAAATTCTCCGGCTCCGAACTGAACATCAGGAGTGCACAAATCTATAAGATGGTGCGGAAGTTTTCTGCAAAAGTCAGAATCCGGTTTGGCAGTACCGATATCCATGCCTTTATAAACCTGCATTGAATCTGCGCTGATAATCTCTGCCCGGCCTGAAAAAGCGGAATTTCCCGTCAAAGAGGGATTTTTTGAATCTGATTCTGAAAAAAGTTTTGAAACGAGAGCGGTTTTCCCGCATGCGGTGGGAGCAAAAATAATAAGCACGGGAATGTTCTGATTTTCAGTCATCATTAAAATCCCGTGCTTGAATAATTAGTCAGCCTTCGAGGCTATAACCGATTTCTTTTGTAAAAAGCTGATGAGCAGCAACAGAAACTACTTTATCCTGATATTCTTCGATAATCGGATCTTCAATCATTGAGAGCTGATAAGCACGGTGGCTTGCTGCAGAAGTGATTTCGTATACGTTATCTTCAAAACTGATAAGTTCTTCCAATGGAAAAATCATATATCCTCCCGAATTTGACGACAAAAATCGTTTTACAAAATACTCATCCAGTTTACAAGCATTTCTAAAAAAAAGCAATGGACTTGATTACTGATAGGCATTAAAATGAAATCCATGCAGAAAGAAAATCAGGATTCATTACAAAAAATTGCCGATTTGATTTACTTTTCAGACTCTTTTTTATGCGGAAGACCGGTCAGTCCCTGTTTCGTCGGAATCAGTCTCAGGCCTCAGGAAACTGCGGAAGAAACACCTCATGACGAATCAGATTCTGCACCTGACACACAGAAAAAATCCTCTTTTTCTACAGATTCGATTGCAGCAAAAATTTCCACATGCACAAGATGCGGACTCTGCAAAACCAGAACAAATACAGTCCCCGGCGTTGGCGTCCAGAATCCTGTTGTCATGATAATCGGAGAAGGCCCGGGTGCTGACGAAGACGCACAAGGCGAACCTTTTGTCGGAAAAGCAGGACAGCTTCTTGACAAAATGCTTGCCGCAATCAGACTTTCGCGAAAAACAAACTGCTACATTGCAAACATTGTCAAATGCAGACCGCCGAACAACCGGGATCCTTTGCCGGAAGAAGCTTCTGCCTGCCGTTCGTTTCTGGATGCCCAGATTTTTGCCCTCAAACCCAAAATGATTTTATGCGTAGGCCGTGTTGCAATACAGAATCTTCTGAACACCAGTCAGGGAATAACCCGCATTCGGGGAAAATTTTTTGAGTATCAGGATATTCCCGTCATGGCAACATATCATCCTTCTGCGCTTTTACGGGACGAAACACTCAAAAGAGACGCATGGGAAGATTTGAAATCATTCAGGGCACGTCTTGAAGAAATTACAGGACAGGATTTCGGCGGAGCAAAATGAGCATGGTTTATGTTCAGGCAATCGTTGACACACCTGTAAACGGCATTTTTACCTACTCTGCAGATCCGGCAGTTTTTTCCGACAAAACACCGCTGCAACCCTTTGTACGCGCAGAAGTTTTTTTCGGAAAACGGAAGACTACGGCCTGCATTACAAAAATAATTGACAAACTGCCGCCTGAAACAGAAGCCATCAAAGACAAAATAAGACCGATCATCAAAATTATCGACAAGGAACCGGTGTTTGACACTGAACTTGAAAAACTTGCTCTTTGGATTTCAAAATATTATCTGTGTTCTGAAGGAGAAGCTCTTTTTTCAATGCTTCCGTCCGGGCGGCGCGAAACAGACAGTTCAAGTCTTACTTTTGAAGGTGATGAAAAATCATTTGAAAAGCATACATTATCAGAAGAACAGATTTCTGCCGTAAAAGGGATTCTCAATTCCACAAAGGGGAATCTTCATTATCTTTTTGGCCAGACAGGATCCGGAAAGACGGAAGTTTTTCTTGGAGCAGCAGAAGAAGTGCTTTCTCAGGGCAAAGGCGTAATCTATCTTGTTCCCGAAATCGGACTCACTCATCAGGTAATAGAAGCTGTGACGGAGCGGTTCGGCAAAACAGCTGCCGTACTTCATTCAGGGCTTACAGGAAGCCAGCGACTCCGTGAATGGCGCCGGATCATGAACAGAGAAGCACGGGTTGTAATCGGGGCAAGAAGCGCAGTTTTTGCGCCCGTACCGGATCTTGGGCTCATAATCATTGATGAAGAACATGACGGTTCATACAAATCGGGAAACACTCCCCGCTATCACGGGCGTCAGGTTGCAATCAAGCGGGCACAGGATCTGCATATTCCCCTTGTAATGGGAAGCGCAACCCCTTCTGCCGAAGCCTGGCAGCTTATGAGCGAAAAACGCATTGAAAAACATACCCTTACAAGACGCCTTGCCGGAGGAAAACCGCCGGAAATCCGGATTGTTGATTTGTCTTCGCCCAAAAACTCAAAAATGAACGGAACTCTTTCAGAAGAGCTTTCACAAGAAATCCGCGCTACGAAAAATCAGGGCCGCCAGACAATTCTTTTTTTGAACAGACGAGGTTTTACGCATTTTTTTCACTGCAATTCCTGCGGTTTTGTCCTTAAATGCAAAAACTGCTCTGTCTCAATGACCTACCACAAAAAACACAACAGGCTGATGTGCCACTACTGCGGATGGTCGGTGGAAGTGCCTGATGCCTGTCCGGAGTGCGGTTCCGTAGACACCGGCTACAATGATTTCGGCACGGAATACATAGAATCAGAAATCAGGACAAAATTCCCTGACTGTTCGGTTGACCGGGTTGATACGGATTCCCTTGGCAAAAAGGGTGATCTTCAGAAAAAACTTGCTGATTTCAGAGAAGGCAAGACGGACATTCTTTTGGGAACACAGATGGTTGCAAAAGGTCTCAACTTTCCGAACCTGAAGCTGGTAGGAATTGTCCTGGCTGACACAGGTCTCAACATGCCGGATTTCCGAGCAGCAGAACGGACTTTTTCACTTATTGTTCAGGTTTCTGGCCGGGCCGGAAGGTTTTTCCCGGACGGAAAAGTTATTGTGCAGACCTATTCACCTGAAAGGCCGGCCATTTCACTGGCCTGTACCACAGACACAGACGGTTTTTACAAGCAGGAACTGGAAACCCGGCAAATCATGGGATTTCCGCCTTTTTCAAGGCTCATCCGACTTGTTTTCCGTGCTGCAGAAGAAGAACGGGCCGAAAACAGCGCATCAAGCGCAGCAGAAATACTTGCAAAACTGGCAGAGCAAGTTCCGGAACCGGTAGAAATACTCGGCCCTTCCCCATGTCCACTTTCCATGATAGCTGCAAATCACAGGAAACAGGTTCTGCTCAGGGCAAAAAATCTCAAGCCGCTGCAATGGATTGTCAGCACCTTTCTGAATCAGTACAAAACACCTTCCGGCGTGTATGCGGAAGTTGACGTAGACCCGATAAATTTACTATAGTTTTTTCATGACGCAGAGTTTGGAAGATTATCTTGAAGCAATCGGTAACCTTGAAAAAATAAACAACAACCCACGTGTAAAAGATATTGCAGATCTTTTGGGAATCTCCAAACCTTCCGTACACATGGCTCTCCATGAACTTGAAAACCGCGGAATGATCGAGCACGAACACTACGGAGCCATCACCCTTACCAGCACTGGCCGCGAAGAATACGAAATCATCAAAAACAAGCACGAAACATTGAAAGCTTTTTTGCGCGATGCACTGAATATTTCAGAAGAATGTGCCGAATCCGATGCCTGCAAAATGGAGCACATCGTAAGCGAAGAAACTTTTACCCGCATTTCGGAAATTGTAAAGTCCGGAAAAAAGTTTATTTAGGTCCCCGCCTGATTCCCTCAAATCCTACATTCCATAAGAAAAGTCCCTGGGGAGGAGCCGTTAGTCCGGCAAGTTTTCTGTCTTTTGCTTCAAGAATCTTTCCGATGTAGTCATCCTCTACACCTTTTTTTTCTGCTTGGATCAAAGTTCCTGTAATGGAACGCACCATCCTCCACAAAAAGGCATTTGCAGAAATCTGAAAGATGATTTCATCAGGTTCGTCGGGATTCTGATAAAAAAACGCTTCTTCAATGTAACGGCACTTTGAAGGAGACTCATCACTTGCTGCAGAAAATGTCGTACAGTCAAGTTCTCCATGCAAAGGTGCACACAAGCGGTTCAGTTTTTCCAAATCGGGGCGGTAGAAAATCGGCCAAATATAGCGCATTTTATGTGCAGGCGGATTAACTCCGCACCAGATGAAATAACGGTATGTCCGTCTTGTGGCATTAAAACGGGCATGAAATCCCATGGGCACTTCTTTGGCACTCATTACCCTAAGATCAGGAGGCAGCCTGCAGTTCAAAGCAGGTACATAATTTTCTGCCGGAATGGAATCAATCGGGGATTCAAAGGTTACAGCCTGTCCGTAAGCATGGACCCCAGAATCGGTGCGCCCGGAGCCGCAGGCCTGCACAGGAACTTTATGCACAACAGCCAGAGCCTTTTCCAGTTCTTCCTGAACTGTGCGCATATGAGGAACAGAACCGTTTGCACAAGTCTGTTTCTGCCATCCGCAGAAATCGGTTCCGTCATAAGAAACTGTAAGAAGAATGGTGCGCATAAAAAGCCCTATTCCTCATCATCATCGGAAATAATGTTTGCCTCTGCAAGCAATGCAGATATTTTGTCGTACAATGCGCGGGAATGTTCCAGAAGCGGTCCCGGTTTGTTTTTTGACGATTTTCCAAGACCGAAAATCCTTGCAATGGATCTCTTGTACTGCTCAAGAACTTTGAGACGTTCCTGAATGTTTTCAGTCTGTCCGTATTTGTATTCAAGAAGACCGCAAAGGTAAATCACTCCGTCATAACCGTAATTCTTGTCGATATCCGGACCAAAATTACTTATGCCGGCAATGCTTTCTACATGATTCTGTTCCAATTCAAGAGCATCCTGATAAAAGAACAGGGCTTTCCTGTAAAACTGGGCCGCAATGTAATCATAATTGTGTCCGGGGCATTCTTTTTCTATGTCACCGCAAAGCCAGGCAAGCCGCAGACAAATCTGAGCACGTTTTATGGTAGGTGAAAACTGAAGCGGCATTTTTTCATAGGTAAGAAGCGCCAGATAATAAGCTGCAGCCCCGTCATACAAAGTCCGGTTCTGATTAAGATTGTAATGCGGAAAAATCAGCTCAACCGACTTTTTCCGCTTTGCCTCAGTTTCCAGAAGTTTATTGATTGCCCCGCCGTCTTCCAGAGTGTTGAAATCACTCCACAGCATTGCCACATGACAGGTAGGACAGGCACCGATTGAGTACAGCAAAGGATAAACAGCCCCATATTTAGCAGAAGGTTCGTAGTTTCTCCGGAGTTCGTCAGTAAGGTTTCCGGCAATCATGCGTCCGCCGCCGGAAAGGAGTTCTTCCTTGGCAAAATCTTTCTTGCAGACAGGACAATGAACCTTCTGCTTTGAATAAAAAGAAATTGCCAATTTTTTATCAGTACCTGAACTTTTAGGTGCCACACGCTTCTCCTTTTCAGCCTTCTACAACAACCATTGCAACAGAATACTCTTTTTCATGAGACAAAGAGAGATGAACCTTCTTTCCGCCGTTCTCTTCAAAAACTTTCAGAGCAGTTCCGGAAAGAACCAAATCAGGTTTTCCCGCAGGATTTTTTTTCACCTGAACATCGGACAATTCAAATTTCAAACCGATTCCAAGTGCTTTTCCAAAAGCTTCTTTTGCTGCAAACCGGACTGCAAGACTTTCAAGAGCTTTATTTTTCTTCAGATCAAGTCCCGAAAGCTCATCTGCCCCGAAAAATCTGCTGACCATTTCAGGCTTCTCAATCCATCTTTCGAAACGCCGATTTTCTACAATATCAACACCGCAACCGACAATCATTACTCAGAAACCTCTGTTTCAGAAGATTCAGTCATCACAGTGGATTGGACCAGAACCGGTTCTTTTTCAACAGATTTCGGTCTATCTTTTTCAACAACAGTCAGCAGCACATACTCAGGCTCAACCGAAACAAATTGAGCACCGATCTTTGTCACCATTTTTACAGGCCGTGATATTGCAGCATTCTCAAAAAATCCCTTGCAGTCAACATAAACGATTCCCCGTCCAACCGCGAACGTATCAAGAAAAGGCTGTTCTCCGCGCACCGTAAGCGTTGCATAACCGGAACTAATGGATGTTGTCACAGAATCTTCAACATTGAACATGGAAATCGGTACGTTTTCATAAACCTTTTCGATTACTTTAGGCTGAACATCAACAGAAACCCCGATTCTTAAGGAATCATCAAAAGTAACAAAGTTTCCGGGAGAAACAAGCCCCACTTCTGAAGAAAAAGATTCTGTTTTGCCGACAAAAAACAACGGCTCTGTCTTTACATCTTTAACTGCGCTGACAATGCTTTCTGGCCCGGAAATTGTCACAGTTGACAGGTTCTGACTGATTCCGTTTATTTCATACCCTTCTGCCACATCTCCTGACACAACAAGAGTGACTGGAACAGCAGCCGTTTCATAACGCTCAACTTTTATCGTCAGATATTCAGGCTGAATTTGTATTTCCAAAGGATCCACAGCAACAGCTTCTTCAGAAAGCCGAAGTTTTACAGGCAAAGTATAAGTGCCTGATTCCGTAATCCTGCTTATGTCAACATAGGCAGAAAAATCCTTTGAAGACAATTCGCGAAGAGGGACTGCCTCAGTTCTCAAAGTAAGCCGGACAGAAGTCTGGACCGTCTCAGCAGGAACAGTTATTCCGTCAGCAATCACATCCAGCGAAACACCGATATTCTTTGTGTCCAAAGAAGCAATCTGGTTATATGCATAGAGAAAAAGGGCCACAATAAAAGCCAGAATCTTTGCCGGCCAATTTTCAAGAAGTTTTTCAAGCTTTGGAGGTAACGTCATTTGCCTGTTCCTCCTCTGTAAAATCAGAATTACTTATGTCAAGAAGCGATTCCAGTGTTTTGTTCAGCTGCTCCATCGTCAAATCATAATGAAGCTTGGAATCATAAGCCAGACTGATTGCCCCGGTTTCCTCAGAAACAACAAGAACAACAGCATCTGTTTCTTCAGAAAGTCCCAAAGCAGCGCGGTGTCTTGTTCCGAAAGTTTTTTTGATGTCGTATTGCTCTGACAAAGGCAGAAAACAGCCGGCAGACACGATTTTTCCGTTCTGAATCAGACAGGCTCCGTCATGCATCGGCGTATCATGACCGAATATTGTAACCAGAATACTGGATGTTAAATCCGCATTAAGCCGTGTACCTGTGTCAGCAATGTCCTTCATTGCAGTTTTCCGCATGAATACTACCAGCATTCCACGCTTCTGTTTTGAAAGGATTTCTGCAGCAAGAAGAACTGAATCAATATAAGTATGCTTTGCCCGGGAATCAAAACGGAACCAGTTGCCCTGCCCAAGTTTAAGAAAGAGTTTTCGCAATTCAGGCTGGAAAATTATGGCAAAACCGATCAGAAGACCCGGAGCCAAAGAATTCAGAATCCACAGAACCGTAGTAAGGTTCAAAGCGAGCGCCACAGCATATGCACCGCCCAACAGAAGAAGACTTTTTATGATCTGAAGCCCGTGAGTCTTTATTACGAGCGTATAAGCACTGTAAAGAAAATATGTGAGAATCCCCACATCAAGAACAGGGCGGATATAACCATAAATTACTGAAAGCCTGTCAAAAGCATTCATTCTGCAACAATCCTCAAAACTTCTTCAAAGCGGAATACACACAAAGCATATCACGAGTTTCCGCAACATCATGCACTCTCAACATTGTAGCACCATGTTCAAGAGCAATCAAATTTGCAGCAAGGGTTCCGGCAAGCCGATCATTCACTTCACGCCCTGTCATCTGGCCGATGCAGCTTTTGCGTGACAACGCCATCATCACATGAACAGGCCTCATTTCAGACGGAATCGATTCCAGCAAGTCTGCAGATCCGAGAATCAGTCTGCTGTTGGACACAAGGTCTTTTCCGAAACCGATTCCTGCATCAATTATGATTTTATCACAATCAATTCCATGATTCACGGCAAACCGGACTCTCTCTCTGAAAAAATTCCCTGTTTCAGCCAAAACATCATCATACGCTGTGTTCAACTGCATTATATCAGGATTTCCCCGCTTATGCATCAAGATAACCGGTATTTTCCTGTCAGAAACAAGATCCGCCATTTCTTCGCCGCCGTCAGTCATGGCAGAAATATCGTTCAGAATATCGGCCCCTTCATCAAGGGCTCTTGCCATCACCGCTGGTTTCCGCGTGTCTATCGATATGGGGCAGCCGGTCTTTTTCCGCAATTCCCGAACAACTGGAATCACCCGGGATATTTCCTCTTCCTCACTGATATAGGCCGAACCGGGGCGCGTTGATTCACCGCCGATATCTATCACATCAGCACCGGCCTCAATCATGGACAGCGCTTTTTCCACAGCATTATCCATGCACCGGCTTTTTTCATAGAAGGAATCGGGCGTACAATTTACGATCCCGAAAATAAAAACTGATTGTTTCGGTTTTATGCTCCGGTCAGAAAGCCGAAGTTCCGGCACTTCAAAAAAACTGTCATTCATTTTCAGCCGACTCAACAAGATTAATCATTTTCCGGGCAAGCTGCTCCGGAGACAGGTGGGCATATTCCAATATCTGGGCACGATTTCCCTGGGGAACAAATGTGTCATGAAAGCCGCTGACTCCCGTTCTGCAGGGCACACTCTTACGCATCAGAAGTGATTCCAGATAAGTTCCGATACCACCGATCCGCAATCCGTCTTCTACAAAAAGAATCGCCTTGTAATGAGACGCAAGATTTACAAAATATTCTTTGTCCAAAGGCTTCAGAAACCGCAGATTATAAACATGACAACATTCACCTGTTTTGGCTACATTTCTTGCGGCTTCAAGGACTTCCGGAGCAATACCGCCTGTACACACAAAAAGCACAGGTTTTCTTTTTTCCGCAAGTTCCGCTGAATCACATTTTTCCACTTTGCAGCTTTTTTCAAAAACATCGGTTATAAGTACACCGCGTCCCTTTACCACCGGTTCCTGAAACGCTCCCAGTTCCAGAGGACAAACCGCTTTCGGATAACGGATTACAACTGCGGAAGGCTGCACAGAAGCCCATTCAATCATTGCTTTCAGTTCGCATTCAGAAGCCGGAGCCAACAAAGTAACGTCCGGAACGGGACGCAACAGCGATATATCAAAAATTCCCTGATGTGTTTCGCCGTCTCCGGGAACAGCACCGCTTCTGTCAAGAGCAAAAATTCCGGGAACTTTTTGGAGTGCAACATCATGTATCAGCTGATCGACAGAACGCTGCATGAAAGTGGAATAAATTGCAGTTACAGGAAGAAGTCCGCCTCTTGCAAGCCCGCCTGCAAAAGTCACAGCATGTTCTTCGGCAATTCCCACATCAAAAAAACGGTCAGGAAACTCTGATTCAAAGGCACTGAGTCCCGTTCCATCAGACATTGCCGCAGTAATGGCAACAACTTTTTCATTTTTCCGACCCAAGTCTACAACGGCTTCAGAAAAAGCCTGTGTAAAAGTTTTTTCCCTCTTTGTTTCCGGAACTCCGTTGGCCACGTCAAAAGGCCCCACACCATGAAATGCAGTAGGATTTTCTTCAGCGTTTTTGTATCCTCGGCCTTTTTTTGTCAACACATGAATCACAACCGGGCGGTCAAGTTTTTTTGCTTTGGAAAAAACCGTTTCCATTTCTTCCATGTTGTGACCGTTCAGAGGCCCTACATATTCAAAGCCCAAATCAGAAAAAAGTGTATTCGGGAAAAAAACACTTTTTATTCCTCTTTTGAAACGAAAATTGATTTTTGTAAGCAAACCGGAAACAACCGGGAGTTTTCCAATCAGCGAATCGTATTTGAAACGGAAATTCTGATAACCTGAAGAAACACTCAGGCGGCTTAAATATCTTGAAATTGATCCGGTATTTTTTGAAATGCTCATTCTGTTGTCATTCAAAACAACAATCAGGTTTTTGCTGATCTGTCCCGCATGAGACAATGCTTCAAAAGCCATGCCGCCGGTCAGAGCCCCATCCCCTATTACCGCAATTACACGGCCTTCAGACTTCTGCAGAGCCATTGCCGTACTAAGACCCAAGGCCTGTGAAATAGAAACCGAAGCATGACCGTTTGAAAAAAAATCATGTTCGCTTTCTGTATTTCTTGTAAACCCCGACAAACCGCCGTTCTGACGCAGAGTGTCAAAATCCTGGTTCCGGCCTGTAAGTATTTTGTGGGTATAAGACTGATGGCTCACATCCCAGATGATTGCATCTTTCGGACTGTCAAAAACCCGGTGCAATGCAAGAGAAAGTTCAACACTTCCCAAATTGCTTGCCAGATGACCGCCATTTTTTCCTACAACCTGAATTATTCTCTGACGGATTTGATCTGCCAGATCAAGCATTTCAGGATGAGACAATTTTTTTATATCTGCAGGTGAATGAATATCTTCTATCTTCAAAACAAACAGCTTTTATTTTTTTTGCTTCAAGAAAGCACATTTCAGGAACCGGTCTTTGAAGACCATACTTCTTTGTGTAAAAAAAAGACCGCAGTTTGAAAACCAAAACTGCGGCCATTAACTAAGCACAATTGAAGCACAAAGAATAACTTAATGCTTACTTACTCTTATGCCGATTTCTTCTGAGCATCTTCTTTCGCTTATGTGTAGCGATCTTCTGACGCTTTCTTTTCTTACCACAGGGCACAACAGCACTCCTTCTTGAAACTTTACGTTATTATCTCCAAAAAGGTCCCATACGTCAAGTATTATGATAAAAAAATCATTTTCGGGAACATAAAAAACAAATCACTCATTTTCATTTCCCAAACATGGAATCTTTCAAAATCATAACATCTTGACGCTAACCGCGGAATAATATACTATGTCATAACTAAACAGATAATTCGGAGGCTACATATGGCTGGAGCCAGTAAAAACTCGCGTACTACAGTTGCAACACATAAGTTTTTCTGTTCATGCGGTGGTGAAGTTGTTATGAAGACAATGTTCGAGGGCGGAAAACTCAAAAACGTTGCTGAATGCACAAAATGCAAACGTGTTGAACGTCGCCCGAAAGACTTCAAATAACACTTTTTGTTAATGTACTTTAAAGAACCGTCTTTTTTAAGACGGTTTTTTATTTTATCCGGTACATTCCCTTTTTTTATACGACCGCCTATTCCCTTTCAATAAAAAATCTTTTTATTCTTGAACAAACCTGGGACAAAGGATCAAAGCACCGCTGACAAGGCTGAATTGAATTCAGAAAAATCTGACCATATGTCTTTCTTATTATCCTGCTGTCCAAAACAGTTACAGCCCCCCAATCAGAAGAACGTCTCATAAGCCGACCCACTCCCTGCCGGAAATGCATCACCGCTTCAGGAACACTCAATTCCATGAACGGAGCTCCGCCTCTTTTTTCCAAAGCTTCACATCTGGCAGCAAAAACAGGGTCTGTCGGAACCGTAAACGGCAATTTTACAAGGATAACATGGGACAAAGATTTGCCGGGAACATCAACACCTTCCCAAAAGGAATCTGTAGCAAAAAGCACACTGGATTCATCATTCTTGAATGTTTCAAGAAGACGGAACCGGTCATCTTCTCCCTGTCTCAGAATGGTAATTCCATCATTTGACAAAGCCTGCCTTGCATGCTCACAGGCATAATACAAGGAATCAAAAGATGTAAAGAGTACCAATGCTTTTCCGCCGGAAGCGCTTATAAGAGAAACCACAGCCTCTTCCACCCAAGGCTGAAAAGAAGATTCAAATGGCAAAGGAGCATCGCTCGGAACCGAAAAAAGCATATTGGAATGATAGGGAAAAGGTGAATCAAAAACCTGTTGGGCAATGCGTTCTTTTTCCACAAAGGAAACACCGGTCTGATGCATCCAATAAGAAAAATCTTTTCCGGTTTTTAAAGTCGCTGAAGTACATATTACTGAATCCATCGGTTCAAAAATCCCGGAATTCATTTTCGGAGCAATATCAAGAGGCGTTTCCACACAATTTGCATAAACAGTTCCATTTGAAAGCCGTTTTTTTTCAAGGAAGAAAACATTATCCCCTTTTTCATCCCATTGATTGAAATCCTGACAAACTTTAAGGACACCTTCAATTCTGTGAAGAATCTGCTTGGATTCCCATACTGCCGGTGCATCCTTGTTTTCATCCGGCACACTTTCAAGAACAGTCCTGAGCATGTTGGTAAAGCCGGCCACTGCAATTTTCAGTTCATCTATTGCAACAAGCAGCGGTTTTGCTTCATAGGCAGTCTTCTCGTACAGACGCCAGGAAGTCTCGTTTCCCAAAGTCTCTACAGCAATCTGATCAACCTTGTCCAAAGCCGCTTTTGTTTCTTCAATTGCACTCACAATGTCCGGCATTTCCACCGCAGAAACAGAAAGAGCATCCAGTGTAAAAAGCAAACCGGCTGCAGAGGATTTTCTCTGACGGTACAAAAGATTAATCTGCTTAAGAATTTTGAACCGATTGATGGATTCTGAGAAAAAACTGGTTGCAGCTTTCTCAATCCCGTGGGCTTCGTCAAAAATCAGGTATTTATAAGGCGGAAGAACAGCTGCATCATCATAAGACCCGGAAATAAGTCTTGCTTCAATGTCAGAAAACAGAAGATGATGATTGACAATGAGAATATGGGCAGATGCCGCTTCTTTGCGAACTTTCATGACAAAACATTTTTCTGCAAAAGGACAGCGGTTTCCAAGACACGCATCGGATTCAGAATTGATCCGCTGCCACAATGCTTCTTTCGGCATAAAAGGAAGATCAGATCTGCTTCCGTCCTGTGTAATCTTTACCCATTCAATTATCTTGTCCAGTTCATCAACTTCTTCTGTAAAAAGATCCTTTTCGTTTACAAGATCACTCAAACGCCGTCTGCATACATAATTCTGCCGGCCTTTCATCAGAAGGAATTTCAAAGAAGATTTTGTCAGTTCAAGAGCTTTAGGAACATCTTTTTCGGCCAGTTGCTGCTGAAGATTAATCGTACCGGTAGAAATAACGATTCTCTGACCGTTTTTCATTGCCCATTTTATTGCAGGAATCAGATAAGCATAGGACTTGCCTACTCCGGTTCCGGCTTCAAAAACACCGATTTTTCCTTCATTCAGCGCAGCGGAAATCTGCTTAAGAAGCAGAATTTGAGAAGGCCTTTCTTCATAGAACGGATCATTTGCTGACAGAGGTCCCCCTTTTTGAAGCACTTTCTGAACATCTGCCAAATCCAATGGTTCAATAAAGTCTTCTTCCACAGGAAACCTCCAAAGAAAAAAAGCAAAAAAAAAAGGACTGATCACAAGAACCAGTCCTTAGCATCTCCTAGGGGAGTCGAACCCCTGTTGTCGGGATGAAAACCCGATGTCCTAACCACTAGACGAAGGAGACTTAATC
>JAKSTU010000010.1 GCA_024402435.1 Treponemataceae bacterium
GGTTTTTAAAAGAGGTATTATATGGAAAAAAATCATTTGTCTGTTACTTTTATCATTTGCTGCATTTTTATGCTCTGTCTGACAGCCTGCAGCAAAAAAGAACCGGCTCCCGATCCTGTTGATTATACTCTGAGTTTTTATGAAGCCTGTGCATTCGGAAATGTTGAAACCGTTGAATATCATCTTGAGAAAGGAGTCGGAGTAAACGAACTTGATGAAAACGGTTTTCCTCCGTTGTATTACGCAGTTCTTGGCGGAAATCCGGATCCTTACGGAAAAGCTCTGGACAGTGTGATTAATGCGCTGAAGAACGACAAAGACGAAGATTTGTATGCAGCTTTGGATACACTTGCAGAAGTAAAATCAAATTCTGCGGTTGTTGACCTTCTTCTGCAGAAGGGTGCAAATATCAGTCTTATGGACCGCAGAAAAATCCCAGTTACCGCATATGCAGCAATTTTCGGGAATTCTTCGGAAACGTTGAAAACTCTTGTAAATGCCGGCGGGGACTTGAATTGCGAAATAACAATTCAGTATCCGTGCAGTCTGCTTTCTTTTGCATGCATGATTAATACCAATGAAGAAGTAATTGACTACCTTTGCGTTGAAAGTGCAAAAATCGGAAATTCAAACAATTATGGAACCACGCCGATTATGTGGGCTGCCATGTACAATGCAAATCCCGGAGTAATCAACATATTGAAGAAAAACGGCGCTGACATCAACGATCCCAGTCATAAAAACGGTTATACCCCGCTTATCTGGTCCGTAAGATGCAACAGAAACCCTGCAATGACTGAAAAACTGCTGCAGTTGGGTGCAGATCCTTATGCACCGGATAATGACGGACGGAGTGCTTTCCTTTGGGCGGTTGCTTCTGCAAAAAAAGATCATTTTGAGAAACTGATTTCCGCAAAAGCTCCGGATTACCCGGTTCTGAAAGAAGCACTCGCTTTGGCAGTTGACTCTGATGATCAGATGTTCGGAATGCTTGTTGACCACATGAAAGAGCGTTTTTCAGAGTTCAAAGAAGAACTCGGAGCTGATCTGCAAGGACTGGTTAATGTTGTGATCTTTACTGACAATCTTGTGGAATTCGAAAAACTTACTTCTTTTGTATTCAATCCTGAGTATTTTGGTCAGCTTTCTGCATACATGGACGACAAAGATTTTGCTGCAAATCCTTATTCCTGTTCTTTAGTTGTTGCTTCTTTTTATGGTGCCGGTCAGATTGCAGAAAACCTTATTGCAAAAATTCCTGCATCAGAAACTATGGATATTGATGACCAGGTTTCTGCAATGAACTTCTTATATTGGGGTGAAGAGGAACTTCTTGAAAAATTCCTCAAGGCACCCTTCATCAATGTGCATCAGAAAAACTCAGATGGCCGGACATTGCTTTACGAGGCCTGTGACAATGGATATTATTCAGCGGCAAAAATTCTTCTGGAACGGGGCGCTGATCCTGACACGACTTGTGCCCATGACAAGAACCGGACTCCTCTTCTGACAGAGTGTTACAAGAAGGAGCCTGACTTGAAGATTGTAAAACTGCTTCTTCAGAATGGTGCAACTGTTTCTGTAAAAGACACGGACGGAGTTTTTCCTCTTGTTGCGGCAGTCTGGGCAAATGAGACGGATTCTGTTGTAAAGGAGCTGATCAGCAACGGGGCAAACACAAAAGAAAAATACTCCGGAAAATATGTTTATGCATATTGCAATGACACAATCAGGGATTCTTACAAAGACACATACAATCTTCTGTATAGTGCCGCAAACGGATATGACTACTGGTGGTAATTCCATGAAAAAGCTTTTTTTTGTTCTGATTTGTACGCTTTTTTTGACAGGACTTCTGGCGGCAGAAACTCTGACGCTGGAAAAAGTCGGTACTTACAAAACCGGAGACCAGCCTAAGCAGGTGATTTTTTCACCGGACAACAGGTTTATGGTGCTGCCGCTGCTTGATGACAAAGGTTTCCGGGTGATCAGTGCGGAAGATGCTTCGGATTCAAGGATTGTAGAGCCGCCGGACGCCGAACTTCTTGGTTTTGCAGAAGGACTTTTTGTGCCTGAGAAAAACGCTTTTTTTGTTTCTCAGATGACAACGGGCAACATTTATGAATATTCGTATCCCGGGTTTGAGTACAAACGGACAATTTCTACAGGCGGTGAGTGGTCAAAGTTCATTGCCTGGTCTCCGGAGAAAAATCTGCTGGCAGTTTCCAACTGGCTTTCAAACGATGTAAGCCTGATTGATTATGACAGCGGAGAAGTTCTGCGCTATCTTAAAACCGGTGCCGCTCCCAGAGGAATGGCTTTTCTGAAGGGCGGGGAAGAAATCATTGTGGCCTGTTACGACGGCGGACAGGTTCAGAAATTCAGTGTTTCTGACGGAAAAAAACTTCTTGAGTACAAACTTGACAAAGCGTGCATGCGCCACCTTGTTCTTTCCGGTGATGAAAAAAAGTTTTATGTAAGCGACATGTTCCATTTTACGGTTCATGAAATGAATACTTCGAATTTTGCCATTACCCGGACATGGAAGGTATACAACAATCCGAATACAATCTGCCTGCTCAATGACAGATATCTTTTTGTTTCTTCCCGCGGCCCCAACAATCCCAAGGACTACACTTTAAGAAGCCCGAAAAACGGTGTGATTACCGTATTTGATGTTACGACCGGAACTGAAGTGTTCAAGGTGGAAGGCGGAAATCAGCCGACAGGGCTGGATGTTTCCAAAGACGGGCGATATCTTTGCAGTTCCAATTTTCAGGATGCAAACTGCGATCTGTATGAAATCAAAATAACTCAGGACTGATCTGAATAGTGTTGAACCAGTTTTTTGAAAGATGTTTCGACTGCACTCACTGCGTTCGTTCCGCTCAACATGACACATTGGTGCACTCACTGCGTTCGTTCTGTGCAACATGACTGAGATCCTTCGACTGCGCTCAGGATGACATTTGGTGATGGTGCACAGGATGGCGTTTGGGGTTGGGGTGCCGGATGACAAAGCGGGGGATTCGCTGCATTGGTTCTATGCATCATGACAGGGCGGGGCCGGGGCTTGGGGCCGGCACCGGAGGCCCCAGGAGAATGGGGTGTGGCGAAGACTTCGGTCTAAGCCCAGGGGAAAGGCTTTTCCCCTCAAAATTAGGATTTAAAAATAAAAAAGACCGCCAAAGGAGGAGAAAAGCGGTCTTCTTTATATAATTGTTGCTGCTGATAATGTTATAATGGCATTGAAAAAAAAAGTCAATGCAAAATGTTGCAAAGTTTGCAGTTTTTTGCGGTTAATTGCATTTGTGGAGGAATACATGAAAATCGGAATTATTGGCGCAATGGATGTGGAAGTATCAACTTTACAGCAACAGATGACAGATGTTGTTGTAAAAAACATTGCCCATCTGAAAGTTTATGAAGGAAAACTGGAGGGCAAGTCAGTTGTCCTTGTAAAATGCGGCGTCGGAAAAGTTAACGCTGCTTTGTGTGCACAACTTCTGATCAGTTTGTGCGGTGTTACCCACGTCATCAATTCCGGTGTTGCAGGTGCTGTAGGTCCGGGGCTTGGCGTAATGGATCTGGTTGTTTCAACAGACGCACTTTATCACGACATGGATGCAACCGGCTTCGGATACAAGCCCTGTCAGATTCCCGGTTTTGATACAATCGCATTCGAAGCAGATGCAGGCATGATTTCAGCTACGCTCAAAGCTTATGCAGAAGGCGTGGAGCAGGGTGTGCTCAAGCGCAAAGCTGTTGCAGGCCGCATCGCAAGCGGTGACATTTTTGTTGACAACGCTCAGGTCAAAAAGCAGATTGTGGACAAATGCAATCCAATGTGCGTAGAAATGGAAGGTGCTGCAATTGCCCACACATGCTGGCTCAACAAAGTTCCTTTCGTGGTTATCCGCTGCATGTCAGACAGTGCGGAAAACACTGACGAAGTTTATCTTGAAGCAGAGGCCGCAGCCCAAAGTTCATGGGTAACGGCACGCACTGTTGCTCTGCTTTAGTTTTTTTTGCGGGACTCACTCTTTTGGTGTTGTGCCCCGTTTTCTGTAGAATTCCTGCATGACATAAAAGGCCAGTTTCTTATGGGTTTTGTCCTCGTTCAGAAGGCCTTTTGTGTTGCGTCCTTTCTGCCAGGCACTCATGCGGCGGGGAGTTCTGAAGTCAAAGAGAATCCACGGACATGTTCCCTGAATGAAGGGGATTTTTTCAAAAAGTTCTGTCTGCCGGCGATAAATGTATTCCTGACAGGTTTCTGTTCCTTTCTGATCAATGGTTCCGTAGTGTCCGCTAAGGGCATCGGCACCGAATTCGCTGATTACAACAGGTTTTTCCGGCTGTGAGTTTGCCATGATCGTTTCAAGCTGCTCAAAGTGAGGATTGTACCAGCCGTAATATTCGTTAAGTCCTATTACATCAAGATACTGTTCAAGTCTGTCTGCAATCTTGAGATGAACTGTATCAACAAGACATGCTGCTGAGACAAGGCGGGTCGGGTCGGTGGCGTGGGCAAACTGGGCAAGTCTGCTCATGAAAGAAAGCCGTTCGTCTGTGTCAGGGTTTTCGTTGCCTACAGACCAGATGATTACACTGGCGCGGTTTTTGTCACGGCGGATAAGTTCTGCAAGCTGGTTTTCTGCGTCTGCATAAGTATCCGGATTTGAAAATGCAATGAGCCAGTACACGGGGATTTCTTCCCAGAGAAGAAGACCGATTCTGTCAGCCAGTTTGGAAACCGCTTCGTCATGAGGATAATGTGCAAGGCGCATGAAGTTGCATCCCATTTCTTTTGCAAGGCGGATGTTTTCTTCTGCTTCGGCAGGGGTTACGGCCTTTCCGTTGGCTGCGCTTTCTTCGTGACATGCGACGCCGTTAAGATAAACGGGTTTGCCGTTGAGCACAACTTTGCCGTTTTTGACTTCAATTGTGCGGAAACCGACTGTGTCCGTAACGGTATCAGGGCCGGCTGAAACTTTTACTGTGTACAGGCGGGGATTTTCAGGACACCACAGTTCAAAATCAGAACAGCAGGGAACTTCAATTGTGAAAAGGCCTTTGCCGTTTGTCAAAGGAATGTCTGCAGAAAGACCGAGCTCTGCAATTTCCAGATGTGCGGAACCTGGAAGCGCTGTGTCTGCTGTGGCTCCGGAAACTTCTATTGTGCCGGACAAAGTGCGTTCTGTGCCCCGGTTCAGGGAAATTGAAAAATCACTGATGTAGCTTTCCGGCAGGCGGATCAGTTCAACACTGCGGGTAATTCCTCCGTAGTTGTACCAGTCTGTATTAATGGAAGGAAGCTGTGTTTTGCGGCGGGTGTTTTCTGCCACTACGATAATGCGGTTTTCAAGCTGGAGAAACGGGGTTGCATCAAGATAAAAGGGTGTGGAACCGCCGCGATGAAAGCCTGCGAATTTTCCGTTGATGAAAACGCGGGCATTGTAATAAACGGCACCGAATTTGATTACCACCTTTTTTTCGCCGTGGTTTACATAATGGAATTTTCTTGTGTATACACCGGGGCCTTCAAAAAAAAGATATTCGGCTTTCTGTGTGTTCCATGTTCCGGGAACTTTGAGAGTTTCCCAGTCGTCAAAATCGTAGTCGCGGGGCAGGGAAAGTCCGGCTTCGTTGTAGTACTGTTCTTCATACCATTTTCCGCGGAGACAATAATCGTACTGGTCTGTTGAAAAGTTCCAGTTTCCGTCAAGTTTTTCCTTGTAGCGTCCTGCATCACAGATCATGTTCTGGACTGTGTAGTGCGGATCAATAAAATTCAGCTGATAATCATCGTTGTGAATATCGCTGACAAAGTTCTGAATAACGCGTTTTTCTTCCATAAATATACTCCAAATTCAGGAATCGGGGCCGACTTTGTACGGTCGGTCAGGGCCTGAAATCCTCAGTTCAAGGTTAGAACGGCAAAAGTTCAAAGTCAATGTAAAAATTTGGTCAGTCATATTCAAAAATTTTCGTTGGAACATTCGGAATTTATAGATGAATCCAAAAAAATAAAATTTTACATTTTTTTTATATAAAAGTTGTATGTAAAAATCAGATTTTCGCCTTTAAGATACAATCAAGGTTTATACAAGGAGGACCTATGAAAAAATTTGCTTTGGTACTTATGGTACTGGTACTTGCAATGGGCATGGTATTTGCAGGCGGAAAAAAAGAAACAAAAGCCGCTGACAATACTGTTACATTAAAATGGGCTTTGTGGGATTTGGCTTCTACAGTTTACTATCAGCCTCTCATCGATGCATTCGAAGCTGCAAACCCCGGAATCAAGATTGAAACACTCGATCTTGGTTCAGCAGAATATCAGACAATGCTCAGCACACAGCTGACAGGTGGTGACGATTCTATTGACGTTGCAATGATCAAAGACGTTCCCGGTTATGCAACACTGGTTAATGCAAACCAGCTGCTCAGCCTGAACGACTTTGTAAAGACAAACAAAATTGATCTGTCACAGTATGCAGGTCTTGCTGATCAGGTAACAATCAACGGTAACCTGTACGAACTGCCTTTCCGCAGTGACTTCAACGTTGTGTTCTACAACAAGGACCTGTTCGACGCTGCTGGCGTTGCATATCCTTCAAACGACATGACATGGGAAGACTTTGATGCACTGGCTCGCAAAATGACAAGCGGAACAGGTGCTAACAAAGTTTACGGATCTCACTACCACACATGGAGATCAATGGTTCAGTGTGCAGCTTTCCTGGACGGAAAAAACACTGCTCTTACACCTCCGTATGACTTCCTGAAACCCTACTACGAGCGCATCATTGCTCAGCAGAAAGACGGAATCTGTATGGACTATGCAGAACTCAAAACAACAAGCACACACTACTCCGGTGTTTTCTACAACAACTCAGTAGCAATGATGCAGATGGGTTCATGGTTCATTCCTACACTGATCGGACAGATCAAAGCCGGAAAAACAGAAGTTCAGAACTGGGGTATTGTTAAACTTCCTCACGCTGTAGGAACAAAAGCAGGAACAACAATCGGTACAATTACTGGTGTTGCAGTAAGCTCTGCTTCAAAACACAAAGATGAAGCTCTCAAATTCGTATCTTTCATCTGTGGTGAAGCAGGTGCAAAAATCCTGGCAGAAACAGGAACATTCCCTGGTATCCTGAACGAAGATGTTGCAGAAATCCTTGCAAAAATGGAAGGATTCCCCGCAGATGCAAACTCAAAAGAAGCACTGCAGGTTTATGCTTCATTCCTGGAAATCGGATACAACCCGAAAGTTTCTCAGGTTGAACAGGCTCTGAACCGCTCACACGACAACATTATGACAATGAACTGCACAATTGATGAAGGTATTGCCACAATGACTGCCGAAGTAAAAGACATTCTCGGTAAATAACAACTGACTGACTTGGAGGCGCTGCTCAAAAGGCGGCGCCTTTTTTCAAAGGACTCATTCCTATGACAAACGATCTGTCCAAATCACTTAAAAAAAGAAGAATAAAAGATAATTTGGTCGCATACAGTTTTATTATGCCCAACTTTTTGGGATTTGCTGTATTCACACTCGGTCCGATTCTTTTTGCTGTTTATCTGGCATTTACAAAATGGAACGGATCCAGCGCACCTATTGAATGGGTGGGCTTTGACAATTTTGTAAATCTGTGGAAGGACAAACTTTTCCTTACTTCCCTTAAAAATACAATTGTATATTCATTGGCGGTTGTTCCGCTTACTGTAATTGCATCTCTGATGCTTGCAATCATGCTCAACCAGAAGATTGTTGCCCGCAACTTTTTCCGTACGGTCAACTTCTTTCCCTATGTTGCTTCATTGGTTGCGGTTGCAGTTGTTTGGAACATGCTTTTCAACCCTGCAAAAGGTCCTGTAAACCAGCTGCTTCAGGCTTTGGGCTTCCCGGCAGAAAGTCTTCCCCGTTGGGCAGCAGACAAGAACTGGGCTATGTTCACCGTAATTCTGTTCAGTGTCTGGAAAAGTGCCGGTTATTACATGATCATTTATCTGGCAGGACTTCAGGGAATCAGTGCACAGCTTTACGAAGCTGCAACACTTGACGGTGCAAACCGTATACAGCAGTTCTGGCACGTAACACTGCCTCAGCTTCGTCCTACAACTTTCTTCGTTGTTGTAATGCTTACTATTCAGTGTTTCAAAGTTTATGACCAGATTTACATGATTACACAGGGTGGCCCCGGTTCATCAACACTGGTTCTTGTTTATTACATCTACAACAAAGCTTTCATTGAGTGGGATTTGGGCTACGCAAGTGCAGTTGCAATGATTCTGTTCCTGCTGGTTCTTGTAGTTACACTCATTCAGTTCAGAGGAGAAAAGAAGTATGCAAACTCCTGATATCAAGAAAAATTATAAAGGCGACACAGTCTGGAAGGTGTTTGTATATTTTGTACTGATTTGTACCGCAATTCTTACGCTGATTCCTTTTGTATGGATGCTTTCCGCTTCTCTCAAATGGGATAAGGATGTTTTCAAATACCCGATTGAATGGATTCCGAAGGAACCGCGCTGGTCAAACTATGTTGAAATCTGGCAGACAATTCCTCTGGGAAAATTCATTTTCAACACTGCAAAACTTACACTTATCGTAACACTTCTGCAGATGTTCACATCCAGTTTCGCAGCATATTCTTTTGCAAAACTGAATTTCAAAGGAAAGAAGATTCTTTTCCTCTGTTATATTTCAACAATTGCAATGCCTTGGCAGGTTTACATGGTTCCCCAGTTCATCATGATGCGCGGGTTCCATCTGAACAATACCCATTTGGCAATCATATGTCTGCAGGCTTTCTCGGCTTTCGGAGTGTTCCTGATGCGCCAGTTCTACCAGTCCATTCCTGACGAACTTTGCGAGGCCGCTCGAATAGACGGTATGAACGAATACCGCATTTATTCACGGATTATGCTGCCTTTGTCAAAGCCGGCACTTTCTACGTTGGTAATCTTTGCTTTCGTAGGAACTTGGAACGACTTCCTGGGACCGATGATTTATCTGACAAAGACTGAACTCAAAACAATTCAGATCGGTTTGCGCATGTTCATTTCCCAGTATTCTTCCGAGTACGGACTTATTATGGCAGCCAGTGTTGTTGCATTGATTCCGGTTCTGGTAGTGTTCTTGAGTCTCCAGAAATTCTTCGTAGCAGGTATTGCAAGTTCAGGTATCAAAGGATGATTTTACCTTTCTCAGAAAAAGCTCAGATTTCTTTGGCAGAAGCAGAGACAGCTCTGGATTCTGCAGTCAGTCAGGTGGAGAAAAATCTGCCTGTTTATGCAGGAAAATGTCAGAATCATTCAAGTGTGGACGGAGTTTATCCGGCTTGCGCCAATGATCAGTGGACCTGCGGCTTTTGGCCCGGAGAAATCTGGCTTGCCTGGGAACGCACTCAGAAACCTTGTTTCAAAATTGCGGCAGAACAGCTTGTAGACAGTTTTTACCGCCGCATTACAAACAAGGTTGCTGTGGATCATCACGACATGGGATTTTTGTATTCTCCGTCCTGTGTGTCTGCCTGGAAACTGACCGGAAATCAGCTTGCAAAAGAAGCGGCACTTCTGGCTGCGGACCAGCTGGCTGCACGTTTTCAGGAAAAAGGCGGATTCATTCAGGCTTGGGGTGCAATGGGCGAGCCTGAAAATTACAGATATATCATTGACTGTCTGCTGAACGTTCCTTTGCTCCGCTGGGCATATACCCAGAACGGCAATGAACGGCTGAAACATGTGGCAGACACGCATATCAAAACATGTCTTGCAAACTCTTTCCGCAAGGATTTTTCTACTTATCATACATTCTTCATGAATCCTGAAGACGGAAGTCCTTCTCACGGGGCAACTTGTCAGGGTTATAAAGATGATTCTTCTTGGGCAAGGGGACAGGCTTGGGCTGTGTACGGCATAGCGCTTGCTTACAAATATGTTCCTGATGCTTCTTATATTTCTTTGTTTGATTCTGTTGCCGCATATTTTCTCAAGCGGTTGCCGCAGGATTTGGTTCCATATTGGGATCTGATTTTCCAGGATGGCAGCGATGAGCCGCGGGACTCCTCATCCGGTGCAATCGCTGCCTGCGGCCTTTTGCAGATGGCTGATCTGATTCAGGAACAGCTTCCCGGTGCGGCAGAAAACTACAGAATTGTTGCACGCCAGCTGCTCAAGTCTTTGGCAGACGGTTATGCGGTAAAGCCCGGTGACAAAGCGAACGGTCTGCTTCTTCACGGAACTTACAGCAAAAAGTCCCCTTACAACACATGTACACCTGAAGGCGTAGATGAATGTGTCAGCTGGGGCGATTATTTTTACATGGAAGCCTTGACGCGTCTTACCAAAAACTGGGACACTTACTGGTGATGAAACAGTTAACAGTAACAGAAGGAATTCTTGAAGGCATTGAAACAGACAATGCCTTTGTTTTTAAAGGCGTACCTTATGCAAAGCCGCCGCTAGGAAATCTGCGCTTTATGCCGCCGGAACCCATGGAACCATGGTCCGGTGTACGCAAAGCCGATACTTTCGGGGCAAAATGCTTTCAGGAAGGAACAGAACCTTCGGACAGCGGATATGGTAAAGAGTTTTTCAGCAATCCGGATTTTGCTGTTCCCCAAAGTGAAGATTGTCTTTATCTCAATATCTGGATTCCCAAATCTGCACCTGAAAATGCAGATGGTTTTCCTGTAGCTTTTTGGATTCATGGCGGCGCGTTCATAAACGGCTATTCAAGCGAGTCTGAATTTGACGGAGAAGCTTTCGCAAAACGGGGTGTAATTTTTGTAAGCATTAATTACCGTTTGGGAATTTTGGGCTTTCTTACACATCCTGAACTTGACCGTCGGAACGGCAACAGTGGAAATTACGGCACTTTGGATCAGATTGCGGCTTTGGACTGGGTTTACAGAAACTGCAGGGCTTTCGGCGGCAATCCGCAGAAAATCACTGTTTTCGGTCAGTCGGCAGGCGGAATGAGCGTACGTAATCTTATCAGTTCGCCGCTTACAAAGGGAAAAATTGCCGGTGCCATAATGCAGAGTGCGGCCGGGTACAAAGGACCTTTTCTTGCCGGTGCTGACAAAGAACTGGTTCAGAAAGCTTATACTGATTTTATTGAGAAACAGGGACTTTCGTTTGACAGCTTTATCAGTCTGAGCGGCGAAGAACTCAGAGCTTTGAATTATCCTTTCATGCAGTCAGGCGAAAAACTTTTGGGCACAATTTTCTGCATGGGACCAGTTGCGGGCGGTTATGGACTTCCTGAAAACTGTGACGCCGTTTTGGAATCAGCTTCTGAACCCGGCATTCCGTACATGTTGGGCTGCACCAGGGACGACATTTTTGTACATGACAAAAATAGTGACATGAAAGACAATGTGCTTTATCAGAGCAACATTGCTTTTGCACGCCTCAGACAGAACCGCCAGGGCAAAGTATATTCCTATTTCTTTACACGAAGATTGCCCGGTGATGACTGGGGCTCTTTTCATTCGTCAGAATTGTGGTACGTATTCGGAACCTTGGACCGCTGCTGGCGGCCGATGACTGCCGAAGATTATCAGCTTTCTGACAGAATGACAGATGCTTGGTCAAATTTTGTAAAATCAGGAAATCCCGGTTGGAAGGAATGTTCTGAAAATACGGACTGGTACACAGAAAAACTGGGTTTCTGATGAAGTTCGATGCGGACTTCTTGAAATTCAAAGTTTTTTTGGCTAGTATTTAAATAAAGGAATTTGACACAAAATGCATTGGTTTTTTGAAAAAGAAGAGTTCAACGATATAGTCGCATTTGTAAAAGAAAAATACCCTGAAGATTGCGAGCTCGTTATTCGCAAAGCAGACGAAACGTGTGATAATACTTTTATTTTTGATTGTCGCTGGGATTTGGAAAGCACTTTTTTTCCCATGCATTTTGACGGCCCGGTTGATTGGCTTGCCCAGAACGGTGATGATCCGGAACGGACTTACGCATTGAACAGAATGCGCTACTGGATCTGCATGGCACAGGCTTTTGCAGTCAACGGCAATGAGCAATATGTAAAAACTTTCTGTGATCAGCTTGTTGATTGGGTAACGCGGATAAAACGGGAAAATCCCGAGTGTGCACCTGCATGGCGTACTATTGAAGCCGGTTTCCGCCTTGAGTATTGGCTCAAAGCATATTTTATCTTTACAGCAACAGAACGGGGCGAATCCCTGATCAGTCAGGAAGTCAAAGACATTTTTGTGCAGAGTGTCCGCGAACATGCTCAATATATCGTAGATTCCTATTCACCTTTCAACAGAATCAGCAACTGGGGTGTTCTTGCCAACCACGGTCTTTTTATGGCCGGGCTTTTTCTTGATGATGATTCTTTTGTGCATACCGCTTTGAAACGTCTTGAGCAGGAAATCATTACTCAGGTTTATGCAGACGGAATGCAGTGGGAACAGAGTCCCATGTATCACAATGAAGTACTTCATGATTTTTTGGATGTGCTTGTTCTTGCCCGGCGCAATGCTGTTGCAATTCCTTCTGTAGTCGAAAAAAAAGTTGAAAAAATGTGCATCGCCGCTTCATGGTTCCAGAAGCCGGACTGTCATCAGATAATGATGGGTGACAGTGACGACCTTGATGTAAGCTGGAATGTCTGCCGCGGTGCCTGGTTCTTCAAAAATCCGAAAATCAGCGTATGGTCTCCTGCCGAATTTGATTTTGATACGATTTGGGACACCGGCTATAAAGCTGCTTTGGAATATGCCGCCATGGACAGGGCAGAACCGGATTCCGATGCAAAATTCTTTTCTCAGAGCGGCAATATGTATGCCCGCATCAAAACGCCCAAAGAAGGCTGCATCAATGACACATACGTGCACTTTCACTGCGGAACTTTGGGTGCCGGCCATGGACACAGCGATCAGCTTCATCTGGATGTTTTTTCCGGTGGAGAAGACATTCTTGTGGATTCAGGCCGCTTTACCTATGTTCCGAAAGACGAACGCTATCAGTTCAAGGGCCCTGCCGCGCACAATACAGTCAGTGTAGACGGAGAAACGTACAACGCTTGGGTTGACAGCTGGTCAAGCAAGGAATTCTGCCGGCCGGTGAACCAAAAGTGCATAGATACGGAAAATTATACATACTTTGAAGGCGGACACACAGGTTATCTTCCGAAATGCGGTGTTTTCGTCAACAGACGTGTTCTTGTAATCAAACCGTACATTATTCTCATTCTGGATGAGTTTTTTACTCAGGATGACGGAAAGGAACACACTTACAGACAGTTCTTCCATTTCAGTGACGGAGGAAAATCTTTCCCGGAAAACCGTTCCGTGTTCTATTCAGGAAAAAAGACCCGTGCAATAATGCGCTTCGGACGCAACGAAGGCGTAAACATGAAGCGTACGCTGGTTTCGCGGCATTACAACAAAGCTTCGATAAACGACAGTACCATTGTGGAACTGACGAAAAAAGGTTTTGCATGCATGAGTGCCGTAATCTTTTTGGATGCAACAATTCCCTGCAAAATTGAGTACGTGCCTGTGACTTCGGTAATCACAGGAAATCCCTTGCCGCCGGAACAGATTGAAGCATGGAATGTTTACCGCGGAAGTCACAAGTACACAGTTGTATGCGCACATACTGAATTTGCCGCCCCGACTGACATGTTCTATGCAGACGGCTGCACTGGTTTTGCCAATACAATGATTTTTGACCGCACGAACAATACTTGCCAGGTCATTCTGGACTGATTTTCATGAGCAATCTTTTTGAAGACGCTGCAAAAAGTGTCGATTTTCCTCTGAAGGATTTTGATCCGCTTAAAGAGGCCGGGATTATTTCTGCATCAGGTTTTGACAGAACCATGTGCGACCGCATCATAAAAGAAGCAGAACAATTCATCGGCCGGCCTTTTGAACCGATTCCGGCTACTGCTTTTCTTGATTTTGTCCGAACCGGAAACCGGGTCCGCTACGAAGCTGCATATTTTGCAAGAAGAACCAGACTGAATGTGCTTGTTCTTGCGGAATTCATCGAGCAGAAAGGCCGGTTTATTGACGATGTTATAGACGGAGTGTTTGCAATTGCAGAAGAAAGCGGATGGCAGCTTCCGGCACACAATTCTTATGTGCGTGATACGCCGCAGCTTCCTCTGCCGTGTTCAGACCGGCCTGTACTGGATCTGTTTTCCTGCGAAACAGGCTGCCAGCTTGCAATGATTCATTACCTTCTTGGCAGACAGCTTGATTCAGTCAGCACTGAAATTACTGCAAGAATCCGCCGTGAACTTAAAACCCGCATTTTTGATCCCTATCTTTCATACACATTCTGGTGGATGGGTTACGACGGCCAGTCAACACTGAACTGGACAGTGTGGTGCACACAGAATGTGCTTATTGCCGCTTTTCTGCCGGGAATCCTTGAAGACGAATCTGTCAGAAAAAGCATTCTGATGCGGGCCGCCTTCAGTACAGACCGCTTTCTTGACGGTTACGGTGATGACGGCTGCTGCAGCGAAGGCGCCCAATATTACCGTCATGCAGGACTTTGCCTTTTCAATTCAATGGAAGTGTTCTGCGGAGCAACAGGCGGAAGTTCCGGAGTTTTCGGTCAGCTGTACAGCAACAGAAAAATCGTGAACATTGCCGAGTACATTGTGAACATGCATGCAGGCGGCCCTTACTTCTTCAATTTTTCGGACTGTGCGGCTGTGGCAGGTCGCTGCGGAATGAGGGAATACCTTTTCGGAAAGCGGGTAAGCAGTCTCCGCCTTATGAATTTTGCAGGAAATGACTGGCTTTCAGTTTACAAAGAAGGCGGAGCTCCCATTGCATCTTCATCAAATGAAACTTTGAATCTTTTTTATCTTGTTCAGGAACTTTGCGCAGCACCGGAACTTTTGTCAGAAATTGACAAAGGCGTTCAGGAAAAATGTCAGCCTGAAAAAGCGGGATTCTGCAGCTGCGTAAGTGAAGACATTTCTTATCCGAGTACGGGACTCTATATCCGGAAAGAAGGGGCTTATGCTCTTGCAGTTAAAGCGGGCGGCAACAATGACTGCCATAATCACAATGACACGGGAAGTTTTACTTTATACAAGAATGAGAGGCCTTTCATAATTGACCTGGGTGTAGAAACTTATTCACAGAAGACATTTTCTGCCCGACGTTATGAGATTTGGACAATGCAGAGCCTTTACCACAATGTGTCCAATTTTGAAGGAATCATGCAGCAGGACGGCGCGGAATTCTGTGCAAAAAACGTGGAATATGCTGCCGATGAAAATGGAATGGATCTGACAATGGATTTGGAGGCTGCCTGGCCAAAGGAAAGCCGCCCGGAAAAATACTGCAGATCGGTTCATTTTGATTTGAAAAACGGTTTTCTTGTAACAGATTCTGTCACTTCAGAGCGTCAGGCATATTTTACGCTGATTACACTTGAAAAACCTGTGTTTTGTCAAAATCGGATTGAGGCAGGAAATTTGGGGACAATTCTTGTAAAGGAAAAAGACTCTGACAGTGATTCTGCAGAGCCGCTGATTGAAAAGCTTGAAATAAATGACAAGCGCCTCCGTCTGTCATGGCCGGAGACGCTCTACAGAATTCGTATTCCTTTCAGCAGCCGGATACAAGTTCAAATACGCTGATCAAAGTTCAGCATTTTTGGACAAGTTTTCCGAAAATCAGATCCGTCAAATCCTGATAAGTTTGTAAGCCTGCTGACCAAGCCCGATTTTTTCACCGTGGGCAAGCTGACTTGTCCAGTCTGTAGTGGGATGAATGTTCGTAAAATGATCGTTGCCCACTTTCTCCACTTCATCCAGTACAGAGCCAGCCAAAGCCGGCATTGCGTTTACCGCATCGGCACAGGCTTTGTCCAGAGCAATCGGGTCAAATGAGGCGAACATTCCTACGTCAGGTGCGAAAGGCGCATCATTTTCGGAATGGCAGTCACAGTTCGGCGAAAGATCCATTACCACGGAAACATGGAAGCAGGGTCTGTCTTTGCAGACTGCCAGTGCATATTCGGCCATCTTGCAGTTCAGTTTTTCATTGGAATCGTCAGCACCGGGATGCACAGCATCTTTCGGACAGGCTCCGATGCAACGTCCGCATCCTACGCACTTGTTGTGGTCAATGCCTGCTTTTTTGCGCCCGATGGAATCCGGTGCAAAAGAAATTGCATCATGGGCACAATTTTTAGCGCACAATCCGCATCCTACGCACTGCGGCGCACTTACATGAGGTTTGCCTGCAGCGTGCATTTCCATTTTTCCGGCCCGGGAACCGCATCCCATACCGATGTTTTTGATGGCACCGCCGAATCCTGTTGATTCATGGCCCTTGAAGTGACTCAACGAAATAAAAATGTCAGCATCCATTACAGCCTGACCGATTTTTGCACTTTTGATGAATTCACATGGTGTGTCTTCCAGAGAAACATAAGCTTCGTCTGTACCTTTTATACCGTCAGCAATAATTACATGGCATCCTGTTGAAAGAGGATTGAATCCGTTTGTGGCAGCGGCATCCAGATGATCGGGAGCATTTTTTCGTCCGCCTACATAAAGTGTATTGCAATCGGTAAGAAAAGGTTTTCCGCCTTTTGCTTTTACGATGTCAACAATGACTTTCGCAAAATTCGGGCGAAGGAATGCAAGATTTCCCGGTTCTCCGAAATGCATTTTTATGGCAACGAATTTATCCTGATAATCAATGTTTTCAATGCCGGCTTTTTTTACAAGGCGTGCAAGTTTCTGCAGGAGATTTTCTGACTGGGTAGTGCGGAAATTCGTGAAGTAAACTTCAGATGGTTCTTTTGCCAATTTGTGGCTCCTGATAAAAAGATTTGATTCAATCAGTATAAATTTGATTACGTTCTGCGACAACGGGAAAAATTTTCGGAAGTCAAAGAATTTGCCCTTTTCGGAATTTTTTTGTATTTTCATAGTAACGCATCAATTATTGACAAGAGGTTATTGAAATCATGGCAACACATCAGTTTCAGACAGAAGTTTCACAGCTTCTGAAGCTCATCATTCATTCACTTTATTCAAACAAAGATATTTTTCTTCGCGAAATTGTTTCAAATGCATCTGACGCATTGGACAAACTGAAATATCTTACGGTTTCTGATGATTCATTCAAAAATGTGGCTTTTGATCCGCGCATAGAAATTCTTTTTGACGAATCTGCAAACACACTGGTTGTTCAGGACAGCGGAATCGGTATGAATGCAGAGGATTTGGACAACAATCTGGGTACGATTGCCCGCTCCGGAACAAAGGCATTCCTTGAAAAACTTGAAACTGAAGCAAAAAAAGATTCTGCACTGATCGGTCAGTTCGGTGTAGGATTTTATTCCGCTTTCATGGCAGCAAAGAAAATTGACGTGATTACACGCAAGGCCGGTGAATCTGCAGTTTACCGCTGGTCAAGCGAAGGAACCAACAGCTACGATGTTGATGAACTGGCTCCAACTGATGAAGTTGCCGCAAAATATGGTTTTGACAAAGCCGAAACCCACGGTTCTGCCATCGTTATGTATTTGAACGACGAAGACAAAGCTTATGCAAGCCGCTGGAAGATTGAAGAACTGATCAAACGTTACTCCGATCATATTGCTTTCCCGATTTATCTGCATTATGTACAGAAAAAATATGATGACAAGGGAAAAGAAACCGGCAGCGAAAACAAAGTGGACAAAATCAACACTGCAAGTGCCCTGTGGAAGCGTTCAAAAAGCGAACTTAAAAAAGAAGATTACAATGATTTTTACAAAACCATTTCTCATGACAGTTCTGACCCGCTGAGTTATGTGCACACCCATGCAGAAGGAAGCCAGGAATATACCACACTGTTTTATGTTCCTGAGCGTGCACCTTTTGACATGTATCAGGCTGATTACAAAAGCGGCGTAAAACTCTATGTAAAACGTGTCTTCATTACTGATGATGACCGGGAACTTCTGCCTGCTTACCTGCGTTTTGTACGCGGTATCATTGACAGCGAAGATTTGCCTTTGAACGTAAGCCGCGAAATTCTGCAGCAGAACAGAATCCTCAGCAACATAAAAACTGCTTCCGTAAAAAAACTGCTCAGTGAATTCAAAAAAATGGGTGATGCTGCTGCAAAAGCTCTTAAAGCGCAGAAAGATGCCGGAACTGATGCAGACGGAAAACCTGTTGAAATGAGCGAGACAAACAAAACCGCTGTTGAAAAATGGAATACATTCGTCAGTCAGTACAATCGTCCTCTTAAAGAAGGACTGTACTCCGATTTTGAAAACCGGGAAACTTTGTGCGAAATCATCCGCTTCAAAAGCACTGATGAAAGCGGTACAGGGGAGGGAAACTGGACAAGCTTTGCCGATTATGTTGACCGCATGAAGACAGACCAGAAGGCTATCTACTACATTACCGGAACTGACGAACAGAATCTGCGCAAGTCACCGCTGCTTGAGGCTTACAAGGCAAAAGGTTTTGAAGTGCTCATCATGGCTGATGAAATTGATGACATTGTTATTCCCGCTCTTGAAAAATACAAGGATTTTGATCTCAAAGCTGTAAACCGCGCAGGCAGTGATGAGGAACTGGGAGTAAACAAGGAAGAAGCTGAGAAAAAGGAAGCTGAGTTCAAGCCGGTTGTGGAAAAAATCAAGGCTGCTCTTGCTGACCGTGTCAAAGATGTTGTGCTTTCAAAACGCCTTGCTGAATCACCTTCCTGCATTGTTGTGGACGAAAACGATCCTTCTCTGCAGATGGAACGCATGATGAAGGCAATGGGTCAGTCCGGATTCGGTGACGGTGTAAAACCGATTCTTGAAGTAAACGGAGATCATCCTCTTGTTTCTTCTCTTCGTGATTCCGCTGATGATGAATACATTGCAGACCTTTCAAATGTTCTGCTTGATCAGGCTTTGTTGGTTGACGGTGCTGAAATCAAGGATCCTGCTGATTTTGTCAAACGCATGAACCGTCTGCTGTCAAAATAAAACAGACGTTGTAACTGAAAGCCCGGCCTTTGTACTTTTGCGGTACATGGGTCGGGCTTTTTTTACGTGAATATCTCCTCACGGACAGAAAGAATATTTGGACTGAATGTCGGGTTTTAAAATAATTGCAATACTTGAATGTACGGTAGGAAAAATCCAGCGACAACAGAGCCACTCTGAAGGTTTGGCAAGTACATTTTACGAAGGAAAATGTACGCAGCCTATACAAATTCCCTTCAGCGTGGCGAATTGTCGTGATTTTTCTGATAGTACATTCAAGTATTTTTATAATTATGGAAACCCGACATTCTGGCTGTTTGCAAAAAAAAGCTGCCATGCAGGAACAATACTGAACCTGGGGCAGCTTTTACACATTCTGGAACCCTCCCGCTCCAAAATGCTGGATACCTGATTATTGTGTCTTATGTTTTTAACTCTGATTTTCGCTAAGTATAAGTTCTAGCGGTGGAATTGTCAATAAATTGGTGAAAACCCGTTTATAACCTGTGGAAAAGCTGTAAAAGCTGTGGAAAACTTGCATTTTTAGGAATATACTTTGTTACATGACAAATACAGACAAACCTTTGATAGCAGTAACAATGGGCGATCCTTCCGGTATCGGCCCTGAAATCGTAGTAAAAGCTTTATGTGATGAATCAGTTCTTATGAACAGCCGCTGTGTTGTTGCAGGTGACAGTCAGGTGCTTGCAGAAGCTGTAAAACTTGCGGATTTGCCTGTTCAGCTTTATGAAGTTTCTGAACCGTCGGAGGGAGTTTTTGAACGGGGAATAATCAATGTGATCAATATTCCTGTTCTGAATGCTGAGTCTTTTGAAAAAGGCATTGTTTCTGCTGCAAGCGGAAAAGCGGGAGTTGCATACGTCCGTAAGGCTGCAGAACTGGCAATGGAACACAAGGTTGCTGCTGTGGCAACGGCTCCAATCAACAAGGAATCAGTCCGTGCTGCAGGCATTCCGATTATCGGACATACAGAACTTTTTGCGGAAATCACCGGTGTAAAAGACCCGCTTACGCTTTTTGAAGTCCGTGGAATGCGGGTGTTCTTTCTGACAAGGCATGTGTCTTTGGCTCAAGTTCCAGGTCTTATTACACGGGAACTGATTGTGGATTATGTGGAACGCTGCAAAGCTGCCCTGAATCAGCTGGGTGTCAAAGACGGTGTGATGGCAGTGGCAGGACTGAATCCCCATTCAGGAGAACATGGGCTTTTCGGAATGGAAGAAGTGGAACAGATTGCACCCGCCGTGTCAGAGCTTCAGCAGCGAGGAATACAGATTACCGGCCCGATAAGCGCAGACAGCGTTTTTCATCAGGCATTGCAGGGACGTTTCAACAGCGTTCTGTCTTTGTATCACGATCAGGGACACATTGCCACAAAGATGGTGGATTTTGAACGTACTGTTTCAATAACTTGCGGAATGCCGGTTCTGCGGACTTCTGTGGATCACGGTACTGCTTTTGACATTGCATGGAAAAATCAGGCAAGTGCCGTAAGCATGATCGAAGCAATCAATGTTGCCTGCAAATATGTTCAGTCGGGCAATCTTTCATGAATAATCTGATTCCGGTTGTTTTGACAGCTCTTGTCTGTCTGCTGTTTTTTCTTTCTTTGGGATTTTTGTACAGAAGCCGAATGGCAGCCCGGCGTCAGGAAGAAGCAGAGAGAAAGCGTCAGAAAAAACAGATGAGCAAAGGGGAAAAACATTCCAATTGTCCCCTTTGCAATTCAGATCTTTATGCCGGAGAAAACATCGTATCCCGTGTTTATAAAGGCAGTGACCCGAAAGATCAGGCTTGCACGATTCACGGGTGTCCTTATTGCTATCCTGTCCCGAAACCGGGAGTAATTCGGACTTGTCCGGTGTGCCATAAAAATGTTCCTCTGCAGGGACATCTGGATGCCCACCTGTTTTTGCGGGAGAACGGCAAACGGCATGTTCATATTACAGGTTGCACAGAATGCCATAAAAAAAGATAACTGCCTCAGACAGTTATCTTTTCCGCAAGTTATTAAGTTTTGATTCCTTATTCTATTCTTCTTTGAACATTGCACTGATCTGTTTTGCGTAAAGTTCACTGACTTTATAGCGCATGATTTCCTGTTTTGCAGAAAGTTCAACACCGACTTCAAAAGGCTTTTCAAGCAGAGTAAAGCAGGAAACACGTTCAAAGGATTTGAATCCGGTCTTGCTGTTTACAAGAGTTGCAATTTCGTTTTCAAACATTTTGATGATTTCCGGACGAGTCAGAAGATCACTGTATGATTCATAAGGAATGTAGTTTTCACGGGCGTAAATGACCAGGTCGTCCTTTGAAGGAATGATCAGCGCTCCAAGAACGCGCATATCCTGTCCGACTACGATTACCTGTGACACATAACGTGATTCGGTAAGCTTCATTTCAATGGGAAGCGGTTCAACGTTTTCACCGCCGCGAAGAACAATCGTGTCTTTCATTCGTCCGCGGAGAACAATTTCTCCGTCCAGTGTGAGCATACCGATATCGCCTGTATCAAACCAGCCGTCTTTGTCGATAACTTTTGCAGTCAGATCCGGACGTTTGTAGTAACCTTGCATGACGATGGGGCCGCGTACCTGAACGATACCTTTCTTGCCGGCGGGAAGAACGCTGCCGTCTTCGTCACTTACAATGCGCACTTCCATGGGATTAAGGGGCTTGCCGACAGTTCCGAAAATCGGGTCGTCAATGGGACGTACTGCAACAACAGGAGATGTTTCTGTAAGACCGTAACCTTCCACGACTTTTACACCGCAAGCCCAGAAGAATTCATCGATGACAGGAGGAAATGCACCGCCGCCGGAAACACCTGCACGGAATGATGTTCCCAATTTTGCACGGACTTTCTTGAACACAAGTGCGCTTCCCAATGCTTTCAGGGGAGAAAGAAGAATCCACGGGATGAACAGAAGAATCCATTTGAGAACGATATAATCATTTGAGAAACGTGCTTTCTTTCTGAACAAAGTTCTTGAGATGCGGCACTGAAGTTTTGAAACAGCCAGGAAAAACTTGAACATGTTCAGGACAATACCGCCGGTTTTGCGCATTGCACGCATGATTCCGTCGTAAAGGGCTTCGTAAACACGGGGTACTGCAGGCATGATCTGGGGATTGATTGCTGCAAGATCTGCAAGCAGGACAGAACCGACCGGCTTTGAATAAGCCAAGGATCCGGCCTGAGAAAGGGCAACATATTCGCAGGCACGCTGGAAAGCATGCCAGATGGGAAGCACGCAGATGATGATGTCTCCCGGATCAAGGTAAATACGGGGCATAAGATCCGGCAGCTGAGCAATGAAGTTTCCGTGTGTCAGCATAACACCTTTGGGCTCACCAGTTGTTCCTGACGTAAAAATCAGAGTTGCAAGATCTGTGTCCTGACCTTTTGAAAGTTCGTCTTCAATGGTTGCAGGATTTTCAATGCGGTATTCTGTTCCTTTCTGAATGATGTCTGCAAATGTCAGCAGTTCAACACCTTTGCTGTCAATTCCTTCGGGAATCGGGTCAAAACAGATGATCCGGTCAACCAAAGGCAGGTTTTCCTTGATTCCCAGGATTTTTTCAATCTGACGGGGATTTTCTGCAATTACAGTATGGCATTCCGCTGTTGTAAGAATGTACTGTAAGTCGTGAATTGTAGCATCACAGCCACGGGGAACATCGATTGCACCGATTGCAAGAAGTCCCATGTCTGCCTGCTGCCATTCTTTGCGGTTGTCAGAAATCAGACCGATGTGATCCCCTCTCTGAATTCCCAGAGAAAGAAGACCGGCCCCGAAGTTCAGTGCTGTATCAAAATATTCTGAGTATGTGATTTTTTCGAATTTACCGTCTTTGTTCTTTGAATATTGTGCCGGTGTGTTCGGATGTGCAAGTGCAATTGCCTGCAGCATTTTAGGGAGTGTTTTTTCCATTATAAGGTCTCCGTAGACAACATTTTCTCTTGTTTTGACAAATTAACAACGAATGTCATAATGCGTCACAGTAGTATATAACTTTATATAAAGATTTACAAGATTACTGCAAAATTGCTTTTTTTCTTTTTTCAATTTATACTGCTGATTATGAAACTGACCTCATTTACACCCGAATTTCTTGCCGAAAACATAAAACCTGTCGTACAGGCTTCAAATCTTTGGCAGGGTAAAAAACTGATTCTTGCAATAATTGCAAACCCTGCTGCAGGCGGATTTACAAGACCGAAAGTTGCGGCAATGAATCAGGCGATTCTTTCAGATTACAGAAAAAAAGCCGGGAAAATGCCTGTCTGTTCTGCTGTAACAGAGTGCTGCGTCTTTAAAACGGAATATGCCGGACACGGATCAAAATATGCTGAAGAAATATTGAACCGGATAAAAACTGATCCGGAAAAAAATTACCTCTTGATTACGGCGGGCGGTGACGGAACACATCTGGAAGTTCAGACTGCACTGGCAAAAGCGGCCTTTGCTTCTGACAAAGATGCGGAACTGATCCGCAACAACATGACTTTGCTCCGCCTTCCTTTCGGCACCGGAAACGACGGCAGTGATGACAGAACACTGGACAAAACTTTGGAACGTTTTATCAGGCCTTCCCATGTGTCATTGCAGCGGGCGGTAAAAGTTTATTACGAAGGCCGAATCTCCCATGACAAAAAAAATCAGCGCAGAATAGACAAATATGACAGTCTTGATGCAACTCCGCCCTGGTACTCTTTCAACATTGCAAGCATCGGAATTGACGCTTTCGTAACCTATATGACAAACAAAACCAAGCGGATCATGCCCGGTGACAGTTATCAGCTGTGGGTGGATCTTGCCTGTGTTTTCTACGGTTTTTCATTCCCTGCAAAAACTGTAAAAATCCGGACCTTTGACAAAGACGGAAATCAGTTGGCAGAAATTTCAAGTCCTGTGGAATTCGCGCTTTTAGGCGTGTCGGGACACAGAACCTATGGAAGCGATCACCGTATTCTTCCAAGAGAAGACTGTTTCTGCACCGTAAAGAAAATGTCCCTGATCCGCAAACTGCTAAGAAAATCCGAGTTCAATGACGGTTCTCATGTGGACGACACAAAATACTGCACGATGGGACAGGCTTCAAAAATCATAATTGATTATGATCAGGATATTCTGGTTCAGATGGACGGAGAAGTTCATCTGCTCAGACCCGGCTGCTATCCCTTGGTAATGGAACATACAGAACCTGTGATTCCGATTATTGAACTTGATTCTTCAACAATTTACAAAGGCGCTGAACCTTATAAACGCTGAAACGGAGATTGACAAATGATGACTGACATTGAGATTGCTCGCGCAAACAAGACTGTACCGATTTCTCAGATTGCGGAAGATTTGGGGCTTTCTTCTGAAGATTATGAACTTTATGGAAACTACAAGGCAAAAATCAGCCTGAAAAAAATGTATGAACTTCAGAAGTCCGGAAAAAAAGGGCATCTGGTTCTTGTAACCGCCATTACACCCACTCCTGCCGGAGAAGGAAAATCAACTGTTTCCATTGCATTGGCAGACGGAATGCGGAAAATCGGCAAAAAATCTGTTCTGGCCCTTCGTGAACCTTCTTTGGGACCATGTTTCGGAATAAAAGGCGGTGCATGCGGAGGCGGTTACGCACAGATTGTTCCGATGGAAGAAATCAATCTGCATTTTACAGGCGACATTCATGCAATTTCGATTGCAAACAATCTGATTGCTGCACTGATTGACAATCACATTCATCAGGGAAATGCACTGGGAATTGACCCCCGTACAATTTCATGGAAACGCTGCGTAGATTTGAATGACAGGGCATTGCGTTCTGTTGTAGTGGGATTGGGCGGACCTGCAGAAGGTGTTCCAAGACAGGACGGTTTCAACATTGCGGTTGCCAGCGAGATTATGGCTGTGCTTTGTCTTTCAAGAACGATTGACGAACTTAAAAGCCGTCTGAACCGAATCGTAATCGGAAAAACTTATGATAAAAAGCCTGTCTGCTTTGAGCAGTTGGGATCAACAGGTGCTGTTGCTGCATTGTTGCGTGAAGCAATCCGGCCCAACCTTGTGCAGACTCTGGAAAAAACTCCCGCTTTTGTTCACGGCGGTCCTTTTGCAAACATTGCCCACGGCTGCAACAGTGTGAATGCTACACAATGCGCTCTTGCACTGGGAGACTTTGTTGTTACTGAAGCAGGTTTTGCCGCTGATCTTGGTGCAGAAAAGTTCTTTGACATAAAATGCCGTTCTGCGGGGCTCAAGCCTGAAGTTGCTGTCGTTGTAGCAACTGTCCGTGCTTTGAAAATGCATGGCGGTGTTGCAAAGGCTGATTTGTCTGCCGAAAACACCAAGGCAATGCTCGACGGATTCTGCAATCTCAAGACACATATTGAAAACCTCAAAAAGTTCGGACTTTCTGTAGTTGTTGCGGTTAATCAGTTTGTAACTGACACTCAGCAGGAAATTGACGCGCTTCTGAAAGCATGTGAAGAATCGGGTGTAAAAGGTGTTCTTTGTCAGGGTTGGGCAAAAGGCGGTGACGGTGCTGTCGAACTGGCCGAGACTGTCTGCGCTTTGTGCGAAGACAAAACTGCAGAAGCGGAATTCAAGCCTTTGTATCCGCTTGAAATGTCTTTGGAAGACAAAATCCGGACTGTCGCCACTCAGATTTACCGTGCAAAAGATGTGGATTTTGCGCCTGCTGCCAAGAAAAAGCTTGCAGAGTTTACCGCAATGGGATTCGGCAATCTTCCGGTCTGCATTGCAAAAACACAGAACTCCATTTCTCATGACAAATCTTTGTCCGGTGCTCCCAGCGGTTACGTTTTCCCCGTGCGGGACGTACAGCTTTATGCCGGTGCCGGATTTGTTGTTCCTCTTGCCGGGGAAATAATGACAATGCCCGGACTTCCTAAAGTTCCCGCCGCCACAGCCATTGATGTGGACAATGACGGAAACATTTCAGGATTGTTCTGAGTTCTGATCAGCGGAAGGAGCCCTTGCTCAAAGGGGCTCCCACATACACTCCGGCTTCACCGAGAAAATCGACTTTTTCGTCAGCTACGAGAAACTGTACGCTCTCGATGTTGCTGAAAGCACAGGCCGTGTAGACAACCTGCATAAGCTGTCCGTAATAGCCTTCAACGCCGTATCTGTTGAATCGGAATTCTTCACTGAAATTGATTGTTGCGACACCGTTGCTGACAGAAGCACCCAAGAGACGTGTGCCTGCCGGAATCAGGGAAATGTAGCCTTTGTCAGTTTCGCTCTGCGAAGGACCGGCCAAAAGCGCTTTTATTGCGGCAGTAAGCGGAGCAATGGTCTTGTCAATTGAACGTACTGATTCCTTCCGAAGGACAGCTCCGTCTTCTGAAATCTGGATGAAGAAAAGATGCTGGTCCATTTGTGGTGCCTGTACTTTTGCTTCCTGTTTCTGAGGTTCTTGCGCAGCCGGTTTCTCTGCTTCTGTTTTTGCTGCTGATTCTGTCTTCGGCGGTTCTGCAGGCTTCTGAACTTCCGTGGTTTCAGTTTTTGCAGTTTCTGCCGGTTTTTCCGCAGACTGATTTTTTTCAGCCTGATCCTGACGGGAAGTAATTGCAGTAACTTCAATTCTCGGCGAAACTTCTGCAGCAGCCTCTGCAGTTATTTCAAGTTCGGCAAGAGGTTGTTTCTCTGCGTCTGTAACTTCATGGTGGATAATGAATTCCGGCTCATTTCCCACAACTTTCGTAAAAAAGCCTGTATTTTTGAGCACTGAAAAAATCGTATTTCTGTTTACAAGAAAAAGAATCAGCAGAACAAGTGCGAAAACAATCCAGAAAATTATACCGACACTGGGATATTTTTTTTTCGGGGATGACTTCCCCTTATCAGCAAAATCAAAAAACTTCATATTATATTATTCGGATTTCTGCCGCTTTTTTTGACGCTTTTCTTTGTACTGTTCTGCATCGGCAAGACTCAGAAGCTCTGAAAGATTGAAGGACTCCTTGCTGAAAGGAACGCCGCCTATACTCATGGAAACTGTAAAATCCTCACCGGATTCTTCATTCCAACTGTCAGTAATCTGCCTGATTTTTTCGCGCACAGTTTCAACAGAATCATCCTGCATGCCTACGGAAACGGCACAGAATTCGTCGCCGCCGATCCGCCCTATAACGTCGCTGGAACGGAATGCTTTCTTGAGAATTTCTGCCTGTGCCTGAATTGCTCTGTTTCCGGCAGCGTGACCATATGTATCATTGATTGCTTTCAGATTGTCCAGATCACCGAAGAAAACCATTCCAACCTGATTCATTTCAAGAGCCATTTCTATGGCGTGTTTCCCGTAGAAGAAGAATCCCCGCCGGTTGAAAGTTTTTGCAAGGTCATCCATGTAGGAAACGGTACGGAGTGCTTCTGCTTCACGTTTTTCGTTCTGAAGGGCAAAAGCGGATGCAACCTGATTCGTAATCATGCTGAAAAGTATTGAATAGAATGACGAATCGATCGTTCCGGGGGTAAAATATGCGTAACCGTACAACTGCTGCTGACTGAACAACGGCAGAACGACTCTGTAGGTGCATTCACGGGGAAACAGATCTTCCGGAACAATATTTTTGTAGGGATTGATTTTCAGAGGTTCGTCATCAAAAAGCCATTCTTTTTCACTGTTGTAAGCTACAAAAAGACGTGCTTCATCAGGGAGGACGCAACCTGTTTCCGAGTCATTGAACAAAGGTTGCGGAAAAAGGCAGATGGCACAGGCTCCGACGGAAAATTTGCGCAGGTGTTCAATAAGGACATGCTTGAAAGAAGTCGGTGACATGTCTGTCTGCACAGCCTGAGTAAAATTCTGCAGAAGAAAGATTTCTTCACGTACCTGATGATATTTGACTTCTTCCTGAAGAAAAATATTCTTGAGCAGCGGAACTTTTTTCCCTACGGATGTTATTGCGTTGTAAAGAAAGTCTGTGTGAGTGAGACAACCGCAGCTCTGGCGGTAAAGGGGAAGTGCCGGGATTCTTTCAGTTTTGAGCGGCATGTCCGGATCCATTATGTGCTTGTATGCGATTTCTGCCGCATAATACCCCTGGTCCTCCACTTTCTGCGAAATGGAAGTGAGCGTGGGTTTGCACATTTTGGCAGTAAGTGTGTCGTCAAAGCCGGTAACAATCACCTCATAAGGTACGGAAACATCAATTTTGCTCAGAAAGTTGCAGCACCCGAATGCCATTTTGTCATCAAAGCAGATGATTGCATCAAAGTTGATGTCTGCCCTGGATTTGTAGCGCTGCATAAGTTTGTCCAGCTGAGAAAGATTGTAGACCGGCCTCAGAACAAAATCTTCTGTGTCAGGTATTCCGTATTCGGCAAGAACTTTATGATATGCGGCTTCACGGGCCATAATGTCAGGTGATTTGGAATTGGTTGAAACAAGAAGAGGCCGCTTTCTTTTGTGCACGTCTATGACATGGCGGACCATTTCTTCAAAAGCTTCTGAATCTGTGACAACAACATTGCTGGTTGTCTTCAGTTCGGCTCCGATGCTTACCATCGGAATCGGTCTGTAGGCTTCAAGAGTTCTTTCAAAATCTTCCCTTGTCATGAACTGGCACTGGCAGTTTGTCAGTATAAGCAGTCCGTCAAGGTTTTCCTGCGTAAAGTATTGGACAATCGGACCGTACTGGTAATCGTAGGGCGCATGATGCCCTTCGTCACCGCGGACTACGAAGACCATGCATTCGATGGAATGTTCGCTGCAGAAATCAAATACGCCGTGAACGATGGGAAGAGTGTATTCTTCCTCAAAGTCATGGATCATTACTCCGAAACGAAGAGGTTTGTTATTAACTGGATATTTCATGATGCTTCCAGTATAGCACACAAAATTCTATTTGTGGAACAGGCGTACAGTCAGTGTGTTTGTTCCGCGGTGACGGCACTTCAGCAGCAGCGAAGCGTTTCCGCTCTGGTAAACATAACCGGTTGAGTTGTAACTTTCAAAGTTCGGAGCTGAATGGTATGAAAGACCGTGCATTTCAATGGATGTAAAGGGGGCGATTCCGTTGATTATCATGTGGTGCGGAGAATCCAGCGGAAAGTCGATGTTGATTATTGCAGTGTTTTCAGAATTTACGCTGTAGTCAATGCTTCTTGCAACTGTCCATGCCCAGATAACACGGTCATTTTCGACAGCCAGAATCTGCGGATGGGGGTACCAGGTGTTGTCTGTTACAAGGATTTCATAAAGTTTGGCAATTGTTTCATAGTCCAAGGCAGAAACTGTGGTTTCGTAGGCAAGAGCACTGTTCAGTATCAGATGACCCAGAGAAGTTGTAAGGGGGTCTTTTGTCTGAATACCGTAGGCCCGCATTCCTTCTGCAGCTTTTGCAACTAATGTAAGCGAAGCAGGATTTTCACCGTCATAAACTGCAACAGTTTCCGTCTCAAAGTCTGCAACACATGCGTTCTTGATGACTTCTGCACATTTTGCAGCGGCAGGCTGCAGTATAGCGGCAGCATCAGGCCTGTTTTTGCAGAGTGATGTGTAGATGTAAAGAATTCCTGCGGCCTGTTTGAGGTTTGCAGGCTGAACATCAGGATTTGCAGCCAGAGCAAGAATGCTGCGGATTTCTGAAAGAGGAGAAGTCTGCAGATAGAAAAGCATTTCTTCAAGTTCAAATGCTTCCAGATTGGTGTTTGTAACTGAATACTCTGCCCGGTAAGCAAGGTTTTCTTTCTGCATCAGCAGAGAATCGTTCTGTGTTGCCAGATTGTTGTAATAAGGCGACGTAAAGTAAGTCCGTCTGTTTGCCGGCAAGAATGAAGCGGCATCAGCAACAGCCTGTGAATAACTTGTGATGGGTGCATTTTCTGCAATCCAGGCGGCAACAGCTTTTTCAGAAGGACTGTCCTGAGGATTCTGCGGGAATTTTGAAACGATTCCGGTGCGGATCTGCATGAGCAGGTTGTTGTATGTCGTGCTGTCATTAAGAGCAAACTGCAGCGTGTCTTCGAGTGTGTAAACCTTTTCTTCTTCGAACTGGCGGCAGACAAGTCCGTCACTGTTGGGCTCAATCAGGAGTTCCCTCGGGTTGATTTCTGAACAGGTCAGGATGAACTGCTGGTCGTTTATGAAAAGCTGGAGTGTCTGGGAGTCAGCCTGTGAATAAGTGTAGGAAGTGTTCATTTTGTATGGAATGCGGATTCCACGTACTGAAGTGTCGGCTGTTGATGCAGTAACCGTAATCGGGAAAAGAACGCTTTCGTCTTCCGGTGCTATGAAAGTCAGTGAAACACCTTCTTCAAAGTGAAGTGTAACTCCCGTTTCAGAAATTTGTTCCCATGATGAAAGAACAAGGTTTTTCTCCTGAGTATTGTTGTTCGCACTGATAATAGTCGTTCGCGAAGTAGAATCAGAAAAGAACACGAAGCCTCCCAAAGAGACTTCAAACTGATTTTTCAGCAAAGGTGTGTTGTTATCATCGTAGGTTTCCGCTACTATAAGACGAAGGGAACCAAAAATGTTGGTAATAACAGAGTCATTTTTAAACTGAATGACAAAAATTCCGAAAATAATAAGTATGTATAGGGCTGCAAGGCCAAGAAACTTTCTAAAGGGATGTTTGCTCATTTGTGACAGTTTAGCTAATGACGGCGACAAATTCAACTGAGAAATACGCAAAACTATATTTGTATTATGGAAATTAAAATGAAAAAAAAGATCGGATTATTTCTGTGCATTCTGTTCACTTCTTTGTTTTTGATTGTGTCCTGCGGTACAGTGCCGGAAAATTCTTCTGAAGAAATTGAGCCCGTGATGGTTGTACCGCTGCGTCCGGAGCCTGAAGCAGAACCTGTTGAAGAACCGGAAATCACTGAACCGGCTGCAGAAGAAACTGATTCCGTTGAGGAACCGGCCGAACTGTTTGCGGAAACAGAAGAACCTGTTGTAGAAGAGCAGGAGATTGTTCCTGAAGCGGATGAGCCGGAATCTGATGCGGAAGAAACAGCTGCAGAAGAAACTGTTTCCGAAGAACCGGAAGCTGAATCAGAAACGGAGCCCGCTGAAGAATCCGAAGAGTTTGTGATTTTGCCGGAACCTGAAGAACCGGTTGTCGTTGAAGAGCCGGTTGAAGAACAGGAATCTGCAGAAGAGCCGGCTGAAGAAACGGCACCTGTTGAGGAAACGGTAATCATCGAACCGCCCGTTGAAGAACCTGAACCTGATGTCTTTACCCTGGAAAAACTCCTTCTGCAGCTGCAGGCTTCACTTGATAAAAATCCCATGTCAGAAACTCTGGCGCTTTTTGAAACGGTACCGCCCGAATTCAGCGAAAGCTTTACTGTAAAGTATCTTTATGCAACCCTTCTGTTTTCAGCCGGCCGGTATCCCGAAGCTGCAGAAATCACGGACTGGCTTTTTGCGCGCTACCCTGATGATGCTGACGTGCTTACACTCAAGATGATGCTTGCAAAGGCTACCGGGAAAAGCAAGGACAAAACTGCGGTTCTGAACCAGATCATCCAGTCCGATCCCTACAACACTGATGCAAATACGGAATTGGGTGACGAGCAGATGCTCAAAAAAAACTGGCAGAAAGCAAACACGTATTATCTTACTGCCCTTGCCGGCAATGCAACCAATATTGATGCTCTCGCCGGCTACGGCCAGTCCAGTTATTATCTTGGAAAGCTGACCGAATCAGAACGCACTTTCAAGAAAATGATCGATCTTGATCCGCAGAATGCCTACGCCTATTCATATTTGGGCAAACTGGCCGCCGAAAAATACAATTATAAAGAAGCTGTTTCCTATGCGCTCAAGGCACTGGAAATAGAACCTGATTCATACGATTACTGGCTTGATTACGGAACATTCCTCCGTGAGCAGAACAAGGTTGAAGAAGCAGAACAGGCATGGACCAAGGCAATCAGTCTGCGGCCCGATTATTTCCTGGGATACGTTTACCGCGCCGGTCTTTATGACGATCAGGACAACATCGAACTTGCACTGGCAGATTATCTTCAGGTAGTTAAATGCAAGCCCGAGTATTATTTTGCATATGAATCACTGGGCGTTCTTTTCTGGATCAAAGGAGATTATGCAGCCGCACGCAACTGGTTTACAAAAGCTTACGAAATGTATCCTTCAAACAATATATATTCGCTGATAATAGCAGTTTCCTATTACCGTGAAGGAAAAGCAAAAGACGGAAAGAATTACATTTCCAAGACAGTTCTCAAAAAATTCAGCAAGGATTCTTTGGAATATGCTGTGGCAAGACTTTTTTATGACAACGTCGGTCCGGGAACTGTCGCAACAAAAATTCAGAATGAAACAAATGCAAACAGAAAAGCTCAGATGCTCTTTTATTTGGCTGAATATTACACTTCCAGAAGCAATTTCAGCCTGGCACAAAAATACTATATTCTCGTGCATGAAATGGAAACTCCGAACTTTTTTGAATATCGTCTTAATGAATACGCCATTACAGAATAAGGCGGGAGGTTGATTTTGAGTCAGACAGAAAAGCGTCTTTCCCTGGGTGGAAGAGAATTCATCCTGGTAGGAACAGCTCACGTTTCAAAAGAAAGTATAGAACAGGCCGTTCAGGTGATTTCTGACGAGCACCCTGATTGTGTTGCCATAGAACTTGATGAAGGCCGTTACGAATCAATGAAAAATCCTGAATCCTGGAGAAACCTTGACATTGTAAAAGTTCTTAAGGAAGGCAAAGGTTTCCTGATGCTGGCAAACCTGATTCTGGGATCTTATCAGCGCCGCATGGGAAGTGATCTTGGCGTAAAGCCAGGTGATGAAATGCGTGCTGCAATCAGCAAGGCTGAAGAATTGGGAATCCCGACTGCTATGGTGGACCGGCCCATTCAGACAACGTTGCGCCGTGCCTGGGGAAAAAACTCTTTCAAAGGAAAATGCAGACTTCTGGGAATCCTGATCGGTACTGCTTTTGAAAAAGAAGAAGTTTCTGCAGAACAGATTGAGCAGCTGAAAAACTCCAACGAAATGGATTCCATGATGGCGGAGCTTTCAGAGTACATGCCTACGGTAAAGCAGGTTCTCATTGACGAACGCGACCAGTTTCTGGCTTCTTCAATCTGGAAGACAAAGGGTCCAAAAGTTGTCGCAGTTCTGGGCGCCGGTCATCTGCCGGGTGTTGAACGCCATCTGAATGCCATTGCAGCAGCAGAAGAAACTGATGATGTTACGGAAATCGCTCAGGTGCCGCCTCCCGGAATCGGTTCAAAAATTGCGGGCTGGGCTTTTCCGGTTGCAATTCTTGCACTGGTGGCAGCAGGTTTCTTCAAAGGCGGCGGAACTGATTCGCTCAACATGCTGCTCAGATGGCTTTTGTGGAACGGATCTCTTGCCGCTTTGGGAACCCTTGTGGCCGGCGGTCATCCGCTTGCAATCCTCACCGGCTTTTTGGGTGCTCCTGTAGCAACGCTGAATCCTGTTATCGGGGTCGGGCTTTTTACCGGCATTGTTCAGGCATGGGCCTGCAAACCCAAAATCAATGATATGGAAAAATTGAACGATGATGTAACATCGGTCAAAGGATTCTATAAAAACCGCATTCTTCGTGTGCTTCTTGTGTTCTTCCTGTCATCAGTAGGCGGTATGATCGGAAATTTTATTTCAGTTCCGGCTTTGTTTTCTCAGCTTTTCTGAATAACGGACTCTGATTTAAGATTATCTTAAGCAACAAACAGGATACTTCTGATATGAAAGCGAAGTTTTTTCTGTGTGCCGCGTTGGTTGTTCTGACCGGCACATTCTGTTCAATCAATCAGCTTTGTGCCCTTGATTATCACTCCCTTCTTGCGGCGTATCAGGCTAATGACATTCAGCTGCAGCAGCTTGAAATCCGCCTTGAGCAGGCGGAACTGTCGGTCAAAAAACTGAACTTGCAGAATGAGTTGACTTATACAGCTTCTTCGGGCAGGTCGTCGGTTTCTGCAGGAACTGACGGTTTTTCTATTTCCGTATCACCTTCGGCAACAGTCAGCCTTGCAGATGAGAGAAACACAACCGTCTCGGTGAATGCGCCTTTTAGTTTTTCTGCAAATGACAACACGTCAACATTCCGGGTGAACGGCTTGGGCGCAAGTTTTTCGATGGACATTATTTCTTCTTCCAATGATCAGAAATCCCTTTCTCTCCAGAAGGCAGAAAGATCTGTTCTTGAAGCGGAACGGAACATTGCCGCCCGGAAAATGACATTGGAAAATTCCTTCCTTTCTCAGCTGAAGACAATTTTTACCGACAAAAAGAATGTTTATGACGCAAATTCTTCCCTTGAAGATTCCCGTATCAGCCTTGAGTCTTTGAAAGCAAAGGGCTACTCCGAAACTTCTGCTTCCTATCGCACTCAATCATTGAGTTACAAGTCTGCCGAACACAAACTTGAAAAAGCAAAGAGGACTCTGCAGGATGATCTCCAGCTTTTTTCGGCAAAATGCGGAATGACTTTTTCCGAAGATTTTGACCTGACGATTCCTGATGAAAAACTCCTGTCTTTTTCTGATTTTGCCCAGGAATCATACAAAAGCATTGAATCTTCCGCTTGGACGAACTACATCAATTCTTTGGAACGTGGCATTTCCTCTGATCTGTCCGTCTCTGTGAACGGAGGATACTCTTTTTCAGGTTCAACGGGCAGCAACGGATCCGGGTCACATACCCCTGACGCAGGAATTTCTGTTTCCTACAAGGGGATTACGGCAACTGCGGGGCTTTCTCTTCCCATGACTTTTTCAGACCGTGCAGATCCCAAGATAAACCCGACCATTTCTCTGTCTTTTTCTTACAGTCCGAAAACAGAAAAAAACAATGCGCTGACCAAGGAGCAGAATCAGCTTGTTGAAGAAAGTGAACTTCTTTCTATTCAGGAAGCTGTTGCTTCTTACAGGGAAGCCCTTGTTTCATATGATACGCAGAAAGAAACTTTGGAATGGGAACTTTCCCGTTGTGAAGAAGAAGTCAGCCTTTACGAAAGTCTTGCTGCAGATTACGAATCCTGGTTCAATCAGGGGCTTGTAAGTCAAAGCGACAGACGCAGGGCGCTCAGCAATTACGAAAATGCAGTTGCCAGTCAGCGGCTGGCGAAAATCAATGTTCTGTCATACAACATTTCAGTGCGTTCTCAGTTTGTAGAATGAGACATTGCTGAACAACAGGTTTTACGGAACAGACAGATTTTTTAACAGGAGTCAAAAATGGCATATGCACATATTACGGGAAAAAGCGAGACAAAAAAGACGGTAACAAAAAGCAGAACGGCCAGAACAGTGCCGGATGCTGATGATAATCCCCCTGTCAGAAAACGCCGCAAACTGGCGAAATGGCAGATTATCCTGATAATTGTTCTGTGTGCTGTTGCTTTGGGACTTGTCGCGGCAAAAATCTTCCTGTCAAAACGGAATTCTTCAACTTCTGTCGTTCAGACTTACAGAGTCCGTCAGGAAACCAATGAGAACATAATCGAAATTTCCGGAAACATTCTTGCAGCCCAGTCGCAGACTCTGCGTGTTGCCGGAGCCGGAACCGTAACCAAAGTGAACGTCAAAGAAGGCGATTTTGTCAAAAAAGGACAGGTTCTTCTGGAACTGGATGCTGTCGAACAGAACTACGAACTGTCAAATCTTGATTATCAGATTGCTCAGACAAAAATCAACGGTTCGAAAAAAGAACTGGAACTCCAGCAGCAGAAACGCACTGTGTTGCAGAAAAAGCTTGAAGACCGCAAGGTTGTCGCTTCTTTCGACGGTTACCTTGCCCAGTTTTCAGTTCTGACAGGTGACTATCTTGAAGCAAAGGATGTTGTCGGCACCCTGATTGACCGTTCTTACATGAAAGCTTCCGTAGAAGTTGTGGAAACCGATGTGTCCAAACTGAAAGTCAATCAGCCCGTCCGGTTCACTTTCCCGGCTTATTCAAAAGAAGTGACTGGCTATGTGGTTTCCTATCCGACTGTAGGATCCATAACAAGCCGCGGTGCCACAGTTGTAGAAACAGAACTCCGCATAGACAATCCTCCGGAAGAGATTTTACCCCAGTTTTCGTTTACCGGTGTGATTCAGATTACTGAGCCTGAAACTGTTCTGGTGATTGAACGTCAGGCTATTTCTTCCAAATCGGGCAAAAGCTATGCAGAAGTTGTGCAGCGTGACGGAACCACCAAAGAAGTTCAGGTTACTGTAGAAAACTATGGAACAAAATATGTGAAGATTCTTTCCGGGCTTTCTGCCGGTGATGTTGTGCAGAATTCTGCTTCAACGCAAAGTGGTTGGGCAGCTTCTTCCGGTGGTAACGCTGGTTCCGGCGGAAATGGCGGCAACAGCAGTTTTGGCGGAATGACAGTCCGGATGGGACGTTAACTTTTCAGACTTTGGAGCTAGCATGTCGTCAACAGTAATAGAAATGCGCAATGTCTGGAAAGTTTACACAATGGGAGACAATCAGGTTCAGGCATTGAGAGGTATTTCCTTCAAAGTGCAGGCCGGAGAGTTCATGTCCATCATGGGGCCTTCCGGTTCAGGAAAATCCACGTGCATGAACATGATCGGATGTCTGGACAGACCCACAAGCGGGGACGTAATCATCAACGGAAGAAAAACTGCCGAAATGAACGAAACTGATTTGTCTTATCTCAGGAACGAAACTGTAGGCTTTGTCTTTCAGCAGTATCACCTGCTTGCTTCCATGTCCGTGCTGGAAAACGTAATGCTTCCTTTGCGCTACCAGGGCGTTCCGCGTCGTGACAGACGCAGGTTGGCAGAAGAGGCTCTTGCAAAAGTGGGACTTCAGGAACGTATGGGCCATCGTCCTCACGAATTGTCCGGCGGTCAGAAGCAGAGGGTTGCAATTGCAAGAGCAATGGTTACCCGTCCAAAAATCATTCTGGCTGACGAACCGACAGGAGCGTTGGACAGCGAAACAGGCCGTTCCGTTCTGAAACTTTTCGGTGAAATCAACAGAAAGCAGGGGACTACGATCGTAATAGTAACTCACGATCCCAGAATCGGAGCCGCAACAAACCGATGTGTACACATCTTTGACGGAAATATCAAAAAAGATGTCAACAATCTGAAGGAGTATCAGTAATGTTCGAAGATTTTCTCAATGCTCTTCAGAATTTCCGTATGAACAAGACAAGGACGATTCTTTCCCTTCTTGGAGTTGTTATCGGTGTTGCATCGGTAATCGTCATTACAACGTTGGGAGAGAGTGCCACCAGCAACATTACCGGCAGTTTTGCATCCTCCGGGCTTGATCTGGTTCAGATTTCTGCAGGATTCATGAACCGCAGGTCCTCTTCAGCGCTTTCGTTCACGGAAAAGTTCCGGGAGGACTTGTGGGACAACATCCCGCACCTTAAGCAGATTCAGTATACGAATTCCATCAGCGGAACTTTGAATTACGGTGATGCTTCGGCAAATGTGTCTGCTACTGCAATCGAAAACGGTTATTTTGAAATGTACCATTACACTTTGTCGGAAGGGGTTGATTTTTCTGTTTCTGACAATGTGAACGGAGCCCAAAAAATCATTGTGGGCAAGGATATAGCAGATGCACTGTTTGCCGATGGCAATGCTTTGGGAAAGACTGCCATTCTGATTCAGGGAAATGTTCGTTTCGGCTTTGAGATAATTGGAATTCTGGAAGATTCTGCTGTGGCGAAAAGTGTTTATATTCCGCGCGGTTTTTATTCAAAAAAAATAGAACCTAATCCAAAGGCAGCTTCTGCAATTCTTCAGGCGGTGGACAAAGACCATGCAGTAGCGGTAGAGTCAGCGGTCAAATCTTACAGTGAGCGGCTGACAGGTTCTGCAAATTCCGTGTCAGTAATGTCGATGCAGAGCCTTCTGGATCAGTTTGATGAAATTCTGGGTACGGTAACAATGCTCCTTTCCGGCATAGCTGCCATATCGCTTCTTGTAGGCGGCGTAGGAATCATGAACATCATGATTGTTACAGTTACAGAACGCCGCAAGGAAATCGGAATACGCAAAGCTTTGGGCGCAACCCCCGGAGCAATCAGGATGCAGTTCCTGGTGGAATCCGCTTCCATTACTCTTGTAGGCGGATTTTTCGGCATTCTTGCAGGCTTGGGAATCAGTGCAGTTGCGGTAAATGTCCTGGAATGGTCTTATGCAATCAAATGGGATGCCTGCCTGCTTTCTTTTGTTTTTTCAGCATTTGTCGGCGTTTTTTTCGGACTCAGTCCGGCTGCAAGAGCCGCAAAACTGGATCCCGTCGAAGCTCTTGCAAGTGAATGAAAAATATGGCATTATTGAGAAAACTTACCGAGAAGCACTTGAAAATTTGCTTTTTTTGTAATAACATAAAAATCTCTATTGACAAAATCAGAGCCTGCGTGTAAAGTAGTCAAACCTATAGTGCTTGCCTTTATAGCTCAGTCGGTAGAGCGCAACCTCGGTAAGGTTGAGGTCAGCAGTTCGATTCTGCTTGAAGGCTAAACAAAAATTTTTGTAAGGAGAAAAGGTATGGCATCAAAGAAAACAGCTGTAGAAATCATCGCATTACAGTGTTCAGAATGCAAACGCAAGAATTATACAACCTATAAAAACAGAAAAAATATCCAGGGTAAGCTTGAATTGAATAAATACTGTCCTTTTGACCGCAAGCATACACTGCATAAAGAAACAAAAGTAAAATAATTAATTCGTATATTTAAGCCGAAAGGCTTTGATATATATTAGGTCAATAGCTCCAATGGTAGAGCGTCGGTCTCCAAAACCGAATGTTGAGGGTTCGAGTCCTTCTTGGCCTGTATTTTTATTTCTAAAGGGGATTGAATAATGAAATTGTTCCAGTTTTTCAAAGAATGTGGTTCTGAACTTAAGAAAGTTGTATGGCCCACTAGAGAAGACGTTCTTTCCTCCGTTAAAGTAGTTCTGATTTCTACAATTGTTGTTGCAGTAGTTCTTGGTGTCCTTGACTTTCTGTTCAACACTGGCATGAACCTCGTATTCTAAAAGGTGCTGGCAGATGGCAAAAGGCTGGTACATCCTTCATACTTATTCCGGGTATGAGCAGAAAATCGAAAGAACTATCCGCTCTTTAATCGAAAACGGTGATTTGTCTTCAGAAATTGTACTTGATATCAAAGTACCGCTTGAAGAAGTCGTTGAAGTAAAAGACGGAAAAAAACGTACAATCTCTAAAAAACTTCTTCCCAGTTATATTATGGCAGAGTTGGATCTGCCTGATTTCGGCTGGAAAGATACTTGTGCAACAATCCGCAGAATTCAGGGTGTAACCGGATTCGTAGGAGCAGCAAGCAACGTTAAACCTCGTCCAATTCCAGTTGAAGAAGCAAAAGCCCTTTTGCAGAAAACAGGTGAAATCAAAGGCGAAAAGACTACACGCATGAAGCAGACTTTCTCAGTTGGTGAGCAGGTCAAGATCATTGATGGTCCTTTTGCTACTTTTGAAGGATCAATCGAAGAAGTCAACATGGAAAAAAGCAAACTGCGCGTAATCGTCGGAATTTTCGGACGTGCTACGCCGGTTGAAGTGGACCTTTTACAAGTCGAAAAGATTTAGTGTCCGAAAGGATATTATTCTTTGTTTTGGGAGAAGAGCTGCTCCGTTGGAGTTAGAGCTTTTCGCTAGACGGTGTGTCCTTGTGGCTGCCGTCACACCAATTTAAGGAGAAATAAAATGGCTAAGAAGAAGGTAACGGCTGTAATCAAACTGCAGTGCCCTGCAGGAAAGGCAACTCCTGCTCCGCCAGTCGGTCCTGCATTGGGACCTCATGGTGTAAGCGCTCCTCAGTTCGTACAGCAGTTCAATGACCGGACAAAAAGCATGGAACCCGGTCTTATCATTCCTGCAATTATTACCGTTTTTTCAGACAAAACATTTACTTTCGTTCTGAAAACACCGCCCGCTGCAGTTCTTATCAAGAAAGCTGTAGGTATCGACAAAGGTTCTTCAAATGCACTGCTTAACAAAGTAGGAACTCTTTCTGCTGCAAAGCTGGAAGAAATTGCAAAGACAAAACTGCCCGATACAAACGCACTTGATTTGGAAGGCGCAAAGAAAATCGTAGCCGGTACTGCTCGCAGTATGGGTGTAGAGGTGGAGCAGTAATATGAAACACGGAAAGAAATATCTTGAGTCTCTCAAAAAATATGATGCTTCAAAAGCATATGAGTTGACAGCAGCTTGTGAAACTGTAAAAGCTGTAAAATTCGCCAACTTTGATGAAACAGTTGAAGCTCATGTCCGTCTTAAGTTAGGCAAAAACCAGACAGTTCGCGATACACTTGTATTCCCCAACCAGTTCAAAGGTGAGAAAAAAGTTCTCGTATTCTGTAAGGAAGACCGCATTAAGGAAGCATTGGACGCAGGAGCTGCATTTGCAGGTGCTGATGAATATGTGGAAAAGGTAAAGGGCGGTTGGCTTGATTTTGACATTGCTGTTGCAACTCCTGACATGATGAAGGATGTTGGTCGTCTGGGTATGATTTTGGGACGCAAAGGACTTATGCCTAACCCCAAAACAGGTACTGTAACAAACGACATCGTTTCTGCAATCAACGAACTCAAAAAAGGACGCGTTGAATACCGTGCAGACAAACAGGGCAATGTTCATATCGCTGTAGGTAAAACATCTATGGAACCTGCAAAGGTTGCCGAAAACGTTCAGACTCTGATTTCTGAAATCGTTCGCAAAAAACCTGCTGATGCAAAATCAGGTTACATTCAGGGCGTTTCAGTAAGTTCAACAATGGGTCCTGGCGTTACAGTAGACTTCAAGGAAGGAGAATAATCATGGCTTTAATGGCAAAAAAACTCCAGCCTGCTAAAGTTGAAGCAATAGCAGAAGTTAAATCAATTCTTGAAGGATATAACGACTATATCTTTACAAACTACCGCGGTCTGACAGTTGAGCAGATTTCTGCTCTCCGCAAACAGCTTCGCGGAAAAGATTGTGAATTCAAAGTAATCAAAAACAATTTTGCAAAAGTTGCTTTTGATGAACTGAAAGTTGAAAACGTTGCAGATTTCTTGACAGGACCTACAGCTGTAGCTCTTGCAAAAGAAGATGCAAACGAAGTAGCAAAGATTCTTTTCGACTTTGCAAAAGACACTCCCGCTCTTGAAATCAAGGGTGGTCTTCTGGACAAAGAAGTTTATGATGCTGCAAAAATCGAAGCATTCTCTAAACTCCCTGGAAAGAAACAGCTGATTGCTATGATTATGTCTACAATCAACGCCCCTGTGCAGAAAGTTGCTGCAACATTGCAGGCTTATGTGGACAAAAAATCAGCAGAAGGTGGCGAAGCACCTGCTCCTGCAGCAGAATAATCGCGCTTAATATGCCTCAGGCTTCAAAGCTGTCGTCCTGTCGCATAAACAAATAAATTAATTACTTAAGGAGAAGATAATATGGCAGCTCTCACAACAGATCAGATTCTTGATGCAATTGCATCTATGACAGTACTCGAAGCTTCCGAGCTCGTAAAAGCAATGGAAGAAAAATTTGGTGTAACAGCCGCTGCTCCCGTTATGGTAGCTGGCGCTGGTGCAGCTGCAGCACCTGCTGCAGAAGAGCAGACAGAATTCAACGTATCACTGGAAGCAGCTGATCCTGCAAAGAAAATTGCAGTTATCAAAGCTGTTCGTGAAGTTACAGGTCTTGGACTTAAAGAAGCAAAAGACGTCGTTGAAGGCGCTCCCAAAATGCTCAAAGAAGCTGTATCTAAAGAAGAAGCAGCAAAAATCAAAGAAACTGTTGAAGCAGCTGGCGGAACCGTTAAGATTGCTTAAGTTTGTTTGTTATGATGTCAGCCGGTCTGTTAACCAGCCGGCGGCACAACAATACATTTGATTTTCTCTGTTATTTTTTAAGCTACCGGGGCTTTGTGTTCCGGTAGCTATACTTGTAATGACCGCATTACTGAAACGAATTTTTAAAGGGGTATTTGATGTTCGCAAAAAGCCGGACGGTCAATCGTCAGTATATTGGTAAGAATATCCGAAGTTTTATGGAGTTGCCTGATTTAATTGATATTCAGCTCTCCTCTTATGAAAGCTTTCTCCAGAAAACCAAGTTGGATAACAAAGAACCTGTCGCCGAACAGGGTCTTGAAGAAGTATTTCGTTCCACTTTCCCAATTGAAAGCCCCAATGGAGATATGCTCCTTGAATACGAATATTACGAACTCGATGAAGAAAATATAAAATTCAGCGAATTGGAATGCAAACAGAAAGGTTTGACATATTCCGTTCCATTAAAAGCACGTATTAATCTGTTCTTCCAGCAGACAGGTGAGATCCGTCAGAAAGATATTTACATGGGCGACATTCCGCTCATGACTGACCGCGGAACATTCATCATTAACGGTGCAGAGCGTGTTGTCGTTTCTCAGATTCACCGGTCACCGGGTGTTATTTTCTGCCACGAAAAAGGTGTTTATTCCAGCCGCATTATTCCTTACCGCGGATCTTGGCTTGAATTTGAAATTGATCAGAAACACGAACTGATTTACGCCAAAATTGACCGCAAAAAACGCATTTTGGGAACCATTTTCCTTCGCGCTTTGGGATATAGCACACGTGAAGAAATCATCAAGGCTTTCTACGAAACAGAAACTGTTGCTATTGAAGACACTCGCGAAATGAGAGATTCTCTGGTTGGTCGCGTTCTTGCAGAAGCAATTTACGCAACTGATCCGGAAACAAATGAAACAAAGAAAGTGTTCCGTGCCGGTGAAAAACTTCATCCGCATGACATTGACGAATTGTTTGCTCATTCTGAAATCAAGGAACTCCAGCTGATCAGTTTTGACGCAGAAGGCTCTCTTGATTCACAGATGATCATCAACTGTTTTGAAAAAGAAGAAATTCGTTTTACAAGCGAAGACGGACAGTCTGATGAGCCTACAAAAGAAGACGCACTTTCAGCTGTTTATTCTGTACTTATGCCTGGCGAACCCATTACTGTTGAGGCTGCAGAAAAAGATTTGAACACAATGTTCTTCTCAATCCGCCGTTATGACTTGGGTCGTGTTGGTCGCTATAAACTTAACAAAAAGTTTGATTACAAAGAACCTGTTGAAGAACACACTTTGGTCAAACAGGACATCATCGCCACAATGAAACACTTTATCAAAGTGTACGCTGGTGACGAACAGATTGACGATATTGACCATTTGGGAAATCGTCGCGTTCGTTCTGTCGGTGAATTGATGACAAATCAGCTCAAAACAGCTTTCTCACGCATGGAACGCATTGCAAAAGAGCGCATGAGCCTGAAAGAAACTGAAACAATGAAACCTCAGGATTTGATTTCAATCAAACCTATTGTTGCTTCAATCAAAGAATTCTTCGGTTCAAGCCAGTTGTCTCAGTTCATGGATCAGATTAACCCCCTTGCAGAGCTGACACATAAACGCCGTCTTAATGCATTGGGACCGGGTGGTCTTTCTCGTGACCGCGCAGGTTTTGAGGTCCGCGATATTCACTATACACACTATGGACGTATGTGTCCTATTGAAACTCCTGAAGGTCCGAATATTGGTCTTATCGTTTCATTGGCTATTTATACCCGCGTCAATGAATACGGATTCCTGGAGTCACCTCTCCGCAAGATTGAAAACGGAAAGGCAACAGACAAAGTAGAATATCTTTCTGCAATGGATGAAGACAAATACTACACCGGACAGGCATCAGCCCCGATGGATGAGGACGGAAACTTCCTCAACAGCACATTGGCTTGCCGCCGGTATGGAGACTATACTTCTCGTGCTCCGGAAGATGTTCAGTATATGGACGTTTCTCCGAAACAGATTATCTCCGTTTCTGCATCACTGATTCCGTTCCTGGAACACGACGACGCTAACCGTGCTTTGATGGGTTGTAACATGCAGCGTCAGGCTGTTCCTCTTCTGTATCCGGAGCCACCGATTGTCGGTACTGGTATGGAAAGAAAATGTGCTTATGACTCTGGTGTTCTTGTTAAAGCAAAACGCCCTGGCGAAGTTATTCACGTTACTTCAGAAGAAGTTCGTGTTCAGACAGAAGCACAGAAGAAGACAGGTGAATATGATTCTTATCCGCTGCTGAAATATCAGCGTACAAACCAGGATACTTGTTATCATCAGCGCCCGGTTGTTGAAGTCGGACAGAAAGTTGAAAAAGGTACTGTTCTTGCTGACGGACCTGCAACATTCAACGGTGAGTTGGCTTTGGGCCGCAACATTCTGGTCGGATTCGTTCCGTGGAACGGTTACAACTATGAGGATGCTGTCCTTATTTCACAGCGTGTTGTAAAAGAAGATATGTATACTTCTATCCATATCAAGGAATTTGCAACAGAGATCCGTGAGACAAAACTTGGTCCTGAAAAGATTACACGCGATATTCCTAATACCGGAGAGAAATCAGTAGATATTCTTGACGGTGAAGGTATCGTCCGCATTGGTGCTAAAGTCCGTTCCGGAGACATTCTGGTAGGAAAAACAACACCGAAGAGTGAGACAGAAACAACACCTGAGTTCAAACTGCTGAATTCTATTTTCGGTGAAAAAGCAAAAGAAGTACGCGATTCTTCTCTGCGTGTTCCCCATGGTGTTGAAGGTACAGTAATTGACGTTCAGCGTATGCGCCGCACTGAAGGTGACGAACTGAATCCTGGCGTTGACGAAGTAGTCAAAGTTCTGATTGCCACAAAACGCAAGCTGCGTGAAGGTGACAAGATGGCTGGTCGCCACGGAAACAAGGGTGTTGTTGCTCGTATTCTTCCTGTTGAAGACATGCCTTACTTGGACGACGGAACTCCTCTTGATGTTTGTTTGAATCCTCTTGGTGTTCCTTCTCGTATGAACATTGGTCAGATTATGGAGTCTGAGCTTGGTCTTGCCGGAAAATATCTGAATGAATGGTATGAAGCTCCGGTTTTCCAGTCTCCGTCAAATGATCAGATTGAAGCAAAACTGATGGAAGCAGGATTTGACCGCACATCAAAAGCAATCCTCCATGACGGACGCACAGGTGAGCCTTTCCAGAATACAGTTTTTGTCGGTGTAATCTACTACCTTAAACTGCACCATCTGGTTGATGACAAGATGCATGCCCGTTCTACAGGTCCTTATTCACTTGTTACACAGCAGCCGCTTGGTGGTAAAGCTCAGTTCGGTGGTCAGCGTCTTGGAGAAATGGAAGTTTGGGCTCTTGAAGCCTACGGTGCCGCAAATACTCTTCAGGAATTGATGACAATCAAATCTGATGATATGACCGGCCGTTCAAAGATTTATGAATCAATTGTAAAGGGTGAGCCTTCTACAACAGCAGGTGTTCCGGAATCATTCAACGTTCTGGTACAGGAACTGCGTGGTTTGGCTTTGGACTTTACGATTTATGATGCAAAAGGCAAGCAGATTCCTCTTACAGAACGTGATGAAGAACTGATTGCAAAAGCTGGTTCGAACTTCTAATTAGGTGATGCGGCTTGATTTTTCAGGCCGCTGTTTCATAGAGATGGCGGTGTTTTCCGCCCAGCCCGTTTGAAGGGTATGATAGGAGAAAAAGATGCGTGATATACAGGATTTTGACAGCTTGATGATTAAGCTTGCTTCACCTGATACCATCAGAGCTTGGTCTTACGGCGAAGTCAAGAAACCTGAAACAATAAACTACCGAACACTGCGCCCTGAGAAAGAAGGTTTGTTTTGTGAACGCATATTCGGTACCACAAAAGAGTGGGAATGTTATTGTGGAAAATTTAAATCAATCCGTTATAAGGGTGTAATCTGTGATCGTTGTGGCGTTGAAGTAACTCATTTCAAAGTCCGCCGTGAACGCATGGGTCACATTGAACTTGCTGCTCCGGTTTCACATATCTGGTATTATCGCTCAGTTCCTTCCCGCATGGGTCTTCTTCTGGACTTGCAGGTTGCAGCTCTGCGTTCAGTTTTGTATTACGAGAAATACATTGTAATTGATCCGGGTGACACCGATCTCAAGAAAATGCAGCTTCTGTCTGAAGAAGAATACATGGAAGCTGACGAACGTTACGGCGGTTCTTTCACAGCAGGTATGGGTGCTGAAGCAATCAAAACATTGCTTGAAAACCTTAACCTGGATGAATTGAATGCTGAACTTCGTGCAAAAATGATTGAAAAAGGTGCAAAAACAGACAAACGCCTTTTGAAACGCATTGAAATCGTAGAAAACTTCAGAGCATCAACAAACAAATGTTCTTGGATGATTCTGGATGTTATTCCGGTAATCCCGCCGGAACTGCGTCCTATGGTTCAGCTGGACGGAGGCCGCTTTGCAACTTCTGACCTGAACGATCTGTACCGCCGCGTGATCAACCGTAACAACCGTTTGAAGAGACTTCAGCAGTTGGCAGCACCGGATATTATTATCCGCAACGAAAAACGTATGCTTCAGGAAGCTGTTGATGCATTGTTTGACAACTCAAAACGCAAACGCGTTGTAAAAGGTGCTTCAAACAGACCTCTGAAATCAATTTCTGACATGCTGAAAGGTAAACAGGGACGTTTCCGCCAGAACCTTTTGGGTAAACGTGTTGACTATTCCGGTCGTTCTGTAATTGTTGTAGGTCCTGAGCTGAAGATTTGGCAGTGCGGTCTTCCTACAAAAATGGCTTTGGAACTTTTCAAGCCTTTCATCATGAAACGCCTCGTTGACAAAGGCATTGTTTACAACATCAAGAAAGCAAAACAGCTGGTTGAAGCAGAAGCCAATGAAGTTTTCGGAATCTTGGATGAAGTTGTACGCGAGCATCCTGTAATGCTGAACCGCGCACCTACACTGCACCGTCTTGGTATTCAGGCATTTGAGCCTGTTCTTGTAGAAGGAAAAGCCCTTAAACTGCATCCTCTCGTTTGTCACGCATTCAATGCTGACTTTGACGGTGACCAGATGGCTATCCACGTTCCGCTGACACAGGCTGCTCAGATGGAATGCTGGACTTTGATGCTTTCTGCCCGTAACTTGCTGGACCCTGCAAACGGTAAGACAATTGTTTATCCGTCTCAGGACATGGTTCTCGGAATTTATTACCTTACAAAAGTTAAGCCGAGCGGAAAGGGAACAGGAAAACGTTTCAGTTCAATTGACGAAGTTCTCCTTGCTGCAGAAGCAAAGAATATTGATTACGAAGCCGAAATCATTGTTCCGGCTCCCAAAGACTCAGAAGGTCCTTTTGAAAAAATCAATAAAGAGACATTCAAGAAGGGTGCTCTTATCAAGACAACTGCCGGACGCATTATTTTCAATGAGGAAATGCCCGAAGGTGTTGGCTATGTAAATGATCTTCTTGGTGATAAACAGCTTAAGGCTCTGATTGAGAAAGTCCTGAAAGAAAAAGGAACTTGGCTGACTGTACAGATGGTTGATGCGATCAAATCTGTCGGATACCGCTATGCAACATTCTTCGGTGCAACAATTTCTATGGGTGACATTCTGGTTCCGCCTGAAAAAGCAGAACTGATGGATAAGGCAAACAAAGAAGTTGACGGAGTTCTTAAACAGTACAAACAGGGTCACATTACAAGTGATGAGCGTTATAACCGCGTTGTTGAAGTTTGGACAAAAACCAATGAAGTTCTGACAGACGCAGTTATCAAGACACTGGAAGCCGACAAAGAAGGATTCAACACAATCAACATGATGGCTGCATCCGGTGCTCGCGGTAGCCGCAACCAGATTCGTCAGCTTGCAGGTATGCGCGGACTGATGGCTAAACCTAACGGTGACATCATCGAGCTTCCTATTCGTTCAAACTTCAAAGAAGGACTTTCAGTTATCGAGTTCTTCATTTCTACTTCCGGTGCACGCAAAGGTCTTGCTGATACCGCTCTTAAGACTGCTGAGGCCGGTTACCTTACACGTCGTCTTGTTGATATTGCACAGGATGTTGTAATCAATGAAGATGATTGTGGAACAATTAACGGTATTGAATATTCTGCAGTAAAAGAAGGCGATCAGGTTATTGAAGCACTTCGTGACCGTATTGTAGGACGCTTTACACTGGAACAGGTTCGCCACCCGATTACCGGCGATGTTCTTTGTGATGTCAATACTTATATTACTGAAGAGCTTGCAGCACAGATTGATGAAGCCGGTGTTGAAACAATCAAACTCAGAAACGTTCTTACTTGTGAAGCACGTTATGGTGTTTGCTGCAAATGTTACGGACGGAACCTTGCTCACAACAAGATTGTTGAAATCGGTGAAGCAGTCGGTGTTATAGCCGCACAGTCAATCGGTCAGCCTGGTACTCAGCTTACAATGCGTACATTCCATGTTGGTGGTACTGCATCAAAAGAGACTCAGGACAACAAAGTATTGCTTAAATATGGTGTAATCGTTCAGGAAATCGAAGGAACTCATGTTACACTGGATGACGGAACATGGTTGTTCACACGTAAAGGTTCAATGACTGTAACACGCATCATTGATTCTTTTGATGTTCCGGAAAAAGCTGCTTTGAAAGTGGAAGAAGGAAGCAAGGTTCTTAAAGGCGCTGAACTGTTTACAGCAGGCAAAAAAGCTGTAACAGCAAAAGAAGCCGGAAGTGTTCAGTTCCGCGACGGAAAACTTCTCCTTCTGAGCAAAGCTCTTAAAATTGAAATTGCCAACGGTTCAAATGTTATCGTAAAAGCAGGTGATGTTGTTGAAAAAGATCAGCCGATCGCAACATTCGACCCCTTCTCAGAACCTATTATTTCCGAAGTTTCCGGATATACTCACTTTGAGGATATCATTCCCGGATCAACTTTGGCAGAGGAACTGGACGAAGAGACAGGAAACGTTGAAAAACGTATTTCCGAACTGCACTTGGATACAAAGCAGCCTCGCATCCACATCACTGATGAAGCGGGTAACGAATTGGCAAGTTATTATCTCCCCGGTGGAGCTTATCTCCAGGTGGAAGACAATACCTTTATCAGTGCTGGTACAACAGTTGCAAAAATCCTTAAGGAAGCAACAAAGACAAACGATATTACCGGTGGTCTTCCCCGTGTTGCTGAGTTGTTTGAAGCTCGCAAACCCAAGAATCCTGCTGTTTTGGCACAGATTACCGGAACAGTTTCTTTCAAAGGAATTACAAAAGGTAAACGCATAGTAGTTGTTACTGACAAATACGGAAAATCATTTGAGCATGCAGTTCCGATGACAAAACGTCTGCTGGTCAGAAACGGTGACAATGTAATTGCCGGTGAGAGTTTGTGTGACGGTGCATTGAGCCCGCATGACATTCTTGCAATTCTTGGTGAAAACGCTTTGCAGTCATACCTGATGGATGAGATTCAGGCTGTTTACCGTACACAGGGTGTAAATATCAATGACAAGCATATCGGTGTTATCGTACGCCAGATGCTGCGCAAAGTTGAAGTTGTTTCTGTGGGTGATACAAGATTCATTTATGGTCAGCAGGTTGATAAATACCGCTTCCATGAAGAAAACAACAGAGTTATGAATGAAGGTGGACAGCCTGCTATCGCACGTCCTATGTTCCAGGGTATTACAAAAGCCTCTCTGGGTGTTGATTCCTTCATTTCTGCTGCTTCTTTCCAGGAAACGACACGCGTTCTTACAAATGCTGCAATTGCAGGTTCTGTAGACAGTCTCCATGGTCTGAAAGAGAACATCATCATTGGTCATATGATTCCTGCCGGAACAGGTGTAAAACATTACCGCAATGTCAAACTGGTTGACGGACAGGGTGCTGACTTGGATGAGCAGATGAACGAGATTCTTGAACGCCGCAAACAGGAAGTTGCTGAACAGGTAATTGTTCCTGTCGAAGATACAAATGACGGACCTGACTTGGACGACTGATCGGGTTGACCGTTAAAATGAAAAAGCTGTCTGAAACTGTGAGTTTGAAACTCCGGTTTTGGACAGCTTTTTTTTGCTTTTATGAAAAAAATACCCGACAGCCAAAGGATGCCGGGTATAAAATCACTTGAAAGGGTTTATAAACCTTAAGGGTTTAAGGGGTCTAAATTAAATTATTGAATCAGCAGATTTTGCAGATCCATCCTTCCGGAGCAGGGAGTTTTCCCATCTGAATGCCAGTGAGAGTGTCATACAGTTTCTGTGTAACAGGTCCCATTTTTTCCATTCCGGCGGGGAAACAGATTTCTTTGCCGTGGTCATTGATTTTTCCGACGGGAGAAATAACAGCTGCAGTTCCGCAAAGACCGGCTTCTGCGAAATCACCGATTTCTGAAAGAAGAACTTCGCGCTCTGTTGCTTCAATTTTAAGATAATCCTTTGCAACTTGCAGCAGACTGCGACGTGTAATAGAAGGAAGAATGCTTCCGGATTTAGGTGTTACAACATTGCCTTCTTTTGTTACGAAAATAATGTTGGCTCCACCTGTTTCTTCGATTTTTGTACGTGTTCCCGGATCAAGATAAAGGTTTTCGTCAAAACCGGCGTTATGAGCATCAACAATGTTGTAAAGACTCATTGCATAGTTAAGACCGGCTTTAATATCACCTGTTCCATGAGGAGCAGCGCGGTCGCGATCACTGATGCGGATGGTAATCGGTTTTGCACCGCCTTTGAAGTAAGGACCAACCGGAGTAACCAGAATGCGGAATTGGTATTCAGTTGCAGGTTTTACACCGATAACAGCATTTGAACCGAACATGTAAGGACGGATGTAAAGTGTTGCACCGGATCCGTATGGGGGAACCCAGTCTTTGTTTGCTTCTACAACTTTCTTTACAGCCTCGATGAACTTTTCTTTGGGATAAACCGGCATCTGGAGACGGCGGCAAGAATTTTCCATGCGTTCAGCATTCAGATCAGGGCGGAAGCAGACGATACTTCCGTCTTCCGTTGTATATGCTTTAAGACCTTCAAAACAGGTCTGTGCGTACTGAAGGACACCGGCGCATTCGCTGATTTTGACGGTTGCATCAGTAATAAGTTCTCCATCGTCCCATTTGCCGTCTTTAAAATTTGCTACGAAACGGTAGTCTGTTTCCATGTAGCCAAATCCAAGTTCGCCCCAGTTAATGTCTTTTTTAGCCATTTGTATCTCCTTTGATCAAAATAAGCTTTAATGAAATATCAGCAATTTCAATGTTAAGTATACAACCAAACTTAAATTTTAGTAAAGGTACTTAAGCAGAATTGAAATTGTTGTACGGGAATTATTCTACGGTTACGCTTTTTGCAAGATTCCTAGGTTTGTCAGGATCGTTTCCTTTCTGAACAGAACAATAATAAGCAAACAGTTGGGCAGGAATCACGCTGAGAATCGGAGAAAATTCGTCTGCAACTGATGGAATTGTGAAAACTTCATCACAGCAGGATGAAAAAGCCCCTTCCGTGTCCTGAGTTATTGCCAAAGTAGAAGCACCTCTTGAAGAAACTTCTTTGATGTTGGACGAAAGTTTTTCATAAAGGGGCTTTTGTGTGGCAATAGCTACAACAAGCGTAGATGTGTCAACCAAAGCAATCGGCCCGTGTTTAAGTTCTCCTGCTGCAAAAGCTTCGGAATGAGTGTAGCTGATTTCTTTCAATTTAAGTGCACTTTCGAGACTGACTGCATAATCAAAAAGGCGTCCCATGAAGAAAACTTTTGTTTTGTTGAACTGACGGGAAGCGAATTTCTGAATGATTTCTTTTTTGTCAACAATGTCTTGTGCATATTTAGAAAGATTCTGCAGCTGAAGACGGCAGGCACTGACTTGTTCAGAGGATAGTGTTTCCCTGAATTCGCCAAGTTTGACGGCAAGCATGTAAAGGCAGAGCAGCTGAGTGGTAAAAGCTTTAGTGGATGCAACAGCAATTTCAGGGCCGGCTCTGGTGTACATGACATCATCTGCTTCGCGGGAAAGGGTAGAACCGACCACATTTGTTATGGCAAAAACTTTGGCACCCCGGGATTTTGCAAGTCTAACCGCAGCAAGGGTGTCCGCTGTTTCACCGGATTGGCTGATTACGACAAAAACGTCATCGGCAGCGCACATTGGATTACGGTAGCGGTACTCAGAAGCAACATCCACTTCAACGGGAATACGGGCAAAGTGTTCGAAAGCATATTTTCCGACGACTCCGGCATGATATGCTGTTCCGCATGCAGTAATTACGATGCGTTTTGCATTCTTCCAGTCCGGTTTAAGGGTAAGTGAATCAAACATGGAAAAAGTATCTGCCAGTGCTTTTGGCTGCTCGTGAATTTCTTTGAGCATGAAGTGTTCATAGCCGCCTTTTTCAGCAGCTTCAATATCCCAGTCAACATGATAAGGATCACGGATGATTTTTTCGCCCTGATCAGTAAAAAGATCCACATGATCCCGGTAGAGGACGGCGATTTCACGTTCTTTGAGAAAATGAACTTCCCTGGTATGTTCAAGAAGAGCAGGAACATCTGATGCAATGAAATTTTCTCCTTTGCCGAGACCGACAACAAGGGGACTGTCTTTACGGCAGGCTATAATGCGGTCAGGAAAATCACTGCAGAGAACCCCAAGTGCGTAAGATCCTTCCAGACGCTGAAGTGTCTGGAGCACGGCAGAAAGAAGGTCGCCTTTGTAGAAATAATTGATCAGATGAGCAATAACTTCAGTATCAGTCTGGCTTTTGAAAACAATTCCGCGGGATTCAAGCCATTGTTTGAGTTTTGCGTAGTTTTCAATGATTCCGTTATGAACAACTGCAATACGTCCGGAAACATCCGTGTGGGGATGACTGTTGATGTCAGAAGGTTCTCCGTGTGTGGCCCAACGTGTATGGCCGATACCCATGGTTCCTTGAATCGTCTCTTTTGCAACAAGATTCTGCAGCATTTTGAGAGCGCCTTTTGCTTTCCGTACGACAATTTCATCGTCATTCAAAACAGCGATTCCGGAAGAATCGTAACCGCGGTATTCAAGTTTTTTCAGGGCTTGAATAAGAACAGGCGAAGCATCTTTGCAACCGACATAACCGACAATTCCACACATTTTTAATACCTTCTTGAATTTGACTGAATTGATCTGAAATAACAGGAATTATTCAGACGAAGTTTAAAAAAAAACAGGAGCATACACAAGTATGTATGCCCCTGAATGTCCATTATTTTCAAAAAAAAGGATTAAATCAGATTATTTTGAAAGATAAGCATTGATTCCGGCAGCAGCGCGACGACCTTCGCCCATTGCAAGAATAACTGTTGCGGCACCGAGAACGATGTCTCCACCGGCCCAGACGCCTTCAATGGAAGTCATTCCTGTATCATCAACGAGGATGTGTCCGCGGTCATCAACTTTAAGACCGGGTGTTGTTTTTTCCATAAGAGGATTGGATCCGTTTCCGAGGGCAACAATCATTGCATCACATTCAATGTTGTGCTCGCTTCCGGGAACTGCAACAGGGCTGCGGCGTCCTGATTCGTCGGGTTCACCAAGTTCATAGCTGAGAACCTGTACTCCGCAAACACGGCCGTTTTCATCACCGAGGATTTTTACGGGGTTTTCAAGGAATCTGAAATTAACGCCTTCTTCCTCTGCATGTGCAACTTCTTCGCGACGGGCAGGCATTTCATTGCGGGTTCTGCGGTAAACAACATCAACTTCTTCTGCACCGAGACGGAATGCCATGCGGGCAGCGTCCATTGCAACGTTACCACCACCGCAGACAACAACATGTTTTGCTTTGTACAAAGGTGTTGCAGAATGTTCAGTATCGTAAGCCTTCATAAGATTTGCGCGTGTAAGATATTCGTTTGCGCTGAAAACTCCGATCAGGTTTTCGCCTTCAATGCGGAGGAATTTGGGAAGACCTGCACCGGTTCCGATGAATGCTGCATCAAATCCCTGTTCTTTAAGAAGCTGTTCAAGTGTACCTGTGCGGCCAGCAAGGAAGTTTGTGCGGAATTCAACGCCCATTTCTTTGAGCATGTCGATTTCTTTTGCAACGATAGTTTTGGGAAGACGGAATTCAGGAATACCGTAAACCATAACACCGCCGGCTTTGTGGAATGCTTCGAAAATCGTAACGTCGTGGCCGGCGCGGCGAACATCTGCAGCAACTGTAAGTCCGGCAGGTCCTGAACCGATGACTGCAACTTTCTTTCCTGTAGCAGGTGCAACAGCAGGAACAGTCTGCATGTTGTTTGCGCGCTCATAGTCAGCAACAAAGCGTTCCAAGCGTCCGATGGAAACTGCTTTTTCTGGGTTTTTAAGTGATTTTCCGATTGTACATACACCCTGACACTGTGTTTCCTGAGGACAGACACGTCCGCAGATTGCAGGAAGCAGGTTTGTTGTTTTGATCAGATCAACAGCTTTTTTGAATTCACCATGTGCAACCTGGTCAAGAAACTGAGGAATCGGTACGCTTACAGGGCAGCCTTTCATACAAGGTGCGTTTTTGCACTGAAGGCAGCGGTTTGCTTCGATAATTGCCTGCTCAGCTGAATAACCGAGGGCAACTTCGCTCATGAGGCGAGCACGTTCTTTGGGTTCAGCAACGGGCATTTCCTGCTGGGGAATTGCCATGCGTTCTTTTGGTGTAAGAGTTCCTGCAGCAACTTTTGCAGAAATGTCATTATAAAGTTCTTGAGTAGTCATCAGTTTGCTCCCTTTGCAATAGCATCTGCCTGAGCCTGCATCTTGCATTTGTGGAAATCTTCTGCTTCACGGTCTTTATATGATTTCATGCGAAGCATCATGTTGTCCCAGTCAACAGCGTGTCCGTCAAATTCAGGTCCGTCAACACAGACGAACTTTGTTTTTCCGCCGACAGCAACACGGCAGCCACCGCACATTCCTGTTCCGTCAATCATGATAGTGTTGAGAGATACAGTTGTGGGAACATTGAAGGGCTTTGTTGTGGCAGCACAGAATTTCATCATGATGGGAGGTCCGATTGCAACAACTTCTGCAGGCGGACACTGAGATTCGCAAAGTTCTTTGAGGGGCAGAGTTGAAACACCCTGGCGTCCTTCAGAACCGTCGTCTGTCATTACGATAACTTCGTCAGCAACAGCTTTCATTTCATCGACAAAAATCAGGAGATCTTTGTTGCGGGCAGCAATAATCATGATGACTTTATTGCCAAGAGCTTTGTGGGCTTTGACAATGGGATAACAGGGAGCAACACCGATACCGCCTCCGACAACAACAACGGTTCCTTCCTGTTTTTCGATATGTGTAGGATTTCCCAGGGGACCCAAAAGAGCTCCGAGGCAATCTCCCTTATTCATCTGTGAAAGTTTATAAGTAGTGGCGCCGACAGCCTGGAAAACCAGAGCAATCCAGCCTTCTTCTGCATTTGCGTCTGCAATTGTCAAAGGAACACGTTCTCCGAATTCAATGTCCAATTGAACAAGAACGAACTGACCGGCTTTACGGTTTTTTGCAATTTCTGGTGCATTTACACGAAAGTAGAACACGTCTGCAGAAAGTTGCCTTTTTTCGATAATCTGATACATTGGAAACCCCTTTAATTTTCAAGTTCTTTCCATAATAGCTGGGAAAAACTAGGTTAATCATGATACTATAAAACTTTATCGATAATCAAGGCACTATTCCCTGACAAAAATTCAAGAAAAGAGTAAAAAAAAGACAAATTTCCAAAAAGATTTATAGACGCGTTTTTTTCATTTTGCTAACCTAAGATCAAAATGAATGATCTGCTAAAGAGAAACAGATCAGGAAAGAATTGGAGGAACTATGAAAAAACTCGGTAAAATCGCAGTTGTCGCATTTATTGCATTGGCAATGGTTTGCGGACTGACCGGATGCTCAAAGAGCAATGCGGACACAATCAAAATCGGTGGAATTTTCCCCCTTTCCGGAAGTGTAGCAGTTTATGGTGTTGAATGTCGGAACGGAATTGAATTGGCAATTGAAGAAATCAATGCCGCAGGTGGAATCAACGGTAAAAAAATTGAGCTGATTTCTGAAGATGATGAAGGAAATCCCGAGAAGAGCGTCAACGCCTACAAAAAACTTACAACAAAAGACGGATGCAAACTGATTATCGGTTCTCTGACTTCAGGATGTACAGCAGCATTCTCAACATTGGCTCAGGCTCAGAAAAACCTTATGATTGCTCCTGCAGCAACAATGGAGAGCATTACTGATGCCGGAAACTATGTATTCCGCGCTTGCTTCATCGATCCTTTCCAGGGAACAGTCGGTGGAAAATTTGCCGCAGAAAACCTTGGTGCAAAAAGAGCAGCCGTTCTTTATGACACAGGAAGTGATTATTCAATGGGTCTGACAGACAATTTTGCTGCAGCATTTGAAAAGGCCGGCGGAAAAGTTGTTGCAAAAGAAGCATACAGCACAGGTGACAAAGACTTTAATGCTCAGCTTACAAAAATCAAGAATGCAAATCCTGATGTAGTTTATCTTCCCGATTACTATGCAACAGTTGCTCTGATTGCAAAACAGCTGAGAGCACAGGGAATCGATACTCCTATCGTTGGTGCTGACGGATGGGGAGGAATCATTGAAAACGCAGGCGAAGAAATCCTGAACGGTTTCTACAGCGACCACTATGCAGCTGACTCAACAGATCCCAAAGTAGTCAAGTTCGTTTCTTCTTACGTAAAGAAATATGGTTCAACACCTGTTTCTTTTGCAGCTCTGGGATACGATTCTCTCTACATGCTGAAAGATGCAATTCTTAAAGCCGGAACAACTGATCCGACAGCAGTTCGTGATGCATTGGAAAAGACAAACGGAACTTATGTAACCGGTAACCTGTCTTTTGATGCACGCCGCAACCCTGTAAAATCTGCAGTAATGATGGAGATCGTTCTTAAAGACGGTGCTCTGACTCCTGTATACAGCGCAACAGTTAATCCGTAAGGTTTAATTCAGTTGAACAAATCGGGCTTCAGCCGGAACACAAAACCGGTTGAGCCCGTTTTTTTTTCCATCACTCCGATGGTCAGTTCAGTTTGTCAGGGCAGATTCAGTTTTGTCGATGCCCAGGCCGTATAAAGCAAAATCACCTTTGCATGGATCTTTCGGCCAAATCTGCTTCATCCGCTCTGTAAGCATGACGGCGGTTTTTCGTGTTGCCGAAGCATTCTGCGGAATCAGTCCCAGATTTTTTGCCTGAGCAAGTACGTGTACATCAAGGGGAATGATCAGGGCTTCCGGTTTGTACCAGGTCCAAAGACCAATGTCTACCGGCGAATTCCTCCGTACCATCCATCTTAAAAACATATGAATCCGTTTGTTGGCGGAATTTTTGCCTTTTGCCACGATTGACGATTTCGGGAAACACTCCGAAATAAGCCTGTCCAACGGCAGGTCCGGGCCTCCGTACTCAAGACTCTGCCGGAAAAAGGTTCCCAGAGAACCGCTTATGCGTAAAATGCTTTGTATTTCATCAAAAAAAGTATACATGTCATTGTAGGAGTAAAAGCGGTAGAACTTGGAATCCGGGTTGCCGTCGGGGGGCAGAAGTGTCTGACGGTAATTGCCTGATACAATCCAGGCGGCAAAAGATTCTCCTGCAAGAGAGCACAGATATTGAATTTTGGGCAAGAACTGAGTTCTGTTGCCGAAAGAAAGCATTGCAGCCGTAAAAGCGCAGGATTCAATATCACAATCTTTTTTGTAGGTCCGGAGAAACTGGCATGGATCTGTGTCGGAAAAGGATGAAACTTCGTATTTGTCTGCAAGTTCTGCAAGAAGTTTGTCTGTGTCTGCGGCTTGGGTTGTTGTCATAGAAGTGAATCTTACCACAAGAAAAGCCGGCGGACAAGAAACGAAGAATATAAATGGCCTATGATTGTATTTTTATGCAAAACAGGATTTTAGACGGACTGAAACTGCAGAAAACCTGTTTTATTGAAGCAGATTTTCTCTTGCATTATTAGGGGGTTTTCAATAAAATTGAAAAGATGAAGTCTTGTTAAAGTGCATATTTATGCATAAAGGCTATTCAAGGAGAAACAGAAAATGAAAAAGCTTATTTCATGTCTTTTGGTACTTCTTTTGGCTGCCAGCGTTTTGGTTGCAGGCGGTAAAAAAGATGCAGAAAAAGTAACAAAAATCGGTGTAATCCAGCTGGTTGAACATCCTGCTCTGGATGCAAACTATCAGGGATTCGTAGACGGACTTGCTGCTGCAGGTTACGTAGACGGCCAGAACATCAAAATTGACTATCAGAATGCTCAGGGTGAGCAGGCAAACTGTGTTACAATCGCACAGAAATTCGTAAACGACCGCGTTGACATGATCTTCGCTATCGCAACACCTGCAGCACAGGCTGTAGCAAACCTGACACAGGACATTCCGGTTCTTATTTCTTCAGTAACAGACCCTGAATCAGCAAAACTGGTTGCTTCAAACACAGCACCCGGCGGAAACGTAACAGGAACTTCTGACCTTACACCTTGTGCAGCACAGATTCAGCTTCTCAAGAAAACTCTTCCTGAAGCAAAGACAGTTGGTATGCTGTACTGCTCAAACGAACAGAACTCATTCTTCCAGATTGCACTGGCAAAAGAAGAATGCGACAGACTGGGACTGAAATACATTGACTTTACAGTTTCTTCATCAAACGAAATCCAGCAGGTTGTTCAGTCTGCAATCGGAAAAGTTGATGCTCTCTATACACCTACTGACAACATGATTGCTGCCGGTATGGCTACAGTTGCTCAGGTTGCAACACCTGCAAAACTTCCCGTATTCTGCGGTGAGGAAGGAATGGTTCAGCAGGGTGGTCTTGCAACATACGGACTCAACTACTACGAACTGGGAAAACAGACCGGTGCAATGGCTTCAAGAATCCTGAAAGGCGAAGCAAAACCTGCTGATATGCCTATTGAATATCTTACAAGCTGTGACCTGGTTGTAAACGAAGAAGTTGAAGCAGCTATCGGCGTTTCAGTTCCCAGAAACTAAATCAAACTGACCCGCGCAGGGTTTTAGGGGCTGCGAGCGTAAGCGGCAAGCCCCTAGGAGAAAGGGTAGCGGAAAATGCCGCTAGGCAGTTGAAGCGAGGGGAAGTCTTTCCCCGCCCTTTAATTTTTTATCAATTGGCTTCTGTTGTCTTTCTGGAATCGGATTTTGGGCAACGGAAAATAGGAAAAAAAATGGGTATTTTACTGGCAGTTCAGGGTGCAGTTTCTCAAGGCGTGCTTTGGGGAATAATGACACTCGGTGTTTTTCTTACGTTTAGAATTCTTGATATTGCAGACCTTACTGTAGACGGAAGTTTTGCTACAGGTGGTGCAGTTTGTGCAGTACTTCTTACACACGGAATGAATCCGTTTCTGACGCTGCTCTTCGCTTTCCTTTTGGGCATTGTAACAGGTCTTGTAACTGGTCTTATGAACACAAAACTCAAGATTCACGTTCTGCTGGCCAGTATTCTGACTCAGATTGCGCTTTATTCTGTAAATATCCGCATTATGGGCAGCAAGGCTAACATTCCGCTTCTGGGAACAGAAACAGCAATGAAGAAAATTGCAAAGCTCTTCGGCGGAAGCATGACGGTTACCACTTCTTCCATGATTTTGGGTTTTGTGGCCATCGCCATTCTGGTTGCAGTTCTGTATTGGTTCCTTGGTACGGAATTGGGATCGTCTTTGCGTGCAACCGGTAACAATGAAAAAATGGTTCGCGCTCTTGGTGTAAACACTGACACAATGAAGATTCTCGGGCTGGGACTCAGCAACGGTCTTGTTGCTTTGAGCGGTGCAATGGTAGCACAGAGCCAGGGATATGCCGATGTTCAGATGGGTACAGGTACAATCGTTATTGGTCTTGCATCTATCATTATCGGTGAAGTTATTTTTGGAAAACGTTTCGGACTTTGGTACACTCTTATTGCAGTAGTGCTCGGTTCGATTTTGTATAGAATTGTAATTGCAATTGTTCTTCAGCTGGGTCTCAAATCAACTGACCTGAAGCTGCTGACTGCTCTGGTTGTTGCCGTGGCTTTGTCCGTGCCTGTTATGAAGCAGAAGTTTTTCAAGAAAAAACCGAATGCTACAATTGATGAAGAAAATACTCGGCACTCAAATGTAGTTGATACTCACAAAGTTCCTGAAGTTGACAAACTTACAAAAGACGGAAACAAATAAGGAGGAAGGTCGATGCTTAAACTTGAGAAAATTACAAAGACTTTCAATCCGGGTACAATTACAGAGAAGAAAGCAATCCGCGGGATTGACCTGCAGATTGAGGACGGCGATTTTATTACGGTTATCGGTGGTAACGGTGCGGGAAAATCTACGCTGCTCAATCTGATTTCCGGTGTTCATATGGCTGATACGGGCCGCATTACTTTGGACGGTGAGGATTTGACCAATCTGCCCGAATATAAACGTGCAAAATATTTGGGACGTGTTTTTCAGGACCCTATGATGGGAACTGCTGCCAGCATGGAAATTGAAGAAAATCTTGCAATGGCTTACCGCCGCGGTAAAAAGCGGGGCTTGAGCTGGTACATCAAGAATGAAGAAAAGCAGCAGTATGTTGAAAAACTGAAACTGCTGGACCTTGGGCTTGAAACCCGTATGCACAGCAAAGTCGGGCTTTTGTCCGGCGGTCAGCGTCAGGCAATCACTCTGCTGATGGCTACATTGCAGAAACCGAAACTGCTGCTGCTTGATGAACATACTGCGGCTTTGGATCCGAAAACTGCAAAGAAAGTTCTTGAGCTGACGGAAGAATTTGTTACTCAGGATAGTCTGACGACTTTTATGGTAACACACAACATGAACGATGCAATCCGTTATGGAAACCGTCTGATTATGATGAAAGAGGGTGAAATCGTATTTGACGTGCGTGGCGAAGAAAAGAAGCGTCTGACAGTGCAGGATCTGATGGCAAAATTTGTTTCTGCTGCCGGAGAAGACGGTGCAATTTCTGACAAACTGATTCTTGGCTGAAAAAACTGACTGATAAAAAAACCGGCTTCTGAGAGTTGTGAGTGAAATCTACTGAACTTTCGGAAGCCGGTTTTTTTATGTCTTTATGCTTTGGTGACTACGCGGAATCCGCGGAATGTGCTGCTTATTTTTCCGTGATGCGGATAAAGCAGCGGCGTTCCTCCAAAGTTTTTACGTAGAGCATCTGGTTTTCCGGTGATTCCCGAAGTGCCCCGACGCCGTCAAACTTGTCAACGCGCCAACCTTTTGGGAACCATCCCTGTGGAATGAAAATTTCAGTGTCTTCATCGCCGGAGGATGTGGGACACGGGGTAGAATCCCATTCAAATTCAAAAATGACTTTTGGACTTCTGATGAAACGCATTTTGACAGGAGTTCCGGCGGTGCGCATTGCATAAGGTCTGCAGAATCCATTTACGCCGCGAAGCCGTTGTGTATCGCTGTTGAAAATGCTCAGGTCTTCTTTGTTCCAGCAGTCGCCGTCTTCATGAGTGTTTGTGGGCGTGTAATTCCACAGTGTGCAGGAAAGAAGACCTTCGTCAAGGGCATCGTAATAAATGCCAAGGGCTTCTTCCTGTTTTGAATAGTTGCCGGTTCTGTAAGATTTGCCTTCGTCAAGATCAAAGGGAATGCCGAATTCGCCCAAAAAGGGAACAAGCGAGTCAGAACGGATTTCTTTTGCTTTTCCGTTGATTTGTTCAGACATGCTTTTTTTGACTTTGTCTTTGCCGAAGACCGGTTTGCGGGTGAAAGTATCAACTGTAAAGTTTGGAACCCATTTACGGAGCAGAAGACTTGGTCCGTCATACCAGTGGAATGCATCAACAAGAATCTGGGATTCTTCATCTTCTGAAGACCATTTTGCCCGCTGACCTTCAATGCTGCCTTCGGTAAAAAACAGGTATTCCGGGTGTTTTTTGCGAAGGGCGGCGATAAAATCTTTGTGGAAGGGCTTGAGAAAGTCCTGTGCAAAATTCACATTTGAAAAATATTCAGGTTTGTCCAACACGGGCTGATCATTTTCTGTGTGCCACACACCGGCAGTTTTCCATGGGCAGGAAAAACCGGGAAGAAAAATTCCGCCTTCTGTCCAGGAAAACTTGGGTTTAACGGGGACTTTTTTCCCGGGGGTTACGCCGTTAAGACCAAGCTTTATGGATGCGAATTCGGAAGGAAAACCGTTGGCAGCGGTGATTGCGGCGAATGGTGTAGGAACCGTTCCTGATGTTGCGGTAATAGGGGCGTATTCCCGAAGATCTTTATGCCCGATAAAACCGTTATGAGGTTCGTTGAGCATGCCGAAGCCGATTATTGATTTGCAGTCTTTGAGCCGGCGTGCAACATGATACATTGCATTGATGAAATGTTCCTGCAAGTATTCCTGTGCATTGATTCCGTCAATTTTGCAGTCAGGGGCAAACTTCTTTCCTCCGAAGAAAAGGGTGAACATTGTTGCAGCGGCATAACGCTGATAGTTCAGGCTCCATGACATGCGTTTGTATTCAATGCCTTCAGATGCAGCGCCCTGCTGTGTGAATGCTGCGAAATTGGCTTCCAGACGTGAAAGGTTGAATCCGACTTTTTCAAGTGTCCATGCAGGTGCGCCGTCACCACCGGTCCAGCGGCTCCATGCGTCCTGATGCGGATCAATGAAAACGAAGATCTGATATTCTTCCGCTTTTTTCAGCAGGCGGCGCAGATATGCAAGGTAGTCTTCGTCATATTCATCGGGGCCGGCGTGCTCTACAGATTCCCAGGTGATGACCCAGCGGATGAGGTCGATTCCGCAGCTTTTAAGACGCATGAAATGGGAATCTGCTTCTTCTTCCGGAAATGGGCGTCCGACAAAGGTTACGGCGCTGGTTGCTTCCAGACTGTTCTTGTTCTGGGTGGAGCCGTCCGGGTCAAATGGAACTTTGCTTGCACCGCTCATGTTTACGCCTCTGAAAATCACTGCACGGTTGTGATCATCCCGAATCCAGCCTTTTTGGGCGGAAAAAAGTACTTCATGCTTCATTTTGGAAATCCTGAAAAAAAAACCACTGGAGTGTATGACAAACAAACCAGTGGCTTATTAGAAAGTTGAAACCAATCAGACTAGTCAGTAAGAATCTTGATAACTTCTTCTTTGTCTGATGTATTAAGAATCTGCTCGCGTTTTTCTGCGCTCTTGAACAGAAGGCTTACTTCTGCAAGGAACTGCAGGTGCGGACCTGTCTTGTTAACAGGAGACAGTGTCATAATGAAGATGCGGCATGGTTCCTGATCCAGTGAATCGAAATCAACAGGATTGTCAGAAATACCGATACATGCAACCAGGTCGCTTACTGTGTCTGTTTTGCCGTGGGGAATTGCGATTCCGTGCTTCATACCAGTAGACATTTTGCGTTCGCGGTCAAGAACACACGCTTTGGCAGCATCTTTGTCGCTAACTTTGCCGGCAGAAATAAGAACTTCCAGCAATTCGTCAATAATTTCTTCTTTTGTAGTACCTTTAAGATGAAGGTTTACAGTTTCAGGCGTTAAAACAGTTCGTAAAGTCATACCACAAGTTTATGATTAGTTTCCGTAAAAGTCAAGGGACTTATTGAGGTCACGGCCAAAATAAGGATTTTGAATCAGCCTTGATTGAGTGCTTTTGTTATCTTTGGTAAACTGTTTTCATGAACGAAATTGAAAAATTCAGAGCTGACGTGGAGCGCATCAAAAAACATGAGCGCAATGACGGTCTTAAGTATGACGGAATCAAAGCTGCCCGGAATGCGGCCGATCTTTTTGTCCGCAACAACAAAAAAGCAGGAGAACTTGCAAAATCTGTTGCGGATTACTGGATGGAAAAATACATCAGAAATGGTGATTTGAATGAAGTTCCTACAATAAATGATGTTGATTTTCTGTGTGACATTCAGGAACTTTTTGAAGGAACTTTGGAAGGTAAATCTGTTCTGAAACCTGAGGATTGGAATGAACTGAGGGAAATGGTCAACCTGGAAGCAGAAAATCTTCCTATTGGGATGCTTACTTCTCTTCTGAGCGCAGTAATGGATCACGGAGCACTCTGACAAATGTCTGATTTGTATTCGGCATGTGTGCAGTGTCCCCGGAAATGCGGAACTGACAGAGCTGGCGGCCGGACGGGATTTTGCGGCGAAAAGGAAAAAATTCGGGCTGCTGTTGCGTGCCTGCACTTTGGTGAAGAACCTTTGATAACTGTAAATGGCGGTTCGGGAACGATTTTTGTAACCGGCTGTAATTTGCGCTGTGCTTTTTGCCAGAATTATCAGATTTCTCAGGGCGGATACGGATCCGAACTTTCAGCCGGAGAATTTGCGGATTTGTGTCTGAAACTGCAGGATGCCGGTGCGGAAAACATCAACATTGTAACTGGGAGTCATGGGGTTCCTGAAATTGCAGCAGCTTTGGAAATTGCGAAAAACCGCGGTCTTGTTCTGCCGGTCTGCTGGAACAGCTCAGCGTATGAAACTGAAGAAAGTTTGGAGCTTCTGAAGGGGCTGGTAGACATTTGGCTTCCGGATTTGAAAACACTGAATCCTCTGATTGCAAACCGCGTGTTCAAGGCAAAGGATTATCCTGTAGCTGCAAAACGGGCAATCCGTTGGATGCTTTCCAACACGGAGCGGAAGATAGTGTCTGCCGGAGAAAGGGAAAAAATGCTTTCCGGTGTGATCATACGCCACTTGGTTCTGCCGGGAAGGCTTGATGACACACGGCTTGTGCTTGATTGGCTTAAAGCTCACGCAGACACTGGTGATGATCACGGGGCTTGTATTTCTTTGATGTCTCAGTATACGCCGGTAACTGTGGAAAGGACGCTGAATGCTGAGAAAGGAATAGTTTTTTCTGAGGAAAGCCTTGCAAGCCGGAGTGAAGCATTGAATGCATTCAGCAACCGGCTTCTGACAAAGCAGGAATTTGCACAGATCAGGGAACTGATTGACTCCTACGAGTTTGAATACCTTTTTTATCAGGAATTGGAAGAAGATACAGAGTGGCTTCCGGATTTTACGCGGTCTCAGCCTTTCAGCAATGCTTTGGCAAAAGTGGTCTGGCACTGCTGATTGACACCGTAAGTGTGTCTGGACGACGCTCAAAAATTTCTCCCCGCTTGGAAAAATCACTTTCAGAAAAATGACAGAACTGTCTGCACGGCAACAAATGGACGGGCAATAAATGTGCGTTGCCGGAGAAGCAGACAGGGAATTGGTTTGAAAAATGGTTGACATTTATACTAATTTTGTCATATTGTAATAAAGGAGTTTGTTTTGAGCGTAATAATAAAAGAAATCGG
>JAKSTU010000100.1 GCA_024402435.1 Treponemataceae bacterium
TTCCGCATAAGGCGGATTAATATAAATCACCAGCTTTTTGCGCTCGTTTTCATCCGCAAGGATTTTCCGCAAACCTTCCGGAACTTTTTCGCTCTGCAAGTCGTCATTCAGAAAATCGAACTGAAAAATGTTGTTCTCAAAAAGCGGAAGAACATTCTGGTCTGCAAGTTCCTTCATGATTCCCACATCGCCCTTGTCCAGCGTTGAAGCAAAAACATTCCGCTTGTTGGAAAGTCCTTTCAGAAGATTTCCGGTTCCTGCGCAGCAGTCCCAGATGTAATAATCATCCTGCCAGTCTTCGCCAAGAACGTCCGCAAGATATTTCTGACTCAGCTGAACCCACTTTTGGGGCGTAAAGAAACTGCCTTTCCGTTCGCGCACATCCTGGGGAACAAGCAGATCTTTCCGTTCAATGAACCACTGCCAGTGCTCCTCTTTCGGCGGACGCTCATATTTGTTCCAGAAAGCCTTATAATTCTTCACCGTTTTCAGCTGCGTTGTCTTTGACATTTCAGTGCCCAGCATTCTGTCAATTTCCCGCTGAAAACGATATTTTCCGTCACTGAAAACAACATCAAGTTTTTCATATAAAGTTTTCGTGGTGTCGTTGATCAGATCCGCAAGAAAAAAATCCCCGCAGAAAATATTGATTTTTTTTGCCTGCTCCCAGTTCATCTGAATGTCGGGCATAACTTCTTCACGCCATTTGTTGAACACGGCGATAAAGTTGTTCTTTGTCACCTGGATTTTTTCGGTTTTTCCGGAGGCAAGATTGTTTTTTATGAATTCTCTGATTTCTTTTTCATCAGATTCAAATTTGAAGATTGTTTTTTCTTCATCAAGGATTTTTTCACAGAGTGAATAAAGCTGTTTGAATTCCTTTGTGTCGTGATTGCTGGGCGCAACGTTCCAGTTGAAGTCGTTCTGCGAAAAAACGTGAAGGATTTTGTGATATTCAATGAATGCGATTTTTTCCGCATCGAATGCGCCCAAATAAGCAGGCGGCATGTATTTTTCGTTTGTCTTTTCTTTTCCCACTGTAAGAATCAGCTGAACAAAACTTCCGTTGATGTCTTCTTTGTTGCCTTTTTTTGATTCTGCCCACAAAAGGCTCTGAATGTCCGAATCAGCAGTCAGTCCCAGTCCGTCCTGAACGGAAACGCAAAAATCTACGTTTCCCAAAATGTGTGATGTTTCGAATTTGCTGAAAAAATCGGCGGCAACACGTTTTTTGATTTCTTCTTCTCTTAGTGACAAACTGTAAATCATTGAAAACTCACTGTAACTTTGTGAAAATTAGCAAAAGTCGGGTTTTGCTTAGTGAGATTAGTATAAATGAATGCAATTACTTAGTCACGCTTTATTTTTGCTTTAAATATGAAAATTAAACTAAGCGAATGGAAGACTTTTTCGAGACATTTAGATTCAATATAAAGTTTTACAGAGGTGAAAGGAATTTTTCACAAAGAGATCTGGCAATTCAGGCTGATTGTACTGACGGAATGATTGGGCAGATAGAATCCGGAAAATCAAAACCTTCCTTTGACATGATAGTAAAACTTGCCAATGCGCTGAATGTTCATCCTGCTGATCTGTTTCTTAGGGATGCTTCCAAGGCTCAGGGAAATATTTCAAATCTGCTTGGCGAGCTATGTTTTCAGGATTTGCCCGGTATAATAGAAAAGAAATTTTCCGTTTCCATAAAGACAAAACAGACAAAGTAAAACCGCCAGTTGCATAAGAACTGCACGCGTCAGGCTATGGAGCAGCGCCGGAGGCGGCCACCGCAAGGGAGGAATGCAATGACGAGTGCGGAGGCTGACCGTCAGGGAACTGCGGAACAGCCGGCCTGCCGTGTTTGCAGTGCAAATACGGCAGGAGACGCCCGAAAAATCTGCGTAAGTCATGAGGACGGCAGTTTTGATTGGACTTTTCCGGCATTGTTATTTACTTTTAAAACATGACAATTCCAGTTATTGATATAGAAAAAACTTCGCTAAAATTACGGCATCTGCGTGAAGAGCGCAAGGTCAAAATCTCCCAATTGCAAAATTTGTTCAATATGACAAATCCTCAATCCATTTATAATTGGGAAAATCCTGATGTGAAAAATCTTCCGCGAATTGACAATCTGGTTGTTCTGGCAAAATTTTATGATGTTAAAATTGATGATCTGATTCTTTTAAAGGATGAAATTAAGGACGTGATGGAAGTTGGCGAGGCTTGTCCGGCTTATGGCATTGCTGAAGATACGATTTCTTTTGTCCGGAAAAAATCTTCTGATGCGGTTATTAGGGCTTTGGAAGAGTTTTATTGTATTTCAATCTGATTTTTTAAGTTATTAACTTAAAGAATTTGCAGCAAAGATAAAATATAATTTTTACGAAGGTAACCGTAACGGGTGGCTTATGCCTCTGGATCAATTATGAGTAAGGAGGCGCAAATGGAAGTTGCAGATATTCTGATGATTGTCATCGATGTTTTGGGACTGATATTTGTAGTGCTGTCTTATTTCAAGAAAAATAA
>JAKSTU010000101.1 GCA_024402435.1 Treponemataceae bacterium
GGATGAAAACGAGCGCAAAAAGCTGGTGATTTATATTAATCCGCCTTATGCGGAATGTGGAAAAGCAGATAGTGGACAAAAAAATAAATCTGGGGTTGCTTCTGATAATATCATGCATGATAAATATGAATTATTACTGGGAAAAGCATCAAGAGAGTTATTTGCAATATTTTTTGCACGCATTTACAAAGAAATATTCGGTTCACATTTATGTGTGTTTTCAAAAGTAAAATATGTAAATGGCTCTCAATACAAAAAATTTAGGGATTTTTTTAAGGCAACTTTTAAAAGAGGGTTTATCGTTCCAGCTGACACGTTTGATAATGTTTCAGGGAAATTTCCAATAGGTTTCTTGATTTGGAAATTAGAGAATATTGATTTTCCAAATCAAGTTGAACTTGATATATTTGATTTTAACTCCACTTATTCTGGGAAAAAAATTATTGAAGTAACAGAACAGAAAACAATTAACGAATGGATGAAAACTTATAATATAACAAGAAAAGATGTAAATATTGGTTGTATTACAAGTTCCGCTCCTGATTTTGCAAAACTTCATCTCCCTTACATTACAATGAATGAAACTATCAATAATCTTAATCATTATTTCTTGAATAAAACAAATCTCATAACTGGTGTTATATATAATTCCGTTCGTTTATGTATTGATTCAACTTGGATCAACGACCGAGACCAGTTTCTCTATCCAAATGACGGTTGGAAGACAGACCTTGAATTCCAGTCAGATTGTCTTGCATACACTCTGCTTCACGGGCAGAACCGAATTTCCGCAGCACACGGAACAAACCACTGGATTCCGTTCACAGAGTCAGAAGTCAATGCAAAGCAGGCTTTTGAATCAACTTTCATAACAGATTTTATGAAAGGCCGTCTCAAAGCAAAAAAATCCGAAGAACTCGGACTGACAAACGAAGGCACAGTTTATGATGGCTCGCAGAAAATCATTTTTTCGGAAGAAGCAAAAGCCGTGCTCGAAGCCGGAAAAGAACTCTACAGATATTACTATTCAAAACCGCATGTAACAAAAGAAGCAAACAACGCATCTTTTTACGACATTCGTGCCGCTTTTCAGGGAACGGGTGCCAGCGGAAAAATGAACGCTTCTTCCGCCGACGGACATTACAACGAACTGATTGCAGATTTGCGTGCAAAGCAGAAAATCCTCGCAAAGAAAATTGAAGCAAAAGTTTACGAATACGGCTTTTTGAAGTAACACTGATTTTTCCATCCGCTGACGTTCGTTTCGCTACCTGTCATGTTGTGCGGAATGAACGCAGTGAATGCCCACCCATGTCATCCTGAGCGGAATGAACGCAGTGAATGGAGTCGAAGGATCTTCACAAACTCACAAACCACCCCACAGGAGTTACACATGAACGCATTTGATTTCACAGTAAAAACACAGGACGGCAAAGAAACAGCACTTTCCGCATTCAAAGGAAAAGTTCTGCTGATTGTAAACACAGCAACTGGCTGCGGTTTTACGCCCCAGTATGACGAACTTCAGGATCTTTACGAAGAACTTAAGGACCAGGGACTTGAAATTCTCGACTTTCCGTGCAATCAGTTCGGTGCACAGGCTCCCGGTTCAGACGAAGAAATTTTTGATTTCTGCTCAAGCCGCTACGGAATCACATTCCCGCAGTATTCAAAAATCGACGTCAACGGAGACAATGCAATACCGCTCTACAAATGGCTTACCGAAAACACAAAGTTCGCCGGATTCCAGGGCCCGGCAGAAGAAATTCTCAACCCCATTGTTGAAGGCATGGACAAAGATTTCAGAACCAACGGCAAAATCAAGTGGAACTTCACAAAATTCGTAATCACAAGAGACGGCGAAATTGCAGGACGCTTTGAGCCCACTGCAGAAATCAGCGCTGTCAAAGCAAAAATCAAAGAGGTGCTCTGATGACTGTTGCCGTAAGATATTTTTCCCGCTCCGGAAACACGAAAAAAGTTGCAGAAGTCATTGCAAAAGCTGTGGGCGTTGAAGCAAAAACTACGGACTTTCCCCTTGAAGAAAAAACCGACCTGCTGTTTTTGGGAAGCGCGGTTTATGCTGCGGGCGTGGATCCCGCAATAAATGCCTTCATTGAACAGAATGCGTCAAAAATCGGAAAAATTGCGAACTTCAGCACTGCCGCCGTGATTTCTTCAACCTCCAAACAGGTCAAGAAAATTGCGGACGAAAACAATGTTGCCATGCTGGACGAAGAATTCCATTGTCGCGGAAAATTCACGGTAATGCACGCAAACCGCCCCAACGCAAAAGATCTAGCCGCCGCGAAAGATTTTGCCGCAAGCCTGATTAAATAACCACGGAAAACCCGCTTGTCGGGAAAGCAGAAGAATTCCCGCTCCAGACTTTCTGAAGCCGAGGATTTTTTTGAGGGGAAAAGCCTTTCCCCTGGTCGGCACCGTGAACTGACACCAAAAAGTTGGACAAATTTATTATGAAAAATGAATTATCCAGTT
>JAKSTU010000102.1 GCA_024402435.1 Treponemataceae bacterium
TTCTCGCAGGAATTCTCGGTGACAACCAGAAAGTTTCCGGAATGAACCAGACGATTATAGATGAAGCAATTGGCGACAATCTGATTGTTCCCGGAAAAGGAATCCTTTTACCCGGACGTACCACCAGAGAACAGATTGAAATCGCAGCACTTCCCTATCTTCCAGGCGTTTCCGGAGATGCAGTACTGGCAGAAAAAATCCAGACACGCTGTCAGGAAACAACAACTGACGAAGCATACGCAGGACTTTTCCTCTCGGAAATTATTCTGCGCTCCTCTGCCTCTGCATCATCCCTTGAGAGAATCTATGGAGACAGCTGGAAACTTCTGCGCGAAACAATTCAGGACGCTCACTCCTTAGCAGCAGTCATCGACGCCTGCGGAAAATCCGGGCGTGCAGATTTAGGATTTGCAGTCGCTGCAGGAGATGCCGCAAAAGCAGATGAAGCATGGAATACCGCAGCCGCGTTTAGAAAACATATCCTCGAAAACGCAGCAGCCGCACAAAACCTGCGCCCCTCTGTATGGGAAGTTTCTGATGCTGACGCTGCATCAGATGTTGCTGACCTGCTTGCCGCAGACAAAAACTCTCCGGTAATTGTGATTGGAAAAGCGCCGGCATACCTGAAAGTATCAGCCCGTGCGCCGCAGGATGCAGATGTTGACTTTGAACAGTTCATGAAAACCTCAGCCGAAAAGTTTGGAGGCGCCGGAGGCGGACATAAAACCCGCGCCGGAGGAGAACTTCCGCTTGAGTGTCAGGAAGAGTTTCTCAGCACAATCCCGGAGTTCGCATGAAAATAAAAGGAACTATCATCTCAAAAACAGATTCTGCAAAAGAAATTGCAGATGCATTATCTCCTGACAATGCGGGATATATGAAATGCAGCGTTGAAAATGGGTTAGTTAAAGCAGAGTTTTCCGGGGAATCCCCCAGAACAGTGCTTGCAACTGCAGATGATTATCTGATGAATTTATCTGTTGCTTGGCAGATCAGTGAATCTGCTGAAAAACATAATAACAGTAAGGTGAAATAACATGGCAAGAAAGAAATCAAGCGGCGGACGCAAGCTTGAGGGATGGAAAGCAAAGTCCTGGTTCAAGGTCTATGCACCGGAGTTCCTCGGTAAGCAGTTAATCGGTGAGATTGTTTCCTCTGACGCAGAAAACATCCCCGGCCGCGTATTAACCGTCAGCCTTGGAGAATTAATCCAGGACTACTCAAAGCAGAACATCCGTGCATCCTTCAAGATTGCAGAAGTTGCAGGCGATGCAGGATACACGAACTTCGTCGGACACGAAATGGCAAAAGAGTTCATCAGAGCTATGGTCAAGCGCCGGGCAACCCGTATCGACTCTACCATTACCGTAACTCCGCTCGGATCTGACAGACAGATTCAGGTTACCATTACCGGATTTACCATCAGCCACGCAAGACTTGCACAGGCACAGGAAATCCGTGCAGCAATGGTCAAAGTCGTTGAAGACTATGCAAAGGAAGCAGACTTCGGCGGATTTGTCAATGCAATGCTTAAAGGAGAACTTTCCAAGAAGATGTTTGAAGTATGCAAGCCGATTTTCCCGGTCCGCAGACTTGAAATCATTAAATCCGAAGTCTCCTCTATCAAGGCAGCATAAGTACAGATTACAAATTACAAAAAGCCCGGATATCCGGGCAATCATTTTTCATTTCATTTTCTTTTCAGATGGTAACTATTCAGATTTTTCAAAAGACTAATTTTTTCTGAACGCCAATATCTAATGAATGAAGATTGCAGTAACCCGTCTTGCAGGGAAAGAAAAAGATGATGATGCTCTTTTTGCATCATACGGACACACGGTAAAAATAGTCCGCCCGCTTACTGCAGAAATAGATTCACATGCAGTTCAGCGGTTTGTACTCGATGCAAACGATGGAAATTTTGATGCGGTTTTTTTTACGAGTGCCTATGCTGCAGAACATATCGCGCCGCTTCTTGACAAAAAAATATCAAAGACCTGCCGGGTTATTGGAATAGGTCCGAAAACAACAGAGGTTCTGCATTCATACGGCATAAAAGCAGAGATGCTTACCTCATATTATTCCCGCGACTTTGCTGCATACTTAGGCGACTGGGCTGAAGGAAAACGCATCGGAATTCCAAGGGCTGATGTGCCGAACAAAGAACTCATCAACTCGATTGAAGATGTCGGAGCGTTTGCCTATGAGTACAGGGTTTATCATTTAGCTCCATCGGGTATGCCGCTTTCTCTTGACGGCTGTGATGCGGTTTTATTTACCAGTTCAAAATCATTTTCTGATGCAGTGCTTCCTGATTTATCCGGAATTATCCCGATGGCTATTGGAGACATCACAGCAGATGCGATGAAAAAAGCAGGAGTTGACCCGGAGGTTGTCGGTGACGGCAGTCTGAAAGGAACGCTCGATTTAATTCAGAAAA
>JAKSTU010000103.1 GCA_024402435.1 Treponemataceae bacterium
CATAAGGTATTCAATCCGTAAAATATCCTTTTCTTTTATGTTCATCGGATAATTATTGAAAGGCAGATAATTGTCGGAGGACTTGAATTTCTTAAAATCATCGAATGCTCCCTCAATGCGCCAGAATTTTCTGCTTTTGAGCTGCTCAAAATAAGGAGTCAGATCCTGTTCGCCAAAATATTCTGCTTTGTAAGTTTTTCCGTTTATTTCAAATTCATCAGTCCTTTGTGGCGCAATTTCTTTCTCAAGCCAAGAAATATCATGCGACTCAATAATATCGCCCTGTTTCTTGTAATAGTTTTTGAGCTGAGTCGCCATGTTCCCGATTTTTCCGCTCATGTCTTTTGCACCGATTATTGTGTGGGCGCTGCCATAAATTCCCATTATTTTTTCGTTTTCCGGAAGTTTGTCGAATTCCCGCTCAAAGTTGGAAATCATGGCTTTTTCTCTGCTGCTCCAGTCTTCTTTTCCGTTTTCTGCTCCATAAAAGGTTTGGGCAATCAGTCCGTTTTCCAGAACAATCTGCCAGTCTTCAGAATCCAGTTGGCCTCTTACTTCCAAAAGCAGCAGATAATACTGACCGGTCGTGTTGAACTGATGTTCGATATCAGTTCCGTGAAAAACAGTTTCCGGACAAGTTTCTTTTATTGCACGATAAAATGCGGGAAAATCTTCTGTGTGTGCCGCTGTTCCCTGCAGACTCTGATAAACAAGCATCAGAAGATCATCGTTGTCGGACTTCATCCACTCATTCAAAAGCATAGCCTGGGAATAAGATGATTCCACAAACAGATGACGCATGCCCTCTTCATAATATTCCTGCCATTTTGCAAGCTCATATTCATAAATTGCAGTTACACCGTGAGTTTCTCCGTAAAGAAAAATCCGCTTTTCAACAGGTTCTTTCTGTCCGGCGGCAAAAAGCCCCGCACATAACAGACTAAAAATCACTGAAAGAACAACTTTTTTCATAGCATACTCCTTAATGAATTCCGCTTTTCTCACTCCGCTCCACATGACAGGAGACGGACACTCACTGCATTATTGTGCGCGGAATGACATGAAAAATAATGGCAAAAAAGTGTGTTTTTTTCAATCCGCGGAATTTGCTATGGCAAACACAACATTTATAGTGTTTAATTGATTCAGGAGATTCAGCATGGACAATTTCAACTTTTATGCACCCACTTATTTTGCATTCGGCAAAGACCGTGAAAATGACTGCGGTGAACTGGTAAAAAGATTCGGAGGATCAAAAGTCCTCATTCATTTTGGAGGCGGTTCAGTAATCCGTTCGGGACTTTTGGACAGAGTAAAAGCATCCCTTGCAAAGGCTTCCGTTTCTTTTGTGGAATTGGGCGGTGTAAAACCGAATCCCAGAAGCGGCCTTGTTTATGAAGGAATTGATTTGTGCCGCAAAGAAAACATTGATTTCATTCTTGCAGTCGGTGGCGGAAGCGTTATTGACTCTGCCAAAGCAATTGCTGCAGGAACTCTTTATGACGGAGATTTCTGGGATTTTTATTCAGGAAAACCCATTGAAAAAGCTCTGCCCATCGGAACAGTTCTTACAATTTCTGCAGCCGGTTCCGAAGGTTCACCGGACTCTGTAATCACAAAAGAAGAAGGCATGCTTAAACGCGGTGCCAGTTCAGAAGCTTACAGACCCAAGTTCTCAATTCTGAACCCGGCACTGACACAAACCCTGCCTGCATACCAGACAGCATGCGGAATTACCGACATTATTGCACATCTTTACGAACGCTACCTTACAAACACGAAAAATGTTGAAACAACTGACCGCATGATTGAGGCCCTGATTCTTGCAATGGTAAGCCAGGGACCTAAAGCCGTACAGGATTCTGATGATTATGAATCCCGCGCAAACATCATGTGGGCCGGCATGATGGCACACAATAATTCCTGCGGTGTAGGCCGTTCTCAGGACTGGATCAGCCACAACATTGAACACGAACTTTCTGCCCTTTACGACTGTGCACACGGCGCAGGTCTTGCAGTTACAATGCCCGCCGTATTCACTTACAACATGAAGCACGACGTTATGCGCTTTGCACAGATTGCAGTGCGTGTCTGGGGCTGCCAGATGGATTTTGCAAACCCTGAAAACACGGCAAAAGCCGGTATTGAAGCTTTGAGAAACTTCCTGATTTCCATCGGAATGCCCAAAAACTTTGAAGAACTGGGCGCAAAAGAAGCTGATATTGAAAAGCTTGCATACACCTGCTGCTACGGCAACGGTTCAGGTTCCGGCAAAGTTTACGG
>JAKSTU010000104.1 GCA_024402435.1 Treponemataceae bacterium
AAGCTTGAGTTGTGCTGGTGCACAAGCAAGCCCGCAACGAAAACTTTTGACTCCGGCGGGAATGCTGAAAAAGTGTGGCATTTTGAGCAATAAAAACAAGTTTTTGTCGTAGGATTTGTACACTGCGTTTATGGAGTTGGAGAGATATTTCGACTTCATTCGCTGCGCTCATTCCGCTCAATATGACAGTGGTGTGCATTCAGTGTGTTTGGTTTTTTGGGCGTTGCTCAGAAACTGGACTTTGAAAACAGCTTTTCAAAATATATGTGCAAAGCCAACTGGGGAATCTACATCAATCACATTCTGATCATGATTGTTCTGAACAATCTGTTGGAACCGATAGCAGCAAACATTCCCGTTGTCGTTATCTACGCCATCGAGCTGGTTGTTACTTTGCCAGTCAGCATCGGGCTGTGGGAAGTGCTTAAACGGATTCCCGTTATCAAATATGTGCTGTACGGATTATAATCAGTAAGAACAGGGGAATTATGCTGCAGGACAATATCATCAATCTTAGGAATGCACACAACTACAGCCAGGAAGAAGTGGCAGAAAAAATCGGGATTTCTCGTCAGGCCTACGCAAAGTGGGAAAAAGGGGAAACCGTTTCTGATATAGAAAAATGCGCTCTTCTTGCAAAACTGTATAATACTTCCATTGACCAGTTATATGACGATATGGAACAGATTGAAGGGTATCCTGAAATAGAGGCACTGCCGCCCGGTCCGAAAGGAAAGCACATTTTTGGAACAGTTACCATCAATGACAAAGGGCAGATTGTAATCCCCAAAAAAACACGGGAAATTATGGGGTACAAACCGGGGGACAATCTTCTGATTCTTGGTGATGAAAGAAACGGGCTTGCTATTATGAAAGCTTCTGACTTTATAAAGGATGCTTTTGAAGCAATCCTTCAAGCCCGGGAAAAAGGTGACTGACCAGTGCTGATTATGCACTGAAAGCAGTTTTTCTTTGTAAGTGATGGTGGCGTCCTGCTGTCTGACAGGAGCGGCGGCAAAAAATCAGGCAGGCATGACGTTGCAGCTGTAACTTATTTTATCACCTGGTAAAAATCCCTGCCCATGAGTTTTTCAAAGTAGGCTTTAAGTTCAAAGTTTTTGTCCCATTTGCCCTGAGGGTAATATCCGTAGCGGTTTTTTACATCAGTCATGCGAATTTCAAGGTTTTGTGTGCCGTCTGCAGCGCAAGTAGAATCCAGCAGTTGTATAAGGCGGTCGTAATCTGAGAAATCTCTGGCGGCAAGCAGAGTTTTGATTTTTTCGAACCGCTCGGGAAAAACATCGATTTTTCCAATGTAATCATCAACTGTATGCAAATTAAAGGAATGTGTAATGCAGATTCGGCCTGCGTCTTCAAAACCCATGCTGCTTAAATATTCATAGCCGTCAATTACATGAGCAATATAAGTGTGACCAAAGCGGCGGCCGATGTCGTGCAAAAGTCCGTAAACGTAAGCCTTGTCCGGATCCATATTTCCACCATTTGCCGCAACAGCATCCGCAATTTTTTCTGCTGCATTTGCCACTGCCTGACTGTGAAATTTCCATGGTCCCGGATTCAGTTTTGCACTTTCTTCCAGCAAAAACTCTGCGGTTGCCCGGGAAGGTTCAACAGTTTGTCCGACCAACCCTTGCAAAACATTTGTGTCTCTTGTAATCATTGCAAGGTTGAAAAAATCATCAGTTTTGTAATTCATGTTTACACGAATTGCTTCTTCTATGGTAACAACCTTAAGTTCAAATCCGGCTTCTGCTTCATAGGCATCAAGATTTTGCCGGTGAGTTCCGTCGCAAACTTTACAAAAATAATAGAAAGATTCCTGATCAAAAATTGTATCCGGCAAATAATTTGAACGCTGGAACCGGGGCACAACTCCATATTCCACAACAGATTCAGGAATTACAGAAAGCCCGGTTTCTTCGGAAACTTCCCGAATCAGGGCGTCAGTTATATTTTCATCTTTATGAATGCCACCGCCGGGAAACTTGAAATATCCGTCATTTTTTGCGAAAACCAGTGCAATTTTATCTGTGGCGGCAAAAGGAAGCTGTGTTTTATCAGAAAAAACTATAATTCCACGGGCAGAATCCCGTTTTGAATGTGTCCAGCTTGTGTCGTAGTTTTTGTAATCCAGAGTAAAAAGCGTTTTCATAATCAATTTAT
>JAKSTU010000105.1 GCA_024402435.1 Treponemataceae bacterium
CTTGTCCCGCTGCAAAAAAAAAGCCCGGCTGTGCAAACCGCTTTGAATCTTGCAGTTTCACGCCAAGCTTATTCAAATAAAATTGGTTGTGTTTGAATCTTTGTAACCAAAGAATCCGTTTTATAGCAGGGGTTGGACTTGAACCAACGGCCTCCGGGTTATGAGCCCGACGAGCTGCCAACTGCTCTACCCTGCGTCGTATATGCCGAAACCTTACCACACAGATTTCATCTTGTCAAGAGAATATTTATAAATATTGAAAAATGCAGAAATCAATGGTAAATTTGTGCCATGAGCAAATCAACGAAAAAGACAAATGCCGCAAAAAAGGCAGTGAATAAGACATCAAATGCTGATAAAACAGCCAAAAATGCTTCCCACAAAGCTGAAAATACAAAAAAACTGATTGTGGCCGCAATTGTAGCGGTTCTGGTTGTGATTCTTGCAGTTGCCGGAGTCCTTATTGCAAAGAACGCAGGCCAAAAAGCAGAAGATGCAAAACCCGGAATCATTGCGTTCTACGGATTGGACCAAAAGTATGCAGATGCACTCAGAACAGTGATTTCTTCCGCCTTTGATCCGGCGGCTTCCCGGACTGAATCCGCTTCAGAAACTGATTCCTCTGCTGATGCCGCCAATTCACCGGCTGTGCCCCAATACACTTTTCAGGATCTTGACACTTCAGTCCCGCTGGTGGAGCACCTTCAGCAGAATCCGCGCATAACACTGGTTTTTGCATGGAAAGGCGAGGGGCTTGAGGCTGCTGTAAAAAAAGCTGATTCCGGCTGTATTCCTGTGGCTGCTCCTGTTTTTGAGCAGTTGCCCATGTCCGTCCAGCTGGTTTCCGGCCCGGAAGTTCCGCTTCTTGCAAACCATTTTGAAGCAGCGGTGCGCGCAAAAACTTTTGCCGCCGGTTCAATGAATGAACTTCTGGCTTTTGCGGAATCCGAGGTACAGAACAAAAAATTCGCTTCCGATTTTCCCATGGCAGTTGCCGGCGGAAACGACGACACCCTTCTTATGCTTGCAAGTGCTCTTTACGAAAGCCGTTTCGGATCCGACAGTTACCGTGCTTTCTACGCAGAACTTGCTGAGCGTGCCGCAAAAGCAAAAACTGCTGAAGAAGGTGCCAAAATCTTTGACGCCCTCAACTATGACAAATCATCGGCACGGGACTTTTTCCCGGTTCTTGACGAACTTGTTTTCTGGCGGGAACAGGGTTTCCTCAATGAAAACTGGATCAATTTTTCGGAAAAAGTTGTAGAAACGCTGATGGACGATGCCATTGCGGACATTGTGTTCATGAGTCTGCAGCAGCACAGGACGGTGCCTTATCAGTTCCTCAAATATTACAGCGAAAATTTCATGCCCTCAGGACTTCTTAACAATGCCCAGACAAACGGTCAGCGCTCTCTCATAATTCCCATGATTGAAGGACTGGGGCTTACAAACCGCATCGAAGAACGCAATGCACTGACAAAGCAGATTCTCGAACACCTGCTCAGTAATTCCGTTCAGACACGGCTCAGCGAACTTACAGGACTTGCGCCTCTTGCTTCCAGAGCAGAATGTTTTGATGAACAGGCCTTTAACGTCAGGTTTTATGCGGCCGCTTCAGAAGAACCCCTTTGCGATTTGGGAAAACTTTTCATCACATCTGAGGCAAAATCCGGTTTTGCAAAATCCCTCCGCACTTATTTGAGCAGATAACTCGAAGTGCCGCCCCAAATGTCACCCTGCGCACACACCGCGCCATGTCATCCTGAGCGTAGTCGAAGGATCTCCACAAAGCATTATACGCTTTGGAAGATGTTTCGACTCCACTCACTTCGTTCGCTCCGCTCAACATGACACAATCCCGCATTGTCACCCTGCGCACACACCGCCCCAATGTCATCCTGAGCAGCCCAAAAATGTCACCCTGAGCAAAAAGTATTGTCATCCTGAGCGTAGTCGAAGGATCTTTTTTTTTCCGAAGGATCTTTCAAAAGCATTATGCTCCTTTGGGCAGATCCTTCGACTACATTCGCTGCGCTCATTCTGCTCAGGATGACAGGCTGTTCATACTTAGGTCAACCAAAATTGTAACACCAGCAACCGATTATTATGCTGCAAAGCG
>JAKSTU010000106.1 GCA_024402435.1 Treponemataceae bacterium
TTTCCGAAAAAAGTATATTTTTGATGAAAAGTTCAGGTTATTATCCGTTTCCATTCGGATGATCCGGATGATGGAATCATTTTAATGGAAGATCTTTACTCCAAGGTTATTACGAAGAATGATTTTGAAAAAACATACGCGACTGCGCCGGAAAAAGGATACAACAAGAAAGAAATAGAGATTGAAATTAAAAAAAATCCCTCTGATGAACACTACACTTTCGAATCGAAAATATTCCACTTTTATATCAAGCCTAAACTTTTCAGAATCGGTATATCTATATTGCCTTGAGTTCCAGCTTCATGTCGGCAAGCAGATTTTGAACTTTTCGGGGAATTTCATTGGGGATTCGCATGCCGTCTGAACTGACCGTGACTTTGATCTTTTTCAGCAGAGTCAATGCTGAAGCAACAGTGTATTTGGTCAGCAGTTCGTTGTTGCGCAGACGGTTCTCTAAAAGTGTGTGCAGTATTGCAGTCGTGAACGCGAGAAACAGACGACCGGAAATGTTCTCATCCGAATACCCGTGAAGCCTTCCATCGCCGACCGAATTTTTCAGTGTGTCGAATATTTTTTCTACAGCATCCCGTTTCTTGTTGATCATCAGTGCCTCCAGCCCATCCGTAGGAGTTGAGGTCAAAAGCATGAACGTTCCCAAATCTTTCACGATTTCCGCAAACGCCTTTTCGGAAATTTCCAGCGAAATGTTGCCTGCCCGTCGACCGTTGAGCTTGAACAGATCACGCTTCCCCTGCATGTTCTGGTCACACCACTCTTCCGCGTCGTATCGCGAAATGAAATGCTTGGCTTCAAAAGCCCGGATAATTTCAAGCAGAAGAACGTTGAGTTCTGTTTTCAGCCGTGCCTGTTCCCGCTCGTCACGGTAAATATGAGCCTGCAGCGTATGAGGTCGGCCTTTTCCCACAGCCCGCAACTCATAGTCTGCTGCAACGTGATGAATGGAAAACTCCTTTCCACCAATCAGACTCTTGGGAGAATCAAGCTCTTTCCGGTGCTCCGAGAGCAGTTTTCTACTGCCGGGATTCAGGGGAAAACCGATGTTGAAATCCAGTTTGTTCTTGATGAGATCCCAAAGATTTGCCGTACTGAAATAGCCACGGTCCAGCGAATAGGAAAAATACTTCAGACCAAGTTCCCGCAGCATGGCACTGGTGACAGTCAGAGTAGCAACATCGGTAATACTGCCGGGAATCAAACGGTAAAACAGCGGAAGTTGGGTCTCTCTTGCGTAAACCAGACCGTAATTGATTTGCGGAAGTTCTTCCTTATCACGATTATAGCCCCATTCCACAGCATTGATCTTTTCGGCATAACTTGAAAACGAGGTCGTGTCATGAACCAGCGCCCGAGGATACTTGCATTGCGCGATCCAGCCACGGAAAAACTCATTTCGCCCGGCTTCATCGGAGCCGATGTTGGAGCAAAGTCGCGAAAGTGATGCGCTTGACAAAGCCAGTTTCTGCTCGCCAAGTATGGTATCATCCGCCCAGTCGCCGCCGAGATAAAGTGCGGTCCCCTCGCAGCACTGATACATGGCAACCGCAAGAATTGCGTTCCCCATTTCCTTGCCGAAAGCATCTGCAAGGACACGGTCCAACCCGGCTTCCGAGGCAAGTTTCTGCAAGACGGCGATGCGTCCGACCTCGTAAGTTACGCAGGAATGAAGTGCGACTTTCCTTTTTTGAGGAACACGTCCGGGCGCAGGAGCGACAGCTCCCCTGTACTCAATTCCCGCCTTCTTCAGAGCCGCAAGAATCTCAGGTGTAAGTGTGCTCAACTTCCGGTTTTTCAAGAGTTCATGTGTGTCCGGGTTCAGAATACCGATGTATTTCCGGATTTGGCCGGGCTTCTGCCCCTTTCGGTAAACGCTCTCTGCCCAATAGAGATGAATCTTGCCATTGACGGTTTGCTGTTTCAAAATGTACGCCATGTTTTACCCTTTCATATAGATATATTGTATTACTATATAATATATCTATATTTGCAAAAAAATCAAGCACGATTTTCAACTTTTTCCGAAAAAAGTATATTTTTGATGAAAAGTTCA
>JAKSTU010000107.1 GCA_024402435.1 Treponemataceae bacterium
GAAATGCTGAAGGCGTGGTCACCGATTTTTTCAATCTGTCGTACAATGTCAATGTACAGAAGCTCTGTTTTTACATCGGCACCCTTTTCAAGACGCTTTCTCGCAAGTTTTTTCAGTTCTTTCCGCACTGCATCAATCTGATTTTCCAGATTTGCAGCATAAGCAAGTTTTTCTTTGTCCAAATGCCGGTTGATGTTGCCGCATACAAAAGTCAGAAAATCCTGAGCCATGTCAACATAAGGCACCAGTTTGTCCATGTCGTCCTTTACGAATTCCATCTCTTTGTCGATGCTGCGCTTTATCAGCATTGTAACGCTGAGGCATTCGTCGGTCATGGATTCCAAATCTTCCGTAATCTGAATCATTCTTGCAAGATGACTGCGCTGCTTTCCTGTAACAGGCAATTTTTCGCAGTTCAGAATGTAGGACACAATCTGTTCATGCATCTGGTCGCAGTAATCTTCTTCGCGCTTGACAAGTTCAAAGTCAGAGTCGATAAAATCCTGATTGCGTTCCACAATGCCTTTCTTGATGCGGCTTACCATTGTACCTGCAACATTGGCCATGTCAGAAATCTCTTTTTCAAGGCGGACAATGTGTGCTGCAATATTGTCCTTTACACCGGCAGCTTCCTGAAAATCCAGCCGGTATGTGGAACTGTCCTGCTTTGTACCGTTGTCTTTTACGAAAAGCCGTGCCAAAGCCATAACCTGATTTGCAAAAGGCATGAAGAGCAGTGTAGTGATTGCTTTGAAAACCGTATGCAGCACTGAAATGCGGATTGCAATGTTTGCGCCGGCAGAAAGGAATGTCACCAGATTAAGCAGGGGCGTAAAGAAAATCAGGGCCACAATGGTACCGATTGTGTTGAAAAGCACATGCACCACAGCAGAACGCCGCGCATCCGGACTGGTTCCGATTGAAGCCAGCACCGCATCGATTGTGGAACCGATGTTGCTTCCCAATGTCATGGCGGCTGCAGTTTCCCATGTGATGATGTTGTTGTAAGCCATTGTGATCACGATGGCGCTGAAAGCACTGGATGAATGCATAAGGGCCGTGATTGCGATACCGATCACAAAACTGATCAGAATGGAAAGAATTCCGTAGTCCTGAATCTGCTCCAAAAATCCCAGCTGACTCGGGTCAAAGGAAAATACGTCAGAAAGCCAGCTGAGCCCGAGGAAAAGGGCGCCAAAACCCATGATTGCTTCGCCGATGTTCTTTGTCTGGGATTTTTTGGACATTGTAAGGAAAAATCCTACACCGAAAACAGGAATGGCAAAGTCTGCAATTTTGAAGTTGAAACCGAAGAAAGAAACGATCCATGCGGTAATTGTGGTTCCGATGTTGGCACCGTAAATTACGCCCAAAGACTGTTTAAGCGTAAGAAGGCCTGCATTTACGAACGAAACGACCATTGCAGTTGTTGCGCCCGATGACTGGATTATCATTGTAACGGCCATACCGGTCATAAGTCCGTAAAAACTGTTGCCTGTCAGATGCCCCAGTGTACGTTGCAGCTTTTCGCCGGAGCTTTTCTGAACACCGTCGCTCATCATTCTCATGCCGTAAAGCAAAAATCCAAGACTGCCAACCAGCTGGCAGAGTGTGTTTATAACGGTCATACGGATCCTTCGGGTGGTTCCGGAAAACTGTGCGCCGGAATCCCTGAAATATGAATACGTCATAATAACGCGTTACAAGCTTTTTTGCAATTTGAGATTTTTCTTCAAAGAGGGCGGACAACCGCCCTGCGCTCCAGCCAAGAGCCGCTCCGCAACTCTTGTCTTCCGCTACCCACCGTGCGGGGGCCGAACCTTTGTCATCCTGAGCAATAAGAAACAAAGTTTCTTTGTCGAAGGATCTTCCGCCCCCGCAACGCCCCGCTAGGTTGCGCAAACAAGCCCGTCCTCCTGCCACCTGTTCCCTATCACTTATCACCTATCCCCTGTCCTTTCTCCCCTAACACATAACCCCTAGCAACAGCCCGCCGATAACCGCAGAACAGAT
>JAKSTU010000108.1 GCA_024402435.1 Treponemataceae bacterium
GTAAGCGAGCATCTGCGTGTCATCTGCGTCATCTGTGTCTGGGGATAGAATACCCACCGACCAGACTAACCCGCATCGAACAAAAAAGAAAGCCAAATCTCCAGTACAAAACTGAAGTTCAAAAAAGTGTCACAACTGTCACAACTGTCACAAACGGCTTAGAATCGAAAACAAACCCAAAATCAAAGAGATTCAAAAACGCAAACTGTCACAAAAGTGTCACCAAACTGTCACTAAAGTCTCACAACCTGCCTTACCCCCATATCCAAATCTCCACTACGAAACTGAAGTTCAAAAAAGTGTCACAACTGTCACAAGTGTCACAAACGGCTTAGAATCGAAAACAAACCAAAAATCAAAGAGATTCAAAAACGCAAACTGTCACAAAAGTGTCACTAAACTGTCACCAAAGTCTCACAGCCCGCCTCAGCATCAAATCCAAATCTTACAAATCAGTCACTTCAAAAATCGATTAAGAGAACAGCAGCTGCCGTCTAAAAAGAGATTATATTTTTCTGCACACAATAGCAGCATGGTCAATGTGATAAGGAGTTAGCCAGCAGCTTTTTTCAATCGATAAACCGGCGGCGGACAGTTCCGCGCACGACTCATTAAACACTTCTTCCGGAGTCTTTCTGATATCAACACTGCGGGTCTTAAGCATAAGAATAAGTCTTCCGCCCCTCTTCAAAAACGGCAGATGCTTAACAGCAATCGCCGCCTGATTCGGCTGAGCCACATCCATATAGAGCAGATCTGAAGGTTCAAGAAAACCTGCATACTCTTTCGGGCGTGTTGCATCCGCAAAAATCGGAATAATATTTTTGCGGCGCTTGGAAACCTCAAGTAAATCCTGCATCGGACGGGGCGCAAACTCAACCGCGTAAACGGACTCCGCATAATCTGCCACATGAGAAACCGTTGTCCCGTTTGCTGCTCCGAGATAGAGCACGACATCATCTTTAGAAATGTCAGTTGTCTTATCTAAATACCAGAGGGCTGCAAGTTTGCTGCGGTACGGGTCCCACACACGATATCCATTGAGCATCTTTTCGCCGTAAACGCCGCCTTTGCCTTCGGAAACCAGAGTGCCATTACAGTCAATCATTTGCTTTCCTCCATCAGAGAATCAATCTTTGTATTTGCATCGTCAATAAAATCGGGTGCAAGCTCTCCTCTAAACAAATCGAGACGGGCAGCTACAGCAAGTTTTGCGGAAAGCACACGGGAAACCTTCCCCCGGACACTGCGCGGTGCATTATGCACTCTTCGGTGCTGGAAAATTAAACCGTGCTTCGGCGAAGGAGAGCCTGCACGGATGTGGGAGAAAAGGGCTGACTCAGCACCAAGAACCTGAATGGAAGAACCTGCCATGCGGGAAATTTTAACAAGACCTCCGGCGCGGGAAACAAGACGGGCGGCTACCAGACCTCCAACTAACGCGCTCATATTAGGAATTACTGCATTCGCTTCGGATGAGACTTCTTTCATCATTCTGGTGCGAAGAGATGTCAGAGATAAAACCTCGCGTACAGAGGATTTCATTGCAGGGCTTGCGGTTTTTGCAAGGTTCAGCAGAAATTTATCGGTTCCTGCGCGTGAATATTTTCGGGATGAGGAAAGCGTTGTTGCCTGATGCCATTCGAGGATTCGTTCAGTTAAGAGATTGATTACGTTGTCCAGTTCATCTAACATACGCACCATCTGAAGAAGAGCTGCGTCTTTTTCAGAAAGTGCTTCTGCAATGCCTTTTTCTGCGAGATAGACGGTAACCTTTCTAAGCGCTGCAAGATACTCTGCGCGGCTTTGAATCAGACCTGCATCGATAAGGTCCTGATAGCTGCAGAGAGTACTGAAATCATCAGATGCTGCGTTTTCTGCACAGACTTCAGGCGTTATGCTGTATGAACCACATTTCCCGTACCAGTTCATACTATAGTGTATGTATTTCCCTCCTGATTAGTGTTGAGAATGATTTTTCAAA
>JAKSTU010000109.1 GCA_024402435.1 Treponemataceae bacterium
CCGGAACTGGTTGCAAGAACTTCAGGCGCGATGATCCAGTCAGGAGCCTGGGAGAAGTTTATGTCTGTCGCAAGGAATGCAGTGTGCCCGTTTGGAAACTGGTAAGAGATTTTATCATTTCCTTTGGCAGACCCAGAAAAATTTTCAGGACATTTTTTTGCAAGGCGGTCAGAGAAGCCTGCAAAGAGAAGGTCAGTTTTTGTGTTTTGATTTTTCGTGCTTGAAGAGGCGTCATGTGGCGAAGGGGGCTGACCCCCTTTGTCATTTTTGTTTGAAAGGGCGTCATGTTCTGCAAGGGCGTTTTGTGCCCGAGTGATTTTTGAGCGGATGTCGTCACAAAACCGGTTCTGCATTTCGTTTTTTGAATCTGCGTAATTTGAATATTTCAGAATCAGGCTGACAGCGTCTTCCTTCAGCGCGGGATTTTCTGCGGCAAAGAGAATCAGGTTTGCAAGGCGCGGTGAAACGCCGGCTTCAAGGGCAAGACGGCCGCGTTCCGTGATTTTTTTGTTGCTGTCTAAAAAGTTCATGTTCTGTAAAAATTCGGAGGCTGATTTTATGGCGGCCTTTGAAGGGGAGTCCAGGAAAAAGTTTTCACTTTCTGAAAGATTTTTTCCCCAGGCGGCACATTCAAGAACAAGACTTGAAATGTCGGTTCGGAGAATTTCCGGCAGCATGGATTTTTGCCGCGGTTCGTTTTTACTCCAGAGGCGGATGCATCGTCCGGCTTTAAGTCGGCCTGCGCGTCCTTTTCTTTGTTCAGCACTGAATTCACTTTCTGCTTCTGTGACCAGAGTTTCCATGCCAAGAGAAATATTCAGACGGTTTACACGGGAAAGCCCGGAATCGATAACCGTAGTAACGCCCGGCACTGTAAGAGAAGTTTCTGCAATGGCAGAAGAAATAATTACCCGGTTTGTGTTTTCCGGAAGGGGCGCAAAAATCTTTTTCTGATCGGAAAGTGAAACGCTTGAATGAAGCACATGGATTTCTGTTCCGGAATTTTGTGCGCCGCCAAGAGCGTTTTGAAGTTCGCTTTCTGTTTTTCGGATTTCCTTAATGCCTGGAAGGAAAGCAAGAATCACAGGGGCCTGTCCCCTCTGAACATTTTCAAGTTCGTCGCAAATGGCCCGCACCATAGTTGAGTCAGGTTTGTATTCAACTTCTACGGGAAATGTGCGGCCGGGGATTTCCATAATAGGAACAGTTTCGCCCGGAATCTGATCAGGTCCGCCAAGATATTCGGAAAGTTTTTTGGTTTCTATTGTAGCGGACATGATGATGACATAAAGGTCTTCGCGCAGTTCCATTGCCTCCCGAAGAAATGCCAGATTCAAATCGGTTGTAACAGAACGTTCGTGAAATTCATCAATTAAAATAACGGAATAGCTTTCCAGAGAAGGATCGTTTTGCAGCGTCCGCGAAAGAATCGCTTCAGTTACAACTTCAATTTTTGTTTCCCTGGAAGTTTTGTTTTCCAGATGGATTTTGTATCCGCAGGTTTTTCCGCATGGTTCTTCAAGAATTTCCGAAACACGTTCCGCAATGGAAAGGGCTGCGATTCGCCGCGGTTCGGTCATGAGAATCTTTCCGTCAAAAAACTCCGGAAGTCCTGCGGGGATCACTGTCGATTTTCCCGCTCCCGTTTCAGCCGTGAGAATAAGAAAGCGTGATGGCGATTTTTTCAAAGTGTCTGCAATCTGAGGAATGTACGGCGTGACGGGGAGAGGTGGAAGACTTCGCATGGGGTAAGTATATCATAATATTTGTGGTAAGGGGCATGCCCCGCTGGGGCCGGCACTTTCGCAGTTCGGTAACCCTCAGTTTCCTCGGGCGGCCCGCCCTGGTTTATTTTGGTGGCCGGGACTTTGCCTTTAAACGCACAGTTTCAGTCAAAACGTAAAGCTTTTTCATGGTGGCCGCCCTGCGGTGACCGCTTCGCGCTGCTCCAGCGCCTATGCCATCCTGAAAACGGCGAAAAAG
>JAKSTU010000011.1 GCA_024402435.1 Treponemataceae bacterium
AAAAATATTCAGTATGTTGTTTTCAAAAGTTTATCCCTGTCTGATTGCAAAAGCCCAGCGCAAAAATCGGACACGGGAAGAAGTTGATGAGATTACCTCTTGGCTCACTGGTTATTCAAAGGATGATATCAAAAGTTTTTTGGAAAGTGATTTAACTTACGGGGACTTCTTTTTAAAAGCTCCATCACTTAATCCAAACAGAAAACTTATAAAAGGTTCTGTGTGCGGTATTAAAGTTGAAGAAATTACAGAGCCTTTGATGCAGGAAATCAGATACCTTGATAAGCTGGTAGATGAACTGGCAAAAGGTAAAACAATGGATAAAATCCTGCGCAGACAGAATTAAAATAGAATTCAAAAGGAAGAAACAGTGACAACGATTCAGACAGAACTTGTGCGCGCCCTTGAAGCAATGGGCGACCGATCCAGATTTACCGATGCTGTGCTTGCGAAAAAACTGCGTGAAACCTGCCGGATTGAAGGCCGCAAAAAAGCCGTAATTGCTTTGTCAGATCTTCTTGCAGCGCTTCAGGTTCTTGAGGAAAACGGGCGCTTTTATTCAGTAACCGTAACAAATGCCAACGATCTTCTGCTGGAACGTGCCGAGTCTTCAAAGGAAATCCTTCTGGAGCACAAGCAGCGGCGTCAGCGTCACGAAAAAAGCTGTGACCTTTTTACCAATGCAGATGTGTCATCAGTCGGAAAACCTTCAGGATCCGGCCGCAAAAAAATGCGCACCGAACGTGTCAGTCTGAACGTGAACAAAGACTGGTCAGACTGATCTGATGGCTGTTTTTCAAAATATTGTTCTTCAAAAAAATCCGTATTGTGTTTTGAAAAAATCAAACTGCTTTTTTTTGTAAATTCGCATTGTGTTTTTTTTTCGGTTGAGACTGTTCTGCTATTGTACATAAGGAAAAAGTATTGTATGCTTGCCCTCGCACTCTAAAAAATAAACCTGCCGTTGACAGTTTGTATCACGGTTCAAAGCTCTCTCCGGGCCTCTTGAACCACGTAATGGAGAACGTAGATGGTTCAGAAAGACTCTGAATGCACCAATCAGTATTACATTACCAGACAGGATTCCTCCGAATCAAACGCACGAAGTTACCCCAGAAAATTCCCTTTTGCGCTCGCAAAGGCCCAAGGCTCATGGATTGAAGACGTTGAAGGAAACAAGTATCTGGACTTTTTGTGCGGGGCTGGAACTTTGGCCCTTGGCCACAATGACCCTGAAGTTAATCAGGCCTTGATTGATATGCTGAGCAACAATTTGCCTCTGCATACTTTGGATTTGACAACACCGGTCAAAGATGATTTTGTCCACACTGTGCTGTCACTTTTACCCGGAGAACTCCGCAACAATGCAAAGATTCAGTTCTGCAGTCCGTCAGGCACTGATGCTTTGGATGCGGCACTCAAACTGTGCAAAACGGCAACCGGTCGTTCAAGCATAATCGCTTTTCAGGGCGGTTATCACGGAATGGGTCACGGAGCCCTTTCCTGCACCGGAAACCTTCATGCAAAAACACACGTCAACGGTCTCATGCCTGACGTACACTTTTTCCCGTATCCCTATTCATACCGCTGTCCCTTCGGAATCGGAGGCGAAGCCGGTGTTGATGCTGCCTGTGCATTCTTTGAGCGCGCTCTCAAAGATCCGGAAAGCGGAATCACAAAACCTGCAGCTGTCATTCTGGAACCGATTCAGGGTGAAGGCGGTGTTATTCCCGCTCCCGTCAAATTCCTGCAGACAGTACGCCGCGTAACAAAAGAACTGGACATTCCCATGATTTGTGACGAAATCCAGTGCGGAATCGGCCGTTCAGGCAAATTCTTCGCTTTTGAATATGCGGACATTGTGCCGGACGTCATTCTTTCTTCCAAAGCAATCGGCGGTTCACAGCCTCTGGCAGTTGTTATCTACAACAAAAAACTGGATGTTTGGGAACCCGGTGCACATGCCGGAACTTTCCGCGGCAACCAGCTTGCCATGAAAGCCGGAACAGTGCTCATCAAGCGCGTTTCTCAGCCTGCATTCCTTGCAGAAGTTGCAGAAAAGGGCGAAATGGCACGCAAAGCCCTCAACGAACTTAAATCACAGGTAAGCATTATCGGTGATGTTCGCGGAAAAGGTCTTATGATCGGTACTGAATTCGTTGATCCCCGCGGACCGGCTGATTCAATCGGAAGTTATCCTGCAAGCGGCGAAATTGCTGCAAAAGTTCAGAAACTCTGCTTCCAGAAAGGTCTCGTTGTTGAAAAGGGCGGACGCAACGGTGCTGTAATGCGCTGTCTGTGTGCTCTGAATGTTACTAAAGATGACATGATGACTGCAATGAAGATTTTTTCAGAAGTCGTAAAAGAAGTTAACGAGCAGTATAAATAATCGGACTGAGTTTTCAGTTCACAAGCCGGCGCCTGTTCTGTGACGCCGGTTTTTTTTTATCGGAGAAATCAATGACCAACAACAATTCAAATGATATCAATGCAGTTTTTCTTACAAGCGATTCAGCTGTAAAAGAGCAGTACAAAGCGATTCTTTCCAGTACTGCCGATGCAATCTGCGATGCTGTAAACGACACAAAATCCTATGTGGGCCCCACACCTGACGAACTTAAAAAACAGGTTGCCGTTGACGAAATGCTTCCTTCTGAAGGTTTGGGCTGGGACAAAACATTCGAGCGCATCAAAAAGCAGATTCTGCCGAACTTTCTGCGCACTTCATCTACGGATTACATGGCTCATCTGCACAGTGCCTCACTTCTTGAGACAATTGCTTCAGAGCTGATTATTTCCACTTTCAACCAGTCCATGGATTCCTGGGATCAGTCTCCTGTTGCTACTGAAATCGAAGTTCAGGTGATTGAATACCTTTGCAGAATGTACGGCTACGGAAAAGAAAGTGACGGCGTATTCACATCCGGCGGAAGTCAGTCCAATCAGACAGCCATTATTCTTGCAAGAGACTGGTTCTGCAATGAAAAACTGAAGTATGACGTAAAAAAATTCGGATTGCCGCCTCAGTTTTCAAAAATGCGTCTTTACACTTCCGAGATTTCCCACTTCAGTATGGAAAAAAGTGCACACATTCTGGGGCTCGGCTATCAGAGTGTTGTAAAAGTTCCGGTAAACGCAAAAAAGCAGATGGATATTGCTGCATTCAAAAAACTTGTTGAAGATGATATTGCGGCCGGAAACATTCCTTTCTGCGTTGTTGCTACTGTGGGTACAACTGATTTCGGCAGCATTGACAACATTGATGAAATCCGTGCAGTTGCTGATTCCTGCGGCATGTGGGTTCATGCTGATGCTGCATACGGAAGCGGTGTGATCATGTCACAAAAATATCAGTCTCTGGTGGCCGCTCTCCGCAAATGTGATTCAATCACTGTTGACTTCCACAAAATGTTCATGATGCCCATCAGTGCTTCTGCTGTGCTGGTAAAAGACGGGGCCGCTTTTGATGCGCTTACAATCCACGCAGATTATCTTAACCGCACGGAAGACGAAGAAGACGGTTATACAAACCTTGTTGACAAATCATTGCAGACTACACGCCGTTTCGACGCACTCAAAGTTTGGGTTTCTTTCCAGATGCGCGGCCGCAACGGCTGGTCCGACCTGATTACTACCTGCATGGACAATGCCCGTTATGTCTACAGTTGTCTTGCTGCTGACCCGGATTTTGCACCTGTCACGGATCCTGAAATCAGTTCCGTAGTATTCCGTCTGTCTCCCGAATTCTGCACAAAAAATGCAGGTCCGAAACTTCTTGCCGCTGATGACGTGAACAAAAAAGTCCGCCGTCTGCTGATTCATCAGGAAGGTGTGGTCATCGGTCAGACAGTGAGTGATGGTGCCGTTTGTCTTAAGTTTACACTGCTTAATCCGCTTGTTACCCATGAAAAACTGGACCAGCTTCTCGGCGTAATAAAAAAACTGGGTCTTCAGGTTCTGGCTTCCGGAGACGCTTCACTGTGACCTGCAAAACCGAAGAATGTGCCCGCCGCCTTGTTGAGGCATTGTCAGCTGCCGGAAAAACGCTTGCCGGTGCAGAATCCTGTACCGGAGGTCTCATTGCTTCTGAAATCACTTCTGTAAGCGGTGCTTCCGCTGTTTTTTGCGGTGCTGTGGTAAGTTATACGAATCAGGTAAAAAATCAGGTATTGGGCGTTTGTCAGAATACTCTGGATGAATTTACTGCCGTAAGTGAAGAAGTTGCTGCTCAAATGGCAGAAGGCGCTGCCCGGCTCATGAAAACGGATTTTGCCTATTCTGTAACAGGATATGCGGGTCCCGGCGGAGGAACACCGGACAAACCTGTGGGCACTGTATGCTTCGGTTTCTGTTCCGGTTTTGGAACACAGAATCAGAAAACAAAAACGGCCACCGTTCATTTTGAAGGTGACCGTAATCAAGTCCGCGTTCAGGCGGCAATTTATGTTCTGAAAACTCTTGCAGAAATCCTTTAGACTCAGCCCATAATTACTTCAACAGTGTTGCAGCTTCCTGCAGCCTGTGCCGGAATTGTCTTTACTTCAACACCGTTCAGAAGAATCTTCTTTACGCCTTTTTCCACGTGATCAGGGTTCTTTACGGTGATTGCAAAGTCTGCGCCTCTCCAGCGGCGGCTTGCGCTGAATCCGTCCCAGTCTGAGGGAATACATGGATCCACTGTCATGACTGTTTCGGCTTTTGTCGCATTTTCTGCAAAGTCAAAGCGGATACCGGTCAGATAGCGTGTTGCTGCAAAGTAAGCCCAGCCTGCAGAACCTGTCAGCCACGGATGACGTGCACGGCCGTGTGCTGAGTGTTCACGGCCCATTACGAACTGGCAGTATGAGTAGGGCTCGCTCTGACGAACTTCAATCTTGTCATTCTGGCGGGCAGGACACAATGCGTTGTAGAACTTCATTGCTCTGTTTCCGTGACCAAGTTTTGCATCTGCAACCCAGGCCCACGGGTTGGGGTGACTGAAGATTGCACCGTTTTCCTTGATTCCTTTATAGACACGTGTCAAAAATCCGATGTCATCATTCGGTGTTCCATAAGCAGGACTGTTCAGATGGATTCCGTAGTCGCTGTACAGATATTTGTCAATGGCTTCCATGGTTTTTTCAGCACGCTCGCCCTGTGCAACACCGGAACATACAGCCCATGCGTTTGATTCAAGGTGAACACGGCCTTCTTTGTCATTGTGCGTACCGATTTTGATGCCTTTTTTCGTGATTCCGCGGATATACCATTCTCCGTCCCAAAGTTCTTTGTCACAGGCGGCACGAACTTTTTCCTTGATTGCATCGTATTTTGCGGCTTCTTCGTTGCGGCCCAAAGATTTTGCCAACTGAACGAAATTGTCCAATGCCCAGAAGTGCAGGAATGAAACAAGTGCGCTTTCGCCGCCGCCCAGGTTGAGACAGTCGTTCCAGTCAGCACGCAGTCCTTCGCAGATTCCGGTCTTTCCTACATGCAATGTTGAAAAATCAAGGATTTTCTGCATGTGCTCATAAACAGTTCCTTTTCCGCCGTCAGCATATCCGAATTCCTGGTCAAGGAATGCAACATCACCTGTTTCTTTGATGAATTCACAGATTGAAGGAACCAGCCAAAGTGCGTCATCTGAACAAGTGTGTTCAAGCCCGTGAACCAGGTCGCCCGCTTTTGGTTCCGGTTTGACTGTAGGAGAATTGAAAGGAAGCGGCGGTTTTTTGTCCGGATCAAAAGCACTGGGCTCAAAAAGATGAAGTCCGTAACCGGTGGAAGTCAGACCGCGAAGCAGTTCTATAATGCGCTGGCGGCATTTGTCAGGATTTGAGTGGGGAATACACATTGCATCCTGTGCCGTGTCGCGGTAACCGAGGCCTGTGCGTCCGCCGACTTCGATGAAAGAAGAAAAACGTGAAAAAATTACGTTTACTTCTGACTGATAAAGGTTCCATGTGTTGATCATGGTGTTCATGTCGTCGTTTGGTGTGTTGATCTGCAGTGCTGTGTATTTTTTGCGCCACCATTCGGCCAATTCTGCAAATGCTTTGTCTACGGCAGCAAAATCACTGAATTTTGCACGGACTTTTTTGCCTTCTTCACGGTTGCCGACACCAAGCATGAAAATGCAGCGCACTGTTTCTCCGGGCTGAATTGTAACGGCTTTCTGCAAAGCACCGCAATGATTGTTGCCCAGTTCGCTGGATCCGGAAAGTGTTCCGTTTTCTACACCCAGAGGATTTGTCTCCGTTCTGTAGCTTCCGATGAAACTGTCGCGGAGACAGTCGTAAGAATCCGGTTCAAAGTTTGCAGAAAAATAGTGATACATTGAAGGATTGTAAAAGTTGTCGCATTCAATTACACCGTCTTCGTAAGAAGATCCGCTGCAATAAAGACTCATCTGGAAATTCTGGTTGTCGATTTCTACAACGTTGAATGAAAATTCCACATAACCGAAAAGGCTGAGAGAGCGTGCAGTCTTTCCTGTGTTGGTTAGTTGAACATCCCAAATTTCTGCTGTTTCACCACGCGGAATGAACAGTGTCTGAACACCGTGAATGTCGTTGTAGTCGCACGTGAATTTTGAATAAGACAAGCCGTGGCGGCATTCATATTTTGCTTTGTCCAGAGGTTTTCCCACCGGCTGCCATGAAAGAGACCAGTAATCTTTTGTGTCATTGTCACGTACATAAACGTAATGACCGGGTCTGTCCAATGGTACTGCATTGGCGCGGAACCTTGTAATTCTGTGGGTTTCCGGGGATTCATGGAACATGTAACCGCCGGCATTGTGAGAAATGACTGTACCTGTTGATTCAGTTCCCAAATAGTTTGTCCAGGATACCGGAACATCAACTTTGGAAATTACGTATTCCCTGTTCTGATTGTCAAAAAATCCGTACTGCATAAAAAATCTGCCTTAAGAAAAATTAGGTTAGTTGCAATGTCAAACTAACCTAAAAACACTATAACACGATATACGGGATTTGAAAAGTGATTTTTTTTCGCCTATAGTGTCTTTTCTTTGCAGATTCAGTTTTCTTCTTCTGTTCCGAAAACCCGGCTGCCACGGTCCATTGCAGTAAGTCCTGTGCGCACCAGTTCTTTTATTCCGAAAGGCTCAAGAAGGCGGATCAGACTTGCGATTTTTGCTTCGCTTCCTGTTGCTTCAATAACAAGAGTGTCAATTCCGACGTCTACAACATGAGCGCGGAAAATGTTTGCCGTTTCAATAACACCGGTTCTTGCAGTTCCGGGGGCGCTGACTTTGATAAGTGCTGTTTCCCGGAGAACCGTATCCTGAGGATTGAGGCACCGGACTGTAATCACTTCTTCAAGTTTGAGAAGCTGTTTCACAATCTGGTCCAGAGTGTGCTCATTGCCGCAAACCACAATTGTCATTCGGGAAATTTTCGGCTCAGCTGTTTCTCCTACAGTCAGGCTGTCAATGTTGTAGCCGCGGCGGCTGAAAAGTCCTGAAACACGGCTCAATACACCGGCATGGTTTTCTACCAAAACAGAAAGAACATAGCGTTCGTCCATAATCAATTAGCCTCCAAAGTCTGCAACTTTCTTCTATATATACATGATATATACGCATTAGAATATGCAGTGTGTCATGAAAGTTCTGCTTCTCAGAATGATGAATCCGAATAAACGCCCAACAGACGGATTTCCGAAGTGATTTCTCTGATTTTCTGTTCAACTTCCTGAACATATTCATCAATTTTGTTGCGTTTTTGTCCTGCAACATCCGGCGGAAGTTTTGCGTCCGCGTAGAACCAGTATTTCCAAGGTTTGCCGGCAATAGGCCGTGATTCAAGCCGTGTCAGGTTCATGTTGAATGAACTGAGGGCCCCAAGGACAGAAACCAGTGCTCCCGGCTCATTTTTTGTAGTGAATATGAAACTCACCGTGTCCGGATTCATTGCGTGTGTTGTCAGCAGTTTTTTTTCTGCCAGATGATTTGCCTGAATGATTACAAAACGGGTAAAGTTTCCCGGATCATCTTCAATGTCTTCTGCAATCACATCCAGCCCGTAAAGTTCTGCGTTTACGGCACTGCAGATTGCGGCACTGGTAAGGTTTTTCTGTTCACTCACAGTTTGTGCCGCCGTCGATGTTGAAACTGAATCAATCAGTGTCCAGCCTGTGTTTTCAAGGTATTTCTTGCACTGACTGAAACCCTGGGGATGTGAATAAACTGTTGTAATCGTTTCGGCAGTTGCTCCGTGTTTTGCAAGAAGTGAATGTCTTATGTTCAGTGTTACAGAGCCGACAATGCTTACGTCTTCAAAACGGGAAAAATTGTCATAATTCTGGAAAACGCTTCCGCCCAGTGTGTTTTCAATCGGAACCATTCCGTAATCCACGGTTCCGTCAACAACTTCCTGAAAAATCTGTGTAAAAGAATCAACTGCTTTTTCAATAACGTTCTTGCTGTCAAAATAACGGCTTATGGCCTGTTCCGCATAGGCACCGCGTTTGCCGCTGTACGCGCATACAAGTTTGTCTTTGCTTTCCGTAGATTTTGCAGCATCCCGTGCAACCGGCATTGTCCGCAGATGAGTTACTGAACGCCCCATGACAGGTGACAGTGCTTTTATGTCGTGCACCAGTTTGTCAAAACTTTCGGGCAGCATGCTCTGAACACCGTCTACAAGCGCTTTTCCAGGATTGTGATGAACGGCGACCATAACACCGTCTGCACCGCATGCAACTGATGCCAGCGCCATGGGTTCCATTTTGTCACCGGAACTTACGCAGTACGTAGGGTCTGCAATTACCGGAAGATGCGTCAGATTGTGGAGCATGGGAATTGCCGGCAGATCAAGTGTGTTGTATGCAGCGCCGAAAGTACGGATTCCGCTTTCGCAGAGAATTACTTTGTCTGTGCCGGAAACAAGCAGATGCTCTGCAGCAAGCAGAAAGTCTTCCAGTGTGGCAGTGGGAGACCGCTTCAAAAGCACGGGCATTCCCAATTCACCGACTTTTTTCAGCAGATGATAATTGTTCATGTTGTTTGAACCGATCTGCAGAATGTCCGCATATTTCTGCATCAGGGGAATCTGATTTTCACTTACGATTTCCGCCATGACAGGCATTCCGAATTTGTCGCCGGCTTCTTTGAGCCATTTGAGAGCTTCTTCGCCGCAGCCTTCAAAAGAGTAGGGCGAAAGTTTCGGTATGTAAGTGCCTCCGCAAAGAATTACAGCACCGCTTGATGCCAGTTTTTCCGCTGTGGAAAGAATGTGTTCCCGGCTTTCAATTGCAGCCGGGCCGGCAATTGTAATCAGTCTCTGTCCGCCGATTCTCAATGTCTGTCCCCGGGGAGTGTCAATTTCTACCACCGTGTTTTCCGGCTTGTATTCGCGGCTTGCAAGTTTGTATGGCCGGCTTACCGGAATAACCTGTTTTACTCCGTCAAGCAGTTCCACTTCCCGTGTGTCCATGGAAACTTTGCCCACTGCGGCAATAACCGTCTCTTCTTCACCCACGACTTCGTTTGTGGAAAAGTGTTTTGTGTTCAGAAACTGATGGATATGGTCTTTCTGACGTTCTGTAATGTCTTTGTTCAGTACGATTATCATAAGGATGTCTTTTTATGGTTTATTTGCAATGAAGCCTCCGAAAACAGATGTTTCCAGAGGCTTGTCATCATTTTTCCGTTTTGTTCCGGTTATCAGAATTTTGATACGTTCCAGCTGACTGTGCGCAGAATGTCTCCGAATACACCGGCAGCAGTAACTCCTGCACCTGCACCGTATCCGCGTACCGTCATAGGAATGGGAGAATAACGTGCCGTGTGGAATACGAACGCGTTTTCTCCGCCTTTGATTCCGAACAGAGGATGATCAGAACCGACTTCAAGCATGCCTACGCTGCATTTTCCGTCTTCAATTGAAGCACCCATGCGCAGAACTTTGCCTTCTTTCTTGAGATCAGCAATTTTCTTTGCAAAATAATCATCAACCTGCGGAAGTTTTGCCAGGAATTCTTCAATTGTTCCTGAATCATCAAATGATTCGGGGAATACCTTGTTGATTTTGATGTCATCCAGTTCAATTTCCATTCCGGCTTCGCGGGCAATAATCAGTGCTTTGCGGGCAACGTCAAGTCCGCCCAGATCGTCACGGGGATCAGGCTCTGTATAGCGTTTTTCTTTTGCTTCAAGAACTGCCTGACTGAAAGAAGCGCCTTCATCAAGCCGTCCGAAAATGTATGACAAAGATCCGGACATGATTCCGTAGAAACCTGTAAGACGGTCGCCGCTTTTGAACAGATTCTGCAGAGTGTCAATAATCGGAAGTCCGGCACCGGCATTTGTTTCGTACAGGAAGCGGCGGTGCATTTTGTTTGCTGTTTCGCGGAGTTCTTTGTAGAAGTCCATGCTCATGCTGTTTGCACGTTTGTTCGGTGTGGCAATGTGCATTCCGGCTTTAAGAATGTCCAGATAGCGTTCCGGCAGGTCATAAGAAGCCGTGCAGTCAACAAAAATCGGGTTCAGGGGTTTTACGCGGCGTACAAACTCAAGGATTTCATCAAGATTTGTCGGTTTGCCGTTGTCTTTTACGTCCTGTCTCCAATTTGAAAGATTGAGACTGTTTTCGCTCATGATCATTCCGTCAATGTTTGCAATTGCCATTACACGGATATCAATTCCCTGTGAAAGCAGATCCTTCTGCTGTTCGTGAATCTGGTCCAGAAGTGCGCCGCCGATGTTTCCGGCACCGAAAGCAAAAACTTCGATTGTCTGTGCTGTATTGAAGCAGAATCTGTGGGCAATGCGTACTGCCGTGTCTCCGTGTTCTCCGTTGATTACGGCAGAAATTGAGCGTTCAGAAGATCCCTGTGCAATTGCAAGAATGCTTATGTCCTGAGATGCAAGGGCGTCAAGGAATGTTCCTGCAATTCCGCGTTTGTGCTTCATACCGTCACCGACGATTGAAACGATGGCGCAATTCTCCTGTGTTTCAATCAGGTTGATGATGTTTTCTCTGAGTTCCAGTTCAAATTCGGCACTCAGAACTTCGTGAACTTTCATTGCATCTTTCTGGTTTACACAGAAACTGATTGTATACTCGGAACTGGACTGGGTAATCAGCAGCATTGAAATTCCGGCACGGGAAACAGCGGCAAAAATACGTGCTGCCATACCGGATTTACCTTTCATTCCTGAACCGGAAACGCTGATGATTGCCGTGTTTTTAAGACATGAAATACCGCGGATCGGTCCTGCTCCGTCAAAATGGCGTCCTGAAATGCGTGTTCCTCTGCTTGATGGATTCATGCTGTTGAGGCTCCATGTTTCGATGCCTTTTGCAGCAAGAGGGGCCAAAGTTTTCGGGTGCAGAACTTTTGAACCGAAGAAAGAAAGCTCCATGGCTTCTTCATAGCTCATTTCGTCAATCATGATCGCATCTTTTACGATGCGCGGATCAGCTGTAAAAATACCGTCAACGTCTGTCCAGAATTCAACCTTTGCGGCACCCAGACCTACACCGATGATTGCGGCAGAAAAGTCTGAACCGTTGCGTCCAAGAAGACCCATCGTGTTGTTTTTCCATGTGCAGATAAAACCGGGAAACAGAAGAATGCGGGAATCTTTTCCGACTTTTCCGTCGCGTACTGTGGCAAGGCTTTCCATTGTGCGCATCATGTCCGGGTCGCCTTCTGCCTGGTTGCCGGTTGTGAAAATGTATTTGCGTGAATCGAGCAGGCTTACAGTCTGTCCCTGTGCACGAAGAACTTCCGCTACAATCGGAGCAGAAAGCTGTTCACCGATACCCATTATGCGGCAATGCACTGAAAGCGGGCATTCCCCAAAAGCGGATACAGCTGTAAGAAGTCTTTCATATTCGGCAAAAACAGGCTCAAGAGCCTTCATAACGTTTTCTTCGTTAAAGCCGTTGATTTCCTGTGCAATTTCTTTGCAGATAGTTTCATGAGTAGTGCGCATTGTTGTAAAAAATCCGGAAGCAGTTTCACCTGCAACAACACGGTCAATGCTTTCCTGAAGCTTGTTTGAAATGCCTGCAACAGCTGACACAATTACACTGATACGGTCATCTTTTGCACGGCCGATCATAATTGCAGCAGAATCGATAATGCGGCGTGCACTCCCCATTGATGTGCCGCCGAACTTTAACGTAATCATCATTTACCTCATTTGGAATGTTTTCATTCCTCTTTTAGTCTGAGTCCAGTTTACCAAAAACCGGAATGAAATTCTATGGATAATGCACAAATGAATGCAACATTATGGAAGAAAGGTGAAAAATATAAGAAAGATCAGAAAAAAACAGAAAAACGCACATGATATTTTGACTTTTTTGGAATATAGTATAATAATATTAAAGAAATTGGAGATTTTGGAGTGTCTTAAAAAATTCACAGAATTCGCACAAAAAAGATACCCCAAAACAATTACTTGACTTATGAAAGTGAATGGATAGAATATAAGACTATGAGTGACTATCTTGACTTGAATAACGAGGAATTGCTTAAAGACTTCTTTGCTGAAGCTGATCAGCAGGTAGAAAACCTTGAAAGCAATATTCTTGTTATAGAAAATGACCCCTCGAATCATGAGGCCATTGACGAGATTTTTAGAGCTGCACATACCCTTAAAGGTGGTTCTGCAACCGTAGAAATGCACGAGTTGTCTGGCTTTACCCACGTGGTTGAAGACCTGTTGGATGAATTGCGCTCCAATACGATTACCGTGACAGAGCCGGTTGTTGATGTGCTTCTTTCTGCTATTGACATCATCAAAGCAATGCTCGAATCCCGTTCTGAAGGTTCTGTCTATTCAGAAGACGTAGAACCGATCAAAGCAAAGCTTCGTTCTTTTATTCCTGAAAAAGGTGAGAAAAAGAAATCCTCTTCTCCCAAACCTTCGCTTGCTGATTTCCAGCAGCGTGCTCCTGATCCGGAACCGGCTCCTCAGCCTGAAGCAGCTTCTTCATCTGTTTCTGTTCCGGCAATTTCAGAAGCGGAGATGGCTGAACTCAAGGATTCCTGCCAGAGCGGTGAAAAACTTTGGAGTGTTACAGTAACATTTGATGAAGCAAATCTGATGAACAGCGTAGGCGGTATTCAGGTTTTTGCTTCGCTCAAGTCCAAAGGAACAGTGCTCAAAACTTACCCTGATTTTGATGAACTTTACGAGGATGTTTTCCATCCTGTCGTTGTATATTATGTTGCAACAAAAGCAGGCTCAGAAGAGCTGGAAGATGCATCTTTCCTTGATGATGTTACTCTCAGTACAGATGCAAAATGTCTTGACGGTGCTTCTTCCGTAGGTGCTCAGACAGCAGCAGTTTCCGCTCCGGCTCCTGTACAGAAGGAACCTCCGAAAGCTGCTCCTGTACAGACTCCTGCACCTGTTCAGGTTTCTGCTCCGGCTCCGGTTCAGCAGGCCCCTGTCCAGACTCCTGTGGCAGAAGAAAAACCTGCCGAAACTTCTTCAGAAGAAGTTGCTGCACCAGTTGCGCAGAATACGGCAAAAACACAGCATGCTGCTTCCTCCGGTCACTCCTCTTCAAGCAGCGTTCTGCGTGTTGATTCACGTCGCATCGACTACTTGCTGAACCTTGTCAGTGAAACTGTTATTACAAAGGCTGCATTCAACCAGACTGCTCTGCAGGTGGGTGATCTTCAGTCTCAGCTTCAGTCATTGGAAGCTGCATATAAAGACAAAGTCCGCAAACTTTTCGACCAGATTCCGCGGTACATTGAGTCAGCTGATGAAGGCCGGTCTCTTAAAGAGATCAAGAACACCTTGAACAATGATTTCGGTGATCTGTACACGGTTTTTGATTCTTTTGACACTTCATTCAAGAATATTGCCGGTAAGTTCCGTTCTTCAACCCAGAACTTGGGTCGTATCGCCGGAGAACTCCAGGAAGGCGTAATGAAAATCCGCATGGTTCCGATCAGTCAGATTTTCTCACGGTTCCCACGTGTTGTCCGCGACCTCAGCCGTGACCTCAACAAAAAGGTCAACCTGGTGATTGAAGGTGAAGACACAGAACTTGACAAGGCCGTAATCGAAGACCTTCTTGACCCGATTATGCATTGTGTGCGTAATTCTTTGGATCATGGAATTGAAACACCTGAAGACCGTGCTGAAGCCGGAAAACAGGAAGAAGGTACACTGCTTCTTAAGGCAAGCAACGAAGGAAACCTGATTGTAATCGACATTGTTGATGATGGTCGCGGTATTGACGTTGCTAAAATCCGTAACAAAGCCATTGAACGTGGTCTGATTCATCCCAGCAAAGTGCTTTCTGATCAGGAAGCCTTCCAGCTGATGTTTGAACCCGGTTTCTCAACTGCTGCAAAGATTACCAATGTTTCCGGACGCGGTGTAGGTCTGGACGTTGTAAAAAAACAGATTGAAAAACTGAATGGTACTGTCAATGTTACGTCAGAAAAAGGAATGGGAAGCAAATTCAGTATCCGCATTCCTCTTACAATGGCAATTATTCAGGGACTTCTGGTTCGCGTCGGTTCTGAAACTTATTCAATCCCGATTGCTTCAGTTATCGAGAGTGTCCGTATCCATACAAATGAGATCAATCACATCGACAATTATGAAGTCCTTAATGTTCGTAATGAAGTTATCAGTATTCTGCGGCTCAGCCGGCTCTTCGGCATAAAAAATGCAGTTGAATCAGAATACAGTTTCATTGTAATTGTTGGTACCGCAGACAAAAAACTCGGTATTATGGTAGATGCACTTATCGGAGAAGAAGACGTGGTTATCAAGCCTTTGCGCGACCAGTTTACCAATTCTCCCGGTATTGCCGGTGCTTCTATCCTGGGTGACGGTTCTGTATCATTGATTATTGACGTAAGTCAGCTGCTGGAACTTGGTGTCAAGCAGGAACTTGATGCTTTGAGTGAGCAGGATCTTGAAATTCTTGCCGCCCGTGGAGAGTGATTATGGAAGCAGTTGCAGATAATGTTATGAATTTGCAGTCTCTGAACGAAGAAATTCAGGAAGAGCAGAGAGAAAAAATTGCTGCAAATGTCGATTTCAAAATGGTAGCTTTTTCTTTGGCCGGAAAAGACTATGCAATCGACATCATGAAAGTCAAGGAAATCGCCAAGGCAGGGCGCTTTACATACGTACCCAATACAGCTCCGTTTGTTCTGGGTGTGTACAATATGCGTGGTGATATTATTCCTATTCTTGACCTGCGCCTGTTTTTCAACATTCCGGTTGCAGAACGTACCGGCAATGAAATGGAAAACATGATTATTGTAGACGTCGGGGAGCAGAACTTTGGCGTGGTTGTTGACGCCATTGATAAGGTTGTCGGAATCCAGAAAAGTTCTATTCAACCTCCTCATCCGTTGTTTGGCGATATCAGCATTAAATATATCTCGGGCGTTGTGGAAAGCAACGGGCACTTGTATATTTTGCTGGATATCGACCGTATTTTTGGTGCCCGTGCAAAAGAAGAGCAGGTGAACAATTCTGAAGAGCAGAAGATTTCACTTGTTCCTCAGTCTCAGGCACCGGTTGCAGCCGCTGCTTCAACTCAGCCGGTTGCACCGAAAGCTGCTGTGGATGATCAGCTTGCCACAGAATATGGTTTTGTAAAGGATTCTTTGAAGACTCTGCGCAAATTCAATGTTTCCCGTTTCAACGATGTTTGGTTCAGAAAACGGCTGTCTGAATGGGCTGAAGAGCGTGGAAAGGATAAAATCCAGCTTGCAAATGAAAAGGATGCTGATGAATTCCTGTCAGCATTTTATTCAACAAATACCGGAGCATTCTGGGACGAAACCTATGCAAACGAACTGTATAAAATGCTTCCCAACAATTCTGCTCACCAGATTGTGGTGTGGAACCCGGGTTGTGGAAAAGGTTATGAATCATACAGTTTGGCCTGTGTACTCAGAAAGAAATATCCTGATGCACGCATCAGAATCTATGCACAGGATGTGGATCTTCTGAATGTTTCAAATGCGCCTCTTCTTCAGGTTCCGCCGAACGTAGCAGAATCTTGGATGAAGCCGTTTGTCTCCAAGACAGTTTCCGGTGCTTACACTTTTATTCAGACAATCAAAGATATGGTAATGTTTGAATACCATGATTGCATGAATACAAGTTCCATGCCGGCTGTAGATTTGATTTTTACCCGGGATATGATTTCATTCCTGAGTGAAGAACAGCAGAATACTTTGGAAGCAGATTTTGTCGAGAAGATCAAAGGAAATGCAGTTGTCTTTATTGGTGAAAATGAATCATTGGAAGCATCCGGAAAATGGAAAGCTGCAAAATCAGGAATTCTTACCTGTTATAGTAAGAATTGATTCTTAAAACAAAGTTTGTCTGAACTTTTGTTCAGAAATATACGATACTAATAAGGAGTGAGAGTATGCGTGTTGAGTATATTAATCCGTTTGTAGAAACTGCTTTTAATATTTTGAAAGAAGTATTGGGAGGCGAAGTAAAACGCGGAGATTTGTATCTGAAATCAACTTCAATGCCGGTGATGGGTGTTGCTGCACTCGTTGGTCTTGCCGGAGATGTTGAAGGCCGTGTATTGTTTGACATGTCCATGGAAACAGCTATGAACATTGCTTCACAGATGAACATGGAGAAATTGACTCAGTTTGATGAATTGGCAAAAGCAACAATCACAGAGCTGGCAAATCTGATTACAGCTCAGGCTGTAACAAAACTGCACGATTTGGGATTCAAATTTGACCTTACTCCTCCTGCATTGTTCACAGGTGACAGAATGGAGATTTCTGACCATGAAGTTGAAGCTCTTATCGTTCCGATGATTACAGAGCAGGGAAAAGTGGAAGTAAATGTTGCCATTCGGGAACATATGTAATACAGAAGAGGTATTTATTTATGAAGACTAAACAGGATTTTCCTTCAATTAACGAAAGAACTCCCGAAGGGGTAAAAGACGACGGAACAAAAGTACGTGTTCTGGTTGTTGACGATTCAATCTTTGTTGCAAAACAGCTTGGACAGATTTTGAGCAGTGAAGGCTACGAAGTTGTTGCTACTGCTGAAGACGGAAAAGAAGGTGTTGATAAATACAAAGAACTTTGTCCGAATGTTGATATCGTTACAATGGATATTACAATGCCCAAGATGGATGGTATCACAGCTCTTGAGCATATCATGACATTTGACAAGAATGCCCGCGTTGTTATGGTAAGTGCTCTTGGAAAAGAAGAACTTGTAAAAAAATCACTGCTTTTGGGTGCAAAGAACTACATTGTAAAGCCTCTTGACCGCAAAAAGGTTTTGGAGCGCATCGGTGCTGCACTGAAATAGTTAACTGATTTTTTCAGTCTGACTGAAAAAACGGGCTGTCATCAGATTATTCTGAATGGCGGCCCTTTTTTTGTTTTGACAAAAGTTAAAAATTGAAATCTGTCGGATAAGGAAGAATGCTCTGTTCTACAGACGGTGCCGTGTTCTTAATCCTGTAACCGCATCCTTTTTGTTTTTCAATCGTGTAAAAAGATTCCGAAGTTTTGAGACGGTTTTTCAACTGATGAACAATGGCGTAGAGTGTTTCCACATGGTCCTTGTCATCGTTCCACAAAGTTTTCTGAATCTGTTCGGGGTCCACTGTTTCGTTTTCATTTTGAAACAGCAGCCTGAGCAAACCGGCTTGCAATGGACTGAGGTTCTTGTTTTTGAGAGATGAATAATCGCTGGTGTCTGAAGAAATCAGTGTTTTTCTGTAATCAAAAAAATCAACTGCTTTGTAGATTCGGTCTGCCAATTCCTGCAGTGCCTGAATTTCCTGAAGGTTTTCGTCTTCCGGTAATCCGTCTGTCAGCGGTTTGTTCAGTTCGTGAAAAAATTTGATCATCAGAACATCTTTGTCCCATTCCTGCACAAAGGGTGTCAGCGGATAAGTCGGTTTGGGAATCAAGAAATCATCGTCAATTAAGACACACTGGACAGGCCGACGTCTCCGCCATTCATCATGCATGAGGCCGAGATTCGAACAAAGCCAGCATTTGTGACCTGCTGAAGTAATCAGTTCGAAAACTGCATTTGTAAGGACACTTTTTTCTGCGAGCAGCAAGATATGCACATTATCCTCCTATTGACCAAAAGGGTCCGGATTTGATAATATACATGTCGAAACAAGGGCGATTAGCTCAGATGGTTAGAGTACAAGCATGACACGCTTGGGGTCACTGGTTCGATTCCAGTATCGCCCAAATCCTTCGTTTTCCAATCAAATCCACTTTTTTCAATAATCTTTTCAATACCTGAAAAACTTTATGGGCATAAGTATATTGTTCTCCTGATTTTTGTCAACGAAAAAGCCGAATATTTTGAAAAATACTGAAAATACTGAAAAATCAGAAAAGATGAAAAGAAAAAAAAATGCCCGTCCGGAACTGATTCCAATGAACGGGCTTTTTTTCAGTCAGAAGCGAATGATCAGTCGTTTACGCGCTCAAGATATTCGTTTGTTTCTGTGTTTACGCGGATGCGCTCATCCTGGTTGATGAACAGAGGAACGCGAACTGTAAGTCCTGTTTCTGTGATGATCGGTTTTGTAGCACCTGAAACAGTATCACCTTTAACGTAGTTTTCACTCTGAGCAACTGTAAATACCATTTTCTGCGGAATCTTTACGTCGATGGGGTTTTCATCCCAAATAACGATGGGGTATTCTTCACCTTCTTTCAGGTAGTATTTGAGGTTTTCGTTGAGTGTCAACGGAACATTGATTGTTTCGAAAGAAGTTGTGTCCATAAAGATGTAGTTGTCCTGATCCATGTACTGGTACTGGGCTGTGATTGTATCAACTGTAGCATCTTCAAGCATATCCGGGGTTTTGAAAACCTGCTGGGTGAGAACAGATCCGTCTTTAAGGTTCTTGAGCTTGCAGCGGGCAAAAGCTGTTCCTTTTCCAGGGTTGACGAACTCGCGCTCTACAACAAGGTAGGGTGCATTCTTAATCAAAAGAACTGTTCCTTTATTAATATCGCCGCCTCTAATCATTTGAGGGTCCTCCAATAAAAAAAATCAACCTATTGTACACAAATTATGTCTTTTGTGCAATTGTGGCTCGGTTTGACCGTCGTTCTGTCAATAATATCCGCTTTTAAGTCTGAAGGGGAAGGGCAGGACTGATTCAATGGAACGCTTTCCTGCAAGAACCATGATCAGCCGGTCAACGCCCATGGCAACTCCGCTGCATTTCGGAAAATTCTGGAAAGTTTTCCAATAATCCTCATCAATGGCATGGGGAATCAGTGCATTCTGCTTTTTCAGGTTGCCTTCTTCCTCAAAATATTTCCTGACGTTCAGCGGGTCGGTTTCTTCACTGTAGCAGTTTGCAAGTTCAATTCCACGGGCGTAGAGTTCCCAGCGTTCTTTCCACAAGGGTTCTTTTTCGCCTTTTGCAGGGGGAACATTCTGTGCAAGACAGGGGACTTTTGCAGGATAATCCAGAAGGAAAACTGGTTTTTCCTTTGGCAAAGCCGGCTCGATGCATTGGACAAGAATCAGTTCATAAAGGTCATCCCAGGGCCATTGGTCGAAAGGGCTGTCCGGAAGTTCAGTAATGCCGAGACGCCGGGCATGTTCTGCAAGCTGGATTGGCTTTGGACAGTCTGACAAACGGAAACCGGCATATTCTGCAAAAGCATCGTCCATTGTAAGACGGATAAAGGGAGGCCTTATGTCTTCAAAGGGATCCGGAGAACCGTCATTGGGAAGGGGAGGAAGCAGAACATTGAAAAGTTCCTCTGTAAGTGTCAGAGAATCTTTGTAATCTGCATCCATCGTGTAGTATTCAAGCATTGTGAATTCCGGGCTGTGTGTACGTCCGACAGATTCAACATTCCTGTAGCATTTTGACAGCTGAAAAACAGAAACTTTGTGCTGAGAAATGATTTTTTTTATGAATACTTCCGGGGAAGGAACCATGTATACGGGCTTTTCCTTATTGGTCCACGGTTCCAGATAATTAGTCGTAAAAACTTCCAGACAGGTCTCAGGAATCAGTGTGGGGCTGAGAGCTGGAGTATCCAGTTCAAGATAATTTCTGGTGATGAAAAAGTCACGCACTTTCTGAATTGATTTTGCGCGGAATTGCAGAAGTTCAAGATCCATAACGGCAGTATAATTTTTAAGTGGACAAATTTCAATGAACAAAATAGAATCGAATTAGTGAAACGTGAACAAGGAGCGAACTCAAATGGTCAAATTGTTGTTGGTGGATGATTCTGCTGTTATTCGTACAATGCTCAAGCATATTCTTGGAAAGCATCCTCAACTTGAAATAATCGGTGAAGCCACAAACGGTGAAGAAGCTGTTGAGAAAAACCGTCTGCTCAAACCGGATGTAATCATCATGGACATTTACATGCCTGTCTTGGATGGAATTGAGGCAACACGGCGCATCATGAAAGAGCGTCCCACTTCGATTCTGGTTTTTTCTACAGAAGACACGGCACGCATGGGTTATGTTGCAATGGAAGCCGGTGCGAAGGACATGATCAAAAAGCCCGACGTTCAGAAACTTCAGGACGGTTTTTATGATTCTTTTATGGAAAGAATCATTGCCATTGCCGGAAAAAGCAAAACAACTCCTTCTGCAATAAAAACTGCTGTGGCGCCTTCCGGAAGAAACTGGTCCGCACTTCTGATCGGTGCTTCAACCGGTGGCCCTGTTGCAGTGCAGAAAGTTCTTTCCGGTTTGGGAAGAAATTTCCCGCTGCCCATTCTGATTACACAGCACATAGACTCTGCATTTGACAAACATTATGCTTCCTGGCTTTCTGAAACAACGGGAATGCCTGTAGAACTGGCTGTGAACGGATGCATTGCAAAAAAAGGCCATGCATATGTTGCTCCGGCTGACTATCATTTGGAAATTGAAAAAACTGGCGGTGAATTGCGGTTCAGACTTGTTCAGTCAGAACTGGTTCACTTTCTGCGTCCGGCTGTAGACGTAATGTTCAAATCTGCAGCGGGTGTTCTTGCTGACAGTTGTCTTGCGGTTCTTCTTACCGGAATGGGAAAAGACGGTGCTGCGGGCTGTGTTGACATTGTGAAGGCCGGCGGTTATACGGTTGCTGAATCCGAAGAAACCTGTGTTGTTTTCGGAATGCCCAAAACTGCAATTGATGTGGGCGCTGCCTCTGCTGTTCTGCCTTTGGACCAGATTCCGGTTTATGTAAACCGTATCGTAAAAGGTGTCTGATGAGTCAGCCACGATTGTTCAGAATCATTGACAAAGCGGTTTTTGAATACAAACTGATTGAAGAAGGCGACAATATTCTGATCGGTGCTTCCGGTGGCAAAGATTCTACTGCTTTGGTGGAATACTTTGCTGCCCGTCAGAAACAGCACAGGGAGAATTTTTCTTTTACAGCACTTCATGTGTCTACGGAGATCGGGTCTCCTCTGAGTCCCGGCCTTCTGAAACAGTTTGCAGGTTGGGGTGTGGAACCAGTCGTGGTGGATGTGGACGTTTTGGGGCGTCTCAAGCCGGGACACAGCATGAACTGCTGGTGGTGTTCCACACAGCGGCGCACTGAACTTAACAATTATGCGATTGAACACGGCTTTAACAAGATAGCTCTTGGCCATCACATGGATGACATTCTTGAGACACTGCTTATGAATGCACTGCAGAAAGGCGAACTTTCTACAATGCCTCCCCGCTTGAAATACGAAAAATACCCTGTCACGATTATCCGTCCTCTGTGTTTTGCGGACGTAAACACGATTATTGCCCATGCCAAAAACAGCGGATATATTTCTGAAGTCTGTACCTGCAATTATCAGGACAATTCAGGCCGAAAAACCGCGCGCAAGCGGCTCAGCGATCTGACTCATGACGATGCAAAGGAAAAAGCACGTCTGTTTGAGGCGTTGAGAAACGTAAAAACAGATTATCTTCCCTGATTCACGTCTTTTTTTTTCAATAACTTCATAAATTCATACTATTTATCAGAATTCTCAACTTGCGGGCAGGATTTTTCGGCCCTATACTTTTACATGCACCTGAGAAAGGTGTTCAGTTTGCACCGCAGGAACGGTGTAAAAAAATATGGAGGCATGATAAAAATTACTTCCATGTAATTTTTATCATTCAAGTTTGCGGTGCGTTGCCCCTCAAACTTGGATTCTCGCCATCCATGGCTCGCCGCTAACGCGGGGTTTATGGTTTATATGGAGGATTCAATGAAAAAACTTACAGGAATTCTGTTGTGTCTGCTCCTGGTCTGCTCAGTATTTGCAGGCGGAAAGAAAGAAGCAGTAAGTGCCGGAGAACTGGTTGTTTACGGTTCATGTGAAGAAGAGTACCTTGCTGCAGTCTGTGCAAAATTCGAACAGACAACAGGTATCAAAACAACATATCAGCGCCTTTCAACAGGTGAAGTTCTGACAAAAATTGAAGAAGAGGGCGGAAAACCTTCTGCTGACGTATGGTTCGGCGGTACAACAGACCCTTATAACGAAGCTGCTTCAAAAGGACTTCTGCTTCCTTACGATGCAAAGAATGCATCTCACCTTGTAGGACAGCAGTTCAAAGATGCTGACAACAACTGGTACGGAATCTACCGCGGTATTCTGGGATTCTTCTGGAATACAGAAGAACTTGCACGTCTTGGACTCAACCCGCCCAAAGACTGGGATGATCTCAAGAAACCTGAATACAAAGGTCTGATTTCTTTTGCAAACCCCAACACAGCAGGAACAGGAAAACTTATCGTAAATACAATGGTTCAGATGAAAGGTGAAGCTGCTGCAATGGATTATTTTGCTGCTGTTGACCAGAACATCTGCCAGTATACAAAATCAGGATCCGGTCCTTCAAAACTGGTTCCCACAGGTGAAGTTGTAATCGGTGTAGGATTCCTTCATGACGTTGTTTACCAGATTGTTGACAATGGTTATGACAACCTGGGTATGGCAGCTCCTGCTTCCGGAACAAGTTACGAAATCGGTGCAACTGCAATTTTCAAAGGTGCCAAGAACGAAGAAAATGCAAAGAAATTCATTGAGTTCGCTCTTTCTCCTGAATGTGTAGACATTGCACAGGAAAACGGTTCATATCAGTTCCTGGTTATTGACAATGCTGCACCTGTAAAAGCTGCTGTAAAAGCTGGTCTGGATAAAATCGAAACAATCGTTTACGACTTTGATGACGCAAAAGTAAATGGTCCCAAATACTATGCTGAATTCTTCGAAGTTATCGCAAACGATGACCGCGTAAAAACAAAATAAGTTCCTTCGGGAAACCCTGTTTTTACCGGGATAAATCTTATAAAAGCACCTGGTGTTGTCGGCTTGTGACTGTTGCGGATGCCGCGGTGCTTTTGTCGGCCGGCTTGAAAAAATCGAGCCGGCTTTTTTTTTGCAAGGATTTTTCATGGAGAAAAGTGCTCAAGGAAAAGCTCTGGACAGAAAAAAACTGCTTGCAGATCCTATTATGGTTACTGCAATCATCGGAATCTTCCTGTTTCTGCTGCTTTTCATTCTTTATCCGCTGGCAATTCTGCTGGTGGACAGTGTGAATGTTGACGGACAACTGACTTTTTCTGTATTTGTCCGCATTTTTGGAATGACTACATTCCGCAAAGCCATAACAAACACTTTGTGGCTTGGTCTTATTACCGGAATCGGCGCAACGCTGATCGGTTTTCTTTTTGCTTACGTTGACTCCTATGTTGATGTTGGTTCGAAATTTGTTCGCAAACTGTTCAATCTGGTTTCTACTCTGCCGGTTGTTTCACCGCCCTTTGTTCTTTCGCTTTCTGCAATTCTGCTTTTCGGGCGCACCGGTCTGATTACAAGAAACGTATTGAATCTTAATACAACAAACCTTTATGGTTGGCGCGGAATTGCACTGGTTCAGATTCTTACTTTCTTCCCAGTCTGTTATCTGATGCTTAAGGGACTGCTCAAGAATATTGATCCGTCTTTGGAAGAAGCCGCGCGCAACATGGGTGCTTCCCGCTGGAAGGTTTTTACAACCGTAACTTTGCCTCTGCTGCTGCCTGGTCTTGGAAATGCATTCCTGGTTTCTTTCATTGAATCTGTTGCTGACTTTGCAAACCCGATGATTATCGGAGGAAACTTTGATACATTGGCCACAACAATCTATCTGCAGCTGACCGGTGCTTATGACAAGAGCGGTGCTACTGCAATGGCCGTTGTTCTGCTCTGTATTTCAATGGGCCTTTTCATCCTTGAAAAATATTGGCTTGAACGCAAATCAGTTGCAACACTTACCGGAAAAGCAAGCCGCGGACGCACTCTTATGACGGACCGCAGCGTACGTGTTCCTCTTGTTACTTTGTGTACACTCATTACAGTTTTTGTTCTGGTCATGTATGCACTGGTTCCGCTGGGAAGCCTTTTCAAACTGTGGGGACGTGACTACAGCCTTTCCATCAAATGGTATGAGTACATCTTCAAAAACAAGGGTTACCGCGTTTTTACTGATTCAATGCTGCTTTCGGTAATTGCATCTCCGCTTACAGCTCTTCTTTCAATGATGATTGCTTACCTTGTAGTAAAACGCAAGTTCAAAGGAAAGGGACTTATGGAATTCGTTGCAATGCTTGCAATGGCTGTTCCCGGAACTGTTCTCGGTGTCGGATTTATCCGCGGATACAACAGCGGTCTTTTCCATTCCGGAATAATGAGCGGACTTTACGGAACCGGTACGATTCTTGTAATCGTGTTCATTGTACGTTCTCTGCCTATCGGTACACGAAGCGGTATTGCGGCTTTGCGTCAGATTGACAAATCAATTGAAGAAGCCGCATACGATATGGGCGCAGACAGTGCAACTGTTTTCGGTACTGTTACTCTTCCTCTGATCAAAGAATCTTTCTTCAGCGGTCTGGTTACCACTTTTGTGCGCTCAATCACTGCAATTTCTGCAATCATTCTTCTGGTTACTCCAAGATTCCTTCTCATTACGGTCCGAATCAACGAGCATGCTGAAAAAGGAAACTACGGAATTGCCTGTGCTTATGCAACAATTCTGATTATCATCACATATACGGCAATTTCTTTGATGAATGTTCTCCTTGCAAAATTCGGTACAAGCAAACCGATGACAGGCATTGAAGAAGAATGACAAACGTCGCTTTCTTGCGATAATTTTTTATGAGGTTTTTTATGGCTGAAAAAACAAATGCTCCCAAGGGAGTAAAACTGGATCATATTACAAAGATTTATAAGGATCCCAAAACAAAAAAGGATTTTGCTGCAGTTGATGACGTGTCTTTGGACATTGCTCCCGGAAGTTTCGTAACTTTGCTGGGCCCTTCCGGCTGCGGAAAAACAACGACACTGCGCATGATTGCCGGTTTTGAAAGCCCGGACAAAGGTGAAATTTACCTGGGTGACGAAGCAATCAATGAACTGACTCCCAACAAGCGCGATACTGCAATGGTTTTCCAGAGCTATGCGCTTCTGCCGCACTACAATGTTTTTGACAATGTTGCATATGGTCTGAAACTGCGGAAACTTCCCAAAGAAGAAATCCGTACAAAAGTTCTTGAAATGCTTGATCTTGTTGAACTTGGCGGAATGGAAGAACGCATGACAAATCAGCTTTCAGGCGGTCAGCAGCAGCGTGTAGCTTTGGCCCGCGCTCTTGTAATGCAGCCCGGTGTTCTGCTTTTTGACGAGCCCCTTTCAAACTTGGATGCAAAGCTCCGTGTGACAATGCGTACTGAAATCCGCAAGATTCAGCAGCGTCTCGGAATTACAGCAGTTTATGTTACCCACGATCAGGCTGAGGCAATGAGTCTTTCTGACGAAATCATTCTGATGCACAAAGGAAAAATTGCACAAAAGGGAACTCCTCAGGAAATATATTTCCGTCCGAAAAGCGAATTTGTTGCAGACTTCATCGGTGAAGTAAACTTCCTTCAGGGAAAAGTAACTGCAGTTTCAGGAAACAAAGCAACTGTTGATGTCCGCGGATCTGTAATTGAAGCTGAAGCAGAAGGTTTTGCCGCGGGAGATGACTGCAAGGTTGTTCTTCGTCCTGAATCTGCAAGCCTTTCTGACAACGGAATTATTCCGTGCAAAGTTATTCTTTCGACTTTCATGGGTGCTTATCAGTACTATCAGGTAATGGCCGGTGACACAATGGTAAAAATCACTGAATACAACCCGAAGAGCCGCCACATTTACAAGGCCGGGGACACAGCCTCCATTACTTTTGACAGTGCAAACCTGCATCTTCTCTGAGTAATCTGAAAATCTTGTGATTTTGAAGCCTGTCTTTTCGGCAGGCTTTTTTTTATCTTTAATGCGAAAACTGGTTTTGAATGGAATCCCGAAAAACCGGACCAATTTGCTGCGCAGAAGAAAACAGATTCCGGAGTTTTCAGAGCGGAGCGGATGCATTTTACAGAGACAGTGCAAATTGCTACAATACAGACATAGGGAGAATATCTTATGCTTTACGAAAATATTGACAGACTGGTGAAATATGGTCTTGCTTCGGGGCTTCTTGAAAAAGCGGATGCGGTTTATGCCCGCAATCAGCTTCTGGAACTGATGCACGAAAGTGACTATGCGGAACCTGTCGAAACAGAGTGCTGCTGTTCTGCAAAAAGTGCATCCGATGGGGATTACACCGGAAATCTTCAGCAGACATTGGCTTCTCTTCTTGACGAAGCCGTAAAACGGGGAATCATTCAGGACTTGATTTCAGAAAGGGATGTTTTTGATGCAAAACTGATGAATTGTCTTATGCCCCGTCCTTCGGAAGTACAGAAAAAATTTGCCGCACTGTATGAAGAAAACCCGCAGAAAGCCACTGATTATTACTACAAGCTGAGTCAGGACAGCGATTATATCCGCCGTTATCGCATTGTGCGGGACAAAAAATGGGTTGTGGACTCAGAGTATGGTCCCATCGACATTTCTATCAATCTTTCAAAACCGGAAAAAGACCCCCGCGCAATTGCAGCTGCAAAGAAAGCTGTTTCCACATCTTACCCGAAATGCCTTTTGTGCCGTGAAAACGAAGGATATGCCGGTCATTCCAATCATCCGGGCCGCTCAAACCACAGAATCATTCCCATTACAATCAACGGGACTGAGTGGGGATTTCAGTATTCTCCCTACGTTTATTACAACGAACACTGCATCGTTTTCAACGGAAAACATGTGCCCATGAAAGTGGAGCGGGCAACTTTTGCAAAACTTTTTGACTTTATCCGTCAGTTTCCTCATTATTTTCTTGGAAGCAATGCAGACCTGCCAATTGTCGGCGGTTCAATCCTGAGCCATGATCATTATCAGGGCGGCCATTACACTTTTGCCATGGAAAAAGCACCGGTAGAAAAAGAATTCGTTATTCCGGGTTATGAAGACGTAAAAGCCGGCATTGTAAAATGGCCTCTCAGCGTAATCCGTCTCCAATGCGCGGATTCTGAGCGTCTGATTGATCTTGCGACTCACATTCTGGACAAATGGCGCGCTTATTCGGATCCGGATGCCTGTGTTTTTGCCGAAACTGACGGGGAACCGCACAATACGATTACACCCATTGCGCGCATGAAAGACGGTGAATTCCAGTTGGATCTTGCACTTCGCAACAATCTTACAAGCGAAGAGTATCCTTTGGGAATTTATCATCCTCATCCGGAATACCACAACATCAAGAAAGAAAACATCGGACTGATTGAAGTAATGGGGCTTGCAATTCTGCCTTCACGCCTTGAAAAGGAAATGAGCCGTCTTGAAGAACTGCTTGTTTCCGGCGGAGACTGGGAAAATGATGAACTGACTGCAAAACATGCTGATTGGGTAAAAACTTTTGTCAAAGATTATCCCCAGTTTACAGCTGAAAATACGGCCGGCATTCTTCAGAAAGAAATCGGAAAAACCTTTGTTCATGTTCTGGAAAATGCCGGTGTTTACAAGAATAGTGCAGAAGGCCGCGAAGCCTTCATGCGTTTTGTTTCTGTGCTGTAAACTCTGGTCGGGCTGCCTTTGTATGCTCAGCTGTTTTTGACACAGTCGGCAATTGCTTTGGCAGCATTTTCCGGGCGGTAATGCTTCTGGGCTTCGATAATCTGCTCTGTCAGAAAATGGTCGTTCAGAAGCCGGATGCCGCTTTCAACAGCATCAGCCACAGTATTGGCGCACAAAGAAAAATGATGTGCCAGGAAAAACTCTGCATTTTCGGTTTCACAGCCGGGAATCGGAGAAGTGTGGACAATGGGAATGCCTTTTGCAATGGCTTCAGTGCTTGAAAGACCGCCCGGTTTTGAAAAAAGCACGTCTGATGCGTCCATGTAATCTGAAACCTGATCCGTGAAGCCGATCAGAACCAGTCTTTCATCATTGCCGAAGTTCTGCTGGGCTTTTGCAAAAAGTTTTTTGTTGTTTCCTGTAATCAGTACAATTTTCGTGTTTTTGTCCGCTTTTCCAAGCAATCCCTGCACAATGTCAAAACTGTCACCGAATCCCATGCTGCCGGTCATTATGAGGATTATTTTGTTTTGCGGAAGGAATCCAAGTTTTCTTCTTGCGGTTTCTTTGTCTTTGGGTGCAAGAAATTTCTGTGAAACAGGAATTCCGAAAGGTCTGATTATTTTTGAGGGGATTCCTTTTGCTTCAAATGTGTAGACGCTGTCTTCATGCGGTGCAAAAATCAGTTCTGCTCTGAGTTCTTCTGCCATGGGACAGGCTTTGTAATCCGTTGCCACAAAATAAAATGGCACACTGATTTTGTCATGCTTTTTCAGGTGGGTAAGAGCTTGACCTGCAAAAATGTGGGTACAGATAATTCTGTCAAAGTTTTCTGAATTGATATATTTTGCGAGAGCGCGGGAATAAATTGCATTTATGTTGTAAACCGGGGAATTCAATCCCAGCTTTGATTCGGGAAGATTCTGTCCCAGTTTGTAGATATGGCCGAAAAGTTCCGGCGTGTGTTTTACCATTTCGATATAAGAATCGCAGACAAGGTCTGAAAGTTGCTGTCCGCCGAATGAAAGTGCATCTTTTATGATGCATTCATCACCTTGGACGTCAAAAATCTCTTTGAGTGCTTTCGCGGCGCTGTTGTGGCCTCCGCCTGTGTTGCAGGATAAGATAAGGATTTTCATTTAAACCTCCAGTGAAAAATCAATATTCATGAATATAACTCCAGATTGCGCAAATTGCAATTTTTTCAATAATTGTATAGGATTAAAGAGATTAAATTTCTTTAGCGAGGCTTATATGGCTGGCGAAAAACGTACGATTGACGAAAATACACTGGAAGCTCTTCTGCAGCTTTCCCGCCTTGATCCGCAAAGTACAAACATGACCGTACTCAAAGGACAGGTAGATCAGATTGTTGAATATTTTGATTTGCTTTCTCAGTTTGATGACAGCGAAAATCCTTATGATGCATATCCTGCAACTGTTGCAACTGCGTTGCGCGATGACTCGGTTGTTCAGGGGCTTGAAATCCCTGATGTGAAGAAAGTATCCGCCGAATTCATGGACGGTTATTTCAGAGTTCCCAAAGTTCTGGGCGAAGGAGCATAACATGGCATTGAATCTTTCACAGATGCGGGAAGCCCTGCGTTCAGGCAGCACCACAAGCCGTACTTTGGTTCAGAACGCAATTGATGAATTTGAAAAGGACAAGACTGCAGCAATTCCGTTGAATGCTTTTCTTGAACTTTATGATGACATTCTTGATTCTGCTGACGCTGCTGATGCGGAAATTGCTGCTGCCCGCGAAAAAGGCGAAGCCGCACTTGCCGAACTTTTTGAGAAAAAACCTTTGGTCGGTGTTCCTTTTGCAGTAAAAGACAATATTTCCGTAAAAGGAAAAAAACTTACCTGTGCAAGTAAAATCCTGATGGGCTATCGTGCTCCTTACAATGCAACGGTAATCAACCGTCTTGTGGCTGCCGGTGCAATTCCGCTTGGCCGCTGTAATCAGGACGAATTTGCAATGGGTTCTTCAACTGAGTATTCAGCTTATGGCCCCACACGCAACCCGGTCAACCGCGAATACGTTTCCGGCGGTTCATCCGGTGGTTCTGCCGCTGCCGTTGCTGCAGGTCAGGCTCCCTTTGCTTTGGGAACAGAAACCGGTGGTTCAGTCCGTCTGCCTGCAAGTTATTGCGGTATTTACGGTCTCAAACCCACATACGGTGTTCTCAGCCGCTGGGGTGTGGTTGCTTTCGGAAGCTCTTTGGATCAGGTTGGTGTTCTTGCCAATTCTCCTGCTGACATTGCACTGGCGCTTTCTGTTATGGCCGGTGAAGACTTCTATGATGATACTTCCGCTGATCTGCCTTGTGCTGCTGAACTTCGGGCTGAAACGACAGCCGGAAGCTTTGCCGCAATGAGCGATGCAGATCTTGCAAAACTTAAAATTGCTATTCCGCGCCAGTTCCTTGAGTCAAAAGGAATGGATCCGGGAGTGGCCGCTGTTTTTGAAGACACACAGAACTGGTTCAAGTCAAAGGGTGCAACTGTTGACATTGTGGACGTGCCGATTCTGGACACGTCAATTGCATGTTATTACGTCATTGCCCTTAGTGAAGCAGCCAGCAACCTTTCTCGGTTTGACGGAATCCGTTACGGAAACCGTCAGGATCCGGGCACAGGTTATGATGACCTTTACATCAAGACACGCAGTGAAGGTTTTGGTCCTGAAGTAAAACGCCGCATTGTCATCGGAAACTATGTTCTTTCAGAACAGTTCAGCGGTGACTGTTACAAAAAGGCAATGAGCGTTCGTGCCCGCATGCAGCGTGAAATTGCAGAACTTTACAAGACATACGATCTGATCATCAGTCCTGTATGTCCTACTGCTGCTTTCAAACTTGGACAGAAAGTAGACGATCCTATGGCTATGTATCTTTCCGATATGTTCACGATTTTCGTAAACCTGTCACGCACCTGTTCAATTTCTGTGCCGGCAGGATTCTTGCCGCCCGATGCTGACGGAACAAAACTTCCGGTCGGTGTTCAGTTTGCCGGCCCCATGTTTGGAGAAGGCCGCATCCTGAAAGTGGCAGCCGCATGGGAAAAGGACCACAAAGGAGAAAACTAAGATGGCAATCGAAAAATACAGAATCGTAATCGGATGCGAAATCCATACCCAGCTTACAACAAAAACAAAGGCTTTCTGTGCCTGTGAAAACCGTTATGGCGGTATGCCGGATTCCCGTGTGTGTCCTGTTTGTCTCGGATTGCCGGGTGCAATGCCGAGAATCAGCCGCGGATATGTAGAAATGGGTGTCGTTGCCGGAACAGCATTGAACTGCAATATTGCCCGGTTTACAAAATTTGACCGCAAGCACTATTTTTACCCTGACTTGGCAAAAGGTTATCAGATTACACAGTATGACATTCCCCTCTGTACAGACGGACATGTTGATCTGCCTTATGTAAAGCTGCCTGAAACCTGCAGACCCGGTGGAGACGTCTACTATGACAAGACATTTGCCGGAGAAAACAACAATATTGACAATCTGTACAAACGCGTCCGCATTGAACGCATCCACTTGGAAGAGGACGTAGGAAAAAGTCTGCACCTTGAAGGAAAACACAGTTACATTGATTACAACCGCTGTGGAACTCCGCTTATCGAGATTGTCACAAAACCTGATATGAACAGCCCTGAAGAAGCTGCTCTTTTTATGGAAACAGTTCAGGAAATCCTGCGTTATGTGGGTGTTACAAAAGGTAACCTTGAAGAAGGAAACATGCGCTGTGACGCCAACATCAACCTTACAATCTGGGAAGACGGAAAGGAATACCATACGCCCATCAGCGAAATCAAAAACCTGAACTCATTCCGCTCAATCAAAGATGCCTGTACATACGAAGCCCAGCGTCAGCTTGCAGAGTTTGACCGTTCTCCTTTCAATCCCGGATACAAGAACACAATGGGTTGGGATGAAGTAAACGGCCGCACAGTGATTCAGCGTACGAAAAACAGTTTTGTTGATTACCGCTTCACAACTGAACCTGACATTAAACCATTCAGTCTTTCTGAGGAATTTGTTGCAGAAAACGCAGCAAAAGTTGGTGAACTGCCGGAAGCAAAACGTAACCGTCTTAAGAAAGATTTCGGGCTTTCTCAGTTTGACGTTGACACAATCACCTCCAGCCGCGAACTTGCTTTGTGGTTTGAAGAAGCTGCTGCAAAATCAAAGGATGTAAAGAAAACAGCAAACCTTATTCTTGCTGAACTTCTGGCAGTTCTCAATGAAAAAGAACTGACTGTAAGCGAACTTGAAATCACTCCTGCACATATTGCGGAACTTTCCAATGCAAGTGCTGACGGAAAAATTACAAGCAAGCAGTGCAAGGAAGTTTTTGCAGAAATGATGGAAACAGGAAAACGTCCTGATGAAATTATTGCGGCAAAAGGCATGGTAGTTGTTACTGACACTGATGCAATCAGCGGATTTGTTTCACAGGTAATTGCAGAAAATGCAAAAGCCGTTGCTGATTACAAAGCCGGAAAGACAAATGTTGTCGGTTGGCTTATGGGTCAGGTAATGAAAAAATCCGGCGGAAAAGCAAATCCGAAAACCGCAACAGAACTGCTTAAAGCGGAACTGGAAAAACTTTAAAAAAAGGATTATAGACCGATGACTCTGCAGGATTTTTCAGCCGAGATTTTTGCCCGCTATGGAACAGTGCGCCGTGCAAGAGGAGTGTATCTTTACACTGCAAAAGGTGTGCGGCTTACAGACTGTTTTCTTGAAGGCGGTGCTGCAATTTTGGGCTGGAATTCCGGCAAAGCGCGGACTCATTTCAAAGATACATTCGAGCGCGGTGCAAACGGAAGTTTTTGCGGAGGTTTGTACGGTGCTCTTGAAACTTCAGTAAAGCATCTTCTTCCTGCAGAATATACCTGTGTGCGTCTTGTGCCGTCGGGGATGATTGCCGGAAGCACTTTTTCTGTGTCTGACAATTCCCAGCTGTGGCGGCCCTGGCTTGATTTTTGCCGTACCGACGACCTGAACAAAGCAGACCACCCGGTCGGAAAAATGATTTGGCCTTGTGTGGAGCAGGGCCTGGAACTGCCGCCTGTGGTGCGCATTGTTCCGCCGTTCCCCTTTGCAGGTGCTCCCGTTGTGTTTGCTTTTACTGAAGATTATGCAATGAAAAACCCGGACAAAGTACCTGAACACGCAGTCTGCCCGGCGCCTCTGGTTGCAGCCTTGACCCGTTCTTTTTACGAACTGAAGCAGGCTTTGGGCGTTTATGGGCACAAGGATTTTACCGCTGATTCCAAAACTTTCTCAGAATGGTTTGAACGCAGGGAATGCTGGCTTTTTCCGAAAATTGCCCGGGAAGATTATGACCGGTTTGTTCTTGAAGCATTGGACGCAGGAATCATTTTTTCACCTGATTATGACACACCGTCAATAATGCCGTGGCGTGCAAATGCAGGTGATCTTAAGCGCCTTTGTGCCGGTAAAAACTAATTCCACAAAGCAGAAGGATTTACAGCCACATCATTCTTATAGACAGTAAAGTGCAGGTGAGGACCCGTGCTCATTCCGGTTGAGCCCACAAGACCGAGTACGGTTTCCGTGGTAACGTTCTGACCTTTTGTTACTTTTATTGTGTCCATGTGGCCGTACAAAGTTTTGTAGCCGGAATGATGAGTAACGATGACATAGTTTCCGTAAGTTTCGCTCCAACCGGCAAAGGTGACGCGGCCGACCAAAGCTGCATATATTTTGGTTCCTTTCAAAGCAGCCATGTCAATTCCACCGTGATAACTCCGGTTTCCTGTAATAGGACTGTCCCTCCAGCCGAATGGACTTGAAATGTAATACCAGTCTTTCAAAGGCCGCACAAAAAGATCACCGTTGATTTCCTGCCGTGTAATCCAGTCAAGTTTTGCATCCGGAAGAAAAAGGGAAGTTCCTGCTTTAAGAGAATCTGAAAAAGCCACTTTGTTTACGGAAGCACATTTTTCAGCAGAAATATTGTAGGAAGATGCGATTTTTTCAATGGTTTCGCCGTCATTGCGGACTGTATAAAGAATCCCCGGCATGCTGGGAATCTTGAGATACTGACCGATTTGAATCAGACGGCTCTGTTTTATGCTGTTTGCACTGATAATCGTATCCTGAGTTACATCAAATGCTTCTGCAAGTATACCGATCATGTCTCCCTGCTTTACACGGTAAACAAAGTAAGAAAGTTCTGTCTGTTCAACCGGCTCAAGACCTGAAGAATCTTCAAAAGTTACTGTTATTGGTTCGTCAATTCTGGTGTTTGAATCAGAAATGACTTCAAATCCGCCCTGACCGCTTGATTCAGAAAAATCAGAACCGTCATAAGCAGTTTTTTTTGCCAGTACAAGGGATTCGAATTCTGAAACGGCAGAATAATCAGGACGATAGTTGCCAAGATCAACAGAAGCAATGCTGATTTCTCCGCGGATGAATGGAGTTGCGGAAAGAAAGGCATCTCCGTTGTCCGGCATGGCCATGGAGCATGAGAAAAAAAGCGAACAGATGATCAGGAGAATTACAGGGCGGACAATTTTCATTTTTTACCGATCCCGATCAGATAAGTTTCAAAGGATTCGTTTCTGCAGGCTTCCGGTTTGAATCCGCGTGCTGAGGTGAAAATTCCGCGCATTGTTTTGAGAAATGCATTCTGGTCACCTCCCTGGAAAATCTTTACGGCAAAGTTTCCGCCCGGTTTGAGCATTTCCTGTGCATAAAAAATTGCCAGTTCCACAAGACCGCTTGATCTGGCCGTATCAACAACTCTGTTTCCTGTTGTAGGCGGTGCCGCATCACAGATTACAGTGTCGTAAGGTCCCAGAGAAAGAGCCTGTGAACGGACTTCCGGACTGTACAGGTCTCCCTGAATGAACGTAAGACAGTCGTCTTTTACGTCTTTTGCAAGGGGATTAAGGTCGATTGAAGTAACATGACCTGTTCCGTCAAGGGTTCTGAGTGCAAAAACTGTCCAACTGCCCGGAGCCGCACCCAAATCGAGAACGCGGGAGTGCTTCTGAAGCATTCCGAACTTGGCATCAATTTCCTGCAATTTATATACTGAGCGGGCCGGATAACCTTCCGAAAAGGCTTTGCGGCTCCAAAAATCTGGCTTTTCGTAACTGTTCATAGTATTGTTTGCATTATCGGCAAAAACTGCTATAATCCACACTATGAATGCACAGTTTAGCGCAAGAATTGCCAAAATTGAAGAAATATTGTCCCGAAATCTTCCGGTCAGTTGTGACGACCGGTGGATCAGGAATGCTTTCGGTTCAATTTCCCCGGCCATTACAGCAGAGGACATTTCAAAACTGACTCTTCCTCCGGTGGAGCTTCTGTCTTTGGGCGGAAAGCGTTGGCGTCCTCTTCTTCTTGTGCTGAGCGCAGAACTTGCGGCTTATCCGGTGGCTACGATTCCTGAAGAATACAAACGCCTTGTCGACACCGCATACGCCATTACCCCGCTTGTGGAGTTTGCCCACAATGCTTCACTGATTCACGATGACATTGAAGATTCGTCGGACATGCGCCGCGGAAAACCTGCTGCCCATGTTGTTTACGGTGTGGATACGGCAATAAACGCCGGTTCATGGCTTTATTTTCTTTCACCGCTCTGCTTGGAAACAAGCGATCTTTCCGCAGAACAGAAAAGCGTGATTTATCAGGTATATCTTTCTCAGTTGCGGCGCCTTCATCTTGGTCAGTCCCTTGATATTGAATGGCACAAAAACAACGGTTTTATTCCGGACATGGACAGTTACATGGGAATGGTAAGACTTAAAACCGGAACTCTTGCTTATCTTGCTGCAAAAGTCGGGTTTTTGGCCGGTGGCGGCGGACTTGCGGAAGCTGAGTGGCTTGCTGAAAAAGCGGCTGACATCGGGGTTGGTTTTCAGGTACTGGACGATGTTATCAATCTTACGACCGGAAACAAAGGCAAGAAAAAAGGCGATGATATTGTGGAAGGCAAAAAAAGTCTTCCGGTGATTCTTCATCTTCAGAAAAAACCTGAAGACAAAAATCAGATTATGTCATATTTCAGACAGGCTGCTTCGGAAGGTCCTGATTCTCCCGCAGTAATTGACTGCATCAGCCTTTTGGAATCATCAGGTGCTGTTGACGAAGCTCTTGCAGAGAGCCGTGATTTTATCCGCTCATCCTGCAATGCAATCTCAAAAAAATATCCTTCGATAGAAGCGGCAAAACTGCTTACCGACTTGTTCAAAGCCATGCTGATTTAAGGCGGATCAAATGGATCGTACTGTTCAGGGGCTGAATTTGCAGGCCATTAATTTTGCTGAAAAAGGTGAATTGTCTGATGCTGTCGCCTGTCTTAATGCAGCTTTGTCAATAGACAGCAGAAATTATCATCTCTGGTACAACCTGGGAATTATCTACCGGGATTTCGGATATCCGGAGTTGGCTTACAAAGCATTGGTTGCTGCTTACGAAATCGATCCTGAAGATGAAGCCGTTCTGGAATCCCTTTCGCTTTTTTGTTTTGATGATGACAAACTTGAAGAGGCATACAGATACGCATACGAAGCAATCAACAGCGGAAGAGCCAATTTCCGCATCTGGAACAATTTGGGCGTGTACCTTTTTTCAGAAGAAAAATATGCGGCAGCAGCAGAAGCTTTTGAAAATGCATTGGGTCTGTATCCCTGTTATTATGATGCGCTGATAAATCTGCGGGATACTTATGAGAAGCTTTGCAATTCCTGCGGTATGGAGGAGTGCATACGGAAACTCAAGGAATATGGGTTCCAATAAGGATTTTGCTATGGATTTTGGAGACATTCTGAACGCTTGGGAAGAATCCGAGAAAAAAGCGAAAAAAAATACGCAAAAAAGCAACGGAAGCGAATGGCGCAACAAGAAGACGGAGCCTGATTCTGTTTCGGCGTCCGGATCAGGAAAAAAAGCCGGGACAGAAAAAAGCAAAGAAATTCACTCTGAGGGAGCTGCCAAGGCAAAACCGGCTGTGGATCCCATGACTCTTTGGCTCAGGCGTTACGGAGTTGTTGACAAAGATGCGGAAGAAGAAAAAATTGCCGCCCGTGAGCAGCAGCAGGACAGAAATTATCTTCGTGCAATGCCCTATGAAGCTACAATTGATCTGCACGGCCTTACACAGGACGAAGCCTATCAGCTTTTGAGCCGCTTTATCACTGACTGTTCACGGATGGGACTGCAGAAAGTCCTGATAATTCACGGAAAGGGCAACCACTCTGAATCAGAACCTGTGCTTTCTCGCATGGTACGCTCCTTTATAGAACGGGATTATCGTCTTGGTGAGTCGGGACATCCTGACAAGTCCGAAGGCGGAAAAGGCGCCACTTGGGTAATAATCCGAAAAAAAGGCTTGTAAGACCCTGTTAAAATGATTATTTTTAAAAACGGAGTTATTTAATGGACGACTTGTACGAAACCTTGGGAGTTCCCAAATCCGCAACGGCAGAAGAAATCAAGAAGGCTTACCGCAAGCTTGCAATCAAATATCATCCGGACAAAAATCCCGGCGACAAAGTTGCAGAAGAAAAGTTCAAACAGATCAGTTCTGCATATTCCGTGCTGAGTGACGAAGCAAAACGTGAACAGTATGACCGCTTCGGAACAACGGAATCTTATGCCAACTCATATTCTTCCGCTCAGGGCAATCCTTTCGGTGCAAACGGATATGATCCTTTTTCTGACTTTTTCGGCGGAAGTTACGGACAGGGACAGAACAATTCGGAAAGACGTTATTATAACTACCGTTGGACAAGCGGAAATCCTTTTCAGAATGATGAGGAAGACTCCGGACCTTTCGGTTCATTTTTTACGCGTGGGCGGCCTCGCAAACGTTACGGTTCAAAAACAGAAGCTCTGTTGGGCTTGATTTCAAATATCGGACTGTTTGCAGTCGGCGTGTTCTTTTTCCGTTATGCGTGGTTCATTTTTCCCATCGGACCGATTATCTGCATAGGTGCGCTTGTAAAAGGTGTCCGCGGGGCAATTGCGGCTGTAGAGGAAATGCTGCCTGAATCAAAGAAATAGTGTCGGAAAATGCAGCTGGGCGGGCAACATTCTGACTGAGCAAAAAAAATGCCGGACACCATGAACTGTGCCGGCATTCTGCTGGGATCGGATTAGCGCTCGCGGAAAATGATGCGTCCCCGGTTAAGGTCGTAGGGTGACAGGGCTACTTTTACACTGTCGCCGGGAACAATGCGGATGTAGTGCTTGCGCATTTTGCCCGACAAATGAGCCAGAATGATGTGTTTGTTCTGCAGCTCAACCCTGAACATTGTGTTCGGCAATGCTTCTCTTACAATGCCTTCAACTTCAATAGCTTCTTCTTTGGCCACGATTCCTCCAGATAAACGACTGAAAACTTAAAAAGAATTTGCTTTTTAGTCAGTTCATGCGTATAATTTTATGAGTTATTGACAGTGTTTGTCAACTGAGGCGTTTTTTGCGTTTCAGGCTTTTTATTTTTAGGACTGATGGTCCGAACGAAAAAAAATGTTTGTGGGGTATGAACAGTAATGGAAAAAGAATTCAATGATAAAATGAAAGAATTGCTTCTTGCACAGAAGCGGGAACTGATTGATCAGATTATGGCAAACAGTGCTGACTTCCGTAAAATTTTTGAAGACATGGAATCAAAAGATGAAGTTGACATTGCTTCTGATGCAATTGACCGCACAATGCTTGAAGCCGTAGGCGTAAAAGACGTGAACCGCCTCAAACTGATTGATTCCGCTCTGACGCGCATTGAGCAGGGTAAGTACGGTCTCTGCATGAAATGCGGCAAACGCATTCCTCAGGAACGCCTTGAAGCAATTCCTTATGCGCTGCTCTGCATAAACTGCAAAAGTGCAGATGAGCGCCGCAACCGCTAGCAGATTGCAGGAACTGTTCCTGCTCTGACAAAGGTCCGGTGACGACATGGCAAAGGCTGTGTGCTGACACTGGACTTTTTTTTTGCCCGATGCTACACTACGTTCACTTGCGCAATTAACTCAGTGGTAGAGTGCCACCTTCACACGGTGGAAGTCACTGGTTCAAATCCAGTATTGCGCATTTTTCTTTTTTAAAGTGTTTCAACTATGGACAGACAATCTGCAAATTCAAAACTCATGACATCGGGATCCATTCCCCTTCTTCTGGTTCAATTTTCGCTTCCTCTTCTGATAGGGAACCTTTTTCAGCAGCTGTACAACACTGTAGACATTATTGTTGTGGGAAACTTTGTAAGCAAAGAAGCCCTCGCAGCCGTAGGAAGTGTTACTCCGATCATCAATACACTTATCGGGTTTTTCATGGGGCTTTCAACCGGCGCAGGCGTGGTTATTTCCCAGTATTTCGGAGCCCAGGATGAAGAAAACCTGTCAAAGTCAGTTCATACATCCGTCACACTGAGTTTTGTACTTTGCGTGGTACTGAGTCTTACGGGTGTTCTTGCAACTCCTTTTTTGCTCCGCATGATGCAGACTCCTTCCGACGTTTTTGAAGAAGCGGCTCTTTATCTCAGGATATATTTTGCAGGACTTTCCGGACTTCTTCTTTACAACACTGCTTCCGGAATTTTGCGCTCTGTAGGAGATTCCAGACGTCCGCTGTATTTTCTGATTTTTTCTACTATCATCAATATTCTGCTTGATCTGCTTTTTGTTGTGGCATTCGGCTGGGGAATTGCAGGTGTGGCTTGGGCAACTGTTGCAGCACAGTCACTGTCAGCTTTGCTTGGAATTTTTGTCCTCATAAGATCAAAAGAAAGTTTCAGACTTGATTTCAAAAAACTTGGCATGGAAAAATCGATTCTGAAAAAGATTTTTCACATCGGAATACCTGGTGCAGTGCAAATGTCACTTACAGGCTTTTCCAACGTTTTTGTTCAGTCATACATAAACCGTTTCGGTGCAGCACACATGGCCGCCTGGTCATGTTACACAAAACTTGATCAGATTGCCTTTACCCCCATGACATCTTTGAGTGCCGCTCTGACAATCTTTACAGGTCAGAATGTTGGTGCAGGTGACATGAACCGTGCAAAAGGCGGAACAAAATGGACGCTCATTCTGAATTACTCGATTTTTGCGCTGGTTGCAACAGTTCTCATGATTTTTGCCCCGCAATTGATTGCGCTTTTCAACAGGGACGAAGAAGTTGTCAGACTGGGTACATTTTTCATCAGATTCATTACGCCCTTCTATGTGTTCCCTGCCATGAATCAGACTATGTTGGGCACTTTGCGCGGTGTAGGTGACACAAAACTCCCTACAATTTTCATGATGACTAGTTTTATCCTGATCAGACAAATCTATCTTTATCTGGCATGGACTTTCAGCGGAAACCTTATTCTTATCAGTCTTGGTTATCCAGTTGGATGGATGTGTTCTGCAGTTTCAATGTTCTTGTATTATCTTTCAGGACGCTGGCAGAAAAACCGCACAGTTGTTGTTGAGTGATACGCTTTCTGTGTTTCAGGGTTTTTCCTATTCAAATTATAGGAAATATTTTGGAATTCTGAAAACTCTGTATTCACTAGACAGAAAAAAATTAGTATAGTTTAACAGTGTGGTATCTCTGAAATTCCGATTAAGTGATGCCAAACAGTATGTCAGGAGGAGGGATTGATTCCCGCAACGATATATGGACAAACGCATTTATATGGATTACAACGCCACAACTCCCATGAGTCCGGAAGTTCTGGAGTTTTATAAAGAAAAACTTGAACACTATGCAAATGCTTCCAGTCTGCATGAAGACGGACGCCGCGCACGCTCTGACATGGAAACTGCACGTGCAAATGTTGCAGCTCTTGTAAACGTAAAAGCCGAAGAAATCATTTTTACTTCAGGCGGTTCAGAAAGCAACAATACAGTTCTCAATTCAATGATTGCTGCCGGAAAAAAACGTGGCAGAAATCTGATTGTAACAACAGCAATCGAGCATCCCTGTGTTCTTGAAGCATCAAAACGCCTTGCAGAAGATTTCGGTATGGAAGTGATTTACTTGCCCGTTGATGAAAAAGGCGTTGTCAAAATGGATGCATATAAAGAGGCATTGGCAAAAAAGCCTGTTCTGGTTTCTGTAATGACGGCAAACAATGAAATCGGAACTGTGCAGGACATAAAAACTTTGTGCGCAATGGCACACGAAGCCGGAGCACTTTTCCATACGGATGCTGTTCAGGCTGCGGGAAAAATTCCTGTGGACTTGGCAGACTGGGGTGTTGATTATGCAACTTTCAGCGGACACAAAATTTATGGCCCAAAAGGGGTAGGCGCGCTGTTCGTAAAAAAAGGCTGCCCGATTGAACCTCTTGTACGCGGCGGCCATCAGGAAAACGGTCTTCGCGCAGGAACTTACAATGCTCCGGCAATTGCTGCATACGGAGAAGCTGCACGCCTTGCAAAGGCAGATATAGAATATTACGGAACTCATACACGTGCACTCCGCAATAGACTCAGGGACGGACTTCTTGCACGGATTCCTGACATTCGCGTTAACGGCCACGAAACTTCCGTTCTTCCCAACACGCTGGATGTTTCTTTCCCCGGTGCAGAAGGCGAGGCAATTCTGCTTCATCTGGATCTTCTTGGGGTTGATGTTTCTACAGGGTCTGCCTGTGCTTCAGGAAGTCTTGAACCCAGCCATGTTCTTGTTGCAACCGGTCTTGGCCCGGAACTTGCACACGGTTCCATCCGTTTCAGCTTCGGAAAATACAGTACGGAAGAAGAAGTGGATTATATTCTTGAAAAATTCCCTTCAGTAATTGAAACACTGCGCAAAATGAGCACCGTGTACAATATGCCCAAAAACTGACTTTATACCCAAAACTGATTTTTTAGGAGGCGTGAGAAAACTATGGATATACAGGAATGGCTTTACAGCGACGTTGTTAAAGATCACTTCATGAACCCGAAAAATGTTCTGATGGAAGATGAATCCGCATGGCCTTGTGACGGACGCGGAATTGTGGGAAACATAAAATGCGGTGACCAGATGCTTATTCTGATCCGCGTAAAAGATGACAGAATCACTGACTGCCGCTGGAAGACATACGGCTGTGCAAGTGCAATCGCATCAACATCAATTCTGTCTGAAGCAATCAAAGGAATGCCGCTTGACGAAGCATACCGTCTTAAACCGCAGGACATTGTCGCCCGTCTTGGCGGACTTCCGGAAAACAAAATCCATTGTTCCGTATTGGGTGACAAAGCCCTGAGAGCCGCAATTGACGATTATCTTGCAAAAAACAACAAACCGTCTCTTGCGGGCACAGAAGAAGTTGAAGTTATCTGTACTTGTCTTAATGTTACTGACAAAGACCTGGAAGAAGCATACAAAGACGGCGCCCGCACATGGGAAGACCTGCAGTCACGGACAAAGATCGGCAGTGCATGCGGCGGATGCAAAAACCGTGCAATGGAAAAAATGCACGAACTTGAGCACCTTTACGGGGAATAATGCGCGACAAGGAATTCGTTTCAAAACTTCTCAAAACTGCTCTGCCCATTACACTGCAGAATCTGATGCTGGCTCTTGTGGCTGTGTCAGATTCTCTGATGCTGGGCAATCTTGAGCAGAACTTTATGGCGGCGGTAACGCTTGCCACTCAGATTCAGTTTATCCAGAACATGTTCATGAGTGCCACTGTGGAATCAAGTGCGATTCTCGGTGCCCAGTACTGGGGAAAAGGTGACCGTCAGTCTCTCAACAGCATTTTCTGTACAACATTCAAAATATGCGGCGGAATCGGTCTCTTGACTTTTGCCGGCTGTGTCTTTGCACCAAGAGCACTCATGCTGATTTTTACGGACGAAGAAGTACTTGTAAAAATCGGTGTGGAATATCTGCAGATTGCCGGCTGGTCTTATCTGCTTACAGGGTTTTCCCAGTGTTATCTTGCAATAATGAAGATTACGGATCATCCGGATTCTACTGCAAAAATCAGTTCTTTTGCCGTAATTCTGAACATTGTTCTGAATGCAGTTTTTATTTTCGGACTTTTCGGTTTGCCGGCAATGGGCGTAAAAGGTGCTGCACTTGCAACTCTTGCAGCCCGCATTGTAGAACTGCTGCTTGCTGTGGGCATGTCCTACCGGAAAAACTACATTCACATACACTTCAGTGACATTCTCAAATCCCACAAGGAACTGCTGAGCGATTTCATGAAATGCTGGCTGCCTCTTCTTGGCGCTTGTCTTATGTGGGGCGTGGGCTTTACTTCATATACTGCTTTTATGGGACACTTGGGTACCGATGCGGCGGCCGCAAACTCAATCTGTGCGATTGTTCGTGACGTAATCTGCTGTCTGGGCAACGGACTTGCAAACGGCGGCGGCATTATCGTGGGGCATCAGCTTGGAGCAGGAAAACTGGAAAAAGGCAAGGAATATGGAATCCGTGTGATGAAGCTGGGTTTCTGGTGCGGCTTTATTTCCTGCGTTCTGATGTTTGCCTTTACTCCTGTGGCCCTAAACTTCATAAAACTGACGGAAGGTGCCGAAAAACTGCTTTACCAGATGATGGTTGTTATGGCAGTGTACATGATCGGCCGTTCTGTAAACACTGTAATCATAAACGGGATTTTTGCCGCCGGAGGAGACACAATGTTCGACATGTACAGTCTTGCTGTGTGCATGTGGGGAATTGCGGTTCCGCTTGCGGCACTTGGAACTTTTGTCTTCCACTGGCCTGTGGTAATCGTTTATGGCTGCACTTGTCTTGATGAAGTGGGCAAAATCCCGTGGGTTATGTTTCACTTCAAAAAGTACAAGTGGGTAAAGGATCTGACCCGATAAAACGACTGGCTTTTTGCAGTGCCAAAGGCAGGTCAGATCCGTCTGCCGACTCCGGATGGTCAGAATCTGATTATCTTATGCCGAAAATGTCGGGCAGGTTTACGTTTGCCATATCACATTTGACGGTCAGGTAAAAGTGTGTCTTGCTGAAGTCAAGGTCAAACAGGGCGTTGACTTCGCTGACCACACCCATGAGCACTTTGTACTTCCACTGATCAAGTCCTATTTCATAACCGACGTAGGTGGGCGCAGTAAAGAACGGAACTGTTTTTTCCACATTAAGGAATGTTCCGTTGTCAGGTGTTGCCTGTCCTTTTGTGTTTTTTCCGAATTTTACCTGTGTTTCTGCAAACAGTCTGTTCAAAGAACCGTCGAATCTTGTGTCGTAGGACAGTGCAATAATCAGGTTTCCGGGATAAAGGCACGAAGTTGATTCGGCCTTAAGGTCAAAAGAGTTTAGCGGAATAATTGCGTCTGAAGGCAGATCATACCAGCGTCCGCGGAGGTTTGCAGAAAAACCGCCGTCTGCTGTAATCCGGGTAACGGTAGCTGTTCCCTGGGCCAGCAATGCGGCAAGGTTTATGTTCGGCTGCCATGTGAAAACGCCCTGCATAGAGCCTTGGATATTCCATCCTTTATAATTGCTCTCTTCCTGGTATTTTCCTGCGTCAATACCTGCAACTGCCCATGTGCTGAATTCATAAGGAACCGGAGCATTCAGGGCAAATTCTTTTGAATCCTGCCGGTTAGCACTTAAGTTTCCTCCGAAAACCAGTCCGAAATGATATTCTTCCTGATATTTTATGATTGAATAAAGAGGCAATGACCAGTTCAGCATCAGTCCGTTGTATTCCGTGAATTTGTAGTTGTCAGAAGTTGTGTTGAGAATGCGGTACAAATCAGCAACAAAAAGTGATGTTCCTGCGTATTTTGTGTAGAGAAGGTTTCCTGCAATCTGATTCAAAGAGGGATAGTAGATAAGATCCGCTTCTGCCCAGCAACCGCGGCTGTCTGCCTGAAGTGCACGGCTCATTCCGAAAGCGCCTGCTCCGAAACCGAAGTACAAGTCCTCATTTTTGCCCGAAAGCAGTGAAAACTCCGGAATTGCAACAGCAAGAACCGGCAGGTCCCAGTATCGTTTTTCATCGGAAAGAACAGTCTTTATGCCGGCTGCTTCGTTTGCGGTAACTTTGTCAAAGGCTTCGTTTGCTAAAGTGCTTGACTCAACGGGTCGCTTTTCAAAAATCGGGATATCTTTTACATATGGTACAAAGTCTGGGTAGTCGTTGATTTTGTCTCCGAAGGTGATGATTTTTCCGGGCATTGACGGGCCTTCGTAATCTGGAACAACGCCCCATTCTTCTGCAGGCTTTGTTTTTATTACCCAACCGGTTGTGGAATAGGAACTGTACCAGATGATTCTGTCATTTTTGTATGCCCATACTGCGCCGACCGGATCTGCAACAACAGGTTCAAGTTCGGACCCGTCTGCATTGCATTCCCAAACTTCAAGACGTCCTCGCTGGTTTGATGAAAAAGTGATTTTGTCCCCGAGAAATGCAGGATACCCCGGATCCATGATTTCTTCAGGGTTTGCGTCCGGGGAAACATGATTGTAGACAGGAGTCAATGTTCCGCTGGAATCAAGGACCACAACTTCTGCATGGGTTCCGTCTGCTTCAAGGCATACCAGTTTTGATCCGTCTGCATTCAGGGACGGAGAAACGTAATCAATGCCGCTTTTTTCAAGAAGCACTGACCAGCTGCCGTCTTCAAGAGAAACTTCGACAATCCGGTAGTGACCTTTGTTGACCTGTGCAGCAACAAGGCGTTTTCCGTCGCGGCTCAGTGCGGGGCTGAAAAAACTGGTTCCCTGTGTAAGCTGTACAAGGCCTGTTTCTTCTGTCCAAGTGTAAAGATCAGATACAGTTTTCTGGCCGGGCTGGTTGTGCAGAACAAAGGTCTGAAGTGAAGCAACAGCAAGACCGTTTTCTGAAAAAGCGGGAATGTCAGCGAAATTGCCTTCAAAAAGGACTGTCTCCTCATCTGTTGCAGGATCGTAGCAGACTGCTGCCTGACCGTCATAACTTGAGCGGAATGCGAGAATACTGTTGTCATCTTTGATAAGTGGCTTAGGCATGTAGTCTGTATATGCAACATGAGGTGTTACGGTGATTCCTTCGGGAATGAGGCGCTCTTTGTTGTAACGTTTGTCCAGAGATTTCCGCACGTCATTGTAGATTACTTCGGGATCTTCTCCTGTAACGGTTCTGACAGCTTCTCCCCATGAGTCAAAATATCCGCGGTTACGCTCAATGTCTGCAAGAGTGCTTATACCCCAGCGGTCAACAATGCTGCGGAGTGTAACGTATCCCAAAATGTAAATCATGGATCCGTCGGTTGCTTCCAAGTAGTCGATGAAGCCGTTTTCCATTGCAGGGGCTTTGTAGTAAAGCTCGAAATATGGGCTTCGTCCACGTCCGCCTGCTGTAAGTTCAGTTTCAAGAACTGTTGTGAGTCCTTCAAGTGAAACGCCTTCAAGAATTGTTGTGTCCAATGCGGCCCAGATGCTTCCAAGATATTGGAGCCATGAAGGATATTTTCCTTCAAAGTTTCCGTTCGCGATATGAATCAGTTCGTGGGTAAAGAAAAGTTCGTGCCAGTCTGTACGGAATCCGAATTCAGGAGATGCCATGGGTGTGTCGAAAAATGCCATGTAATATGAATTGAACATGGTAAAGGCATTTATTATGTCTGCGCCTGTGGTGATTGTGACTGTAGTTTTCTCCTGTGGAAATGCGTAGACTTTTGCAACATTTGCCCAGGCTTTTTCTGCCACGGCAGCAAATGCTTCTGCCGTTTCCCGGCCGGAATCGTCATAGACAAAGACAAAATGTTCTGTTTCTGCCTGCCAGTATCCGTTGAACTTTTCTGCTCCGAAAAGGGATGTTGCAAGAAAAACTGCGGCAATGATGAAAAAGATTTTTTTCATTGTTACTCCCATTTATAAAAATGTTCAGCTAAGTTTCGTGGAATGGGCAGAATGTGTCAATAAAGGAAAAAACTTGGAAAAATCGAAAAAAGATGACGAAAGTGTCATACTGTTTTATAATGCGGAAAGATGGAGAGACTTTAGCAATGTTCAGACCAATCAGAAGAAAGACCAAAGAAATCGCTGCAGAATCGGCAGAAAAACTTCTGGAAGAATCCAGACGGGGCGTACTTGCAGTAAACGGGGACAACGGTTATCCCTATGCGGTTCCAATCAATTACAGTTACGACAAAACTTCAGGAAGAATATATTTTCACGGTGCGCGGGCAGGCCACAAATTTGATTCGATCAAAGCGGATCCGAAAGTTTGCTTTACTGTTTACGGCAATGAAACCGTCAAGGCCGAAACCTGGGCACCTTTTATGCAGAGCGTGGTGGTTTTCGGAAAATGCCGTCTTATCGAAGATCAGGACAAAGCGCTTGAACTCTGCAAGAAAATGGCAATGAAATATTATCCGGATGAAAAAACAGCAGATGAAGAAATTCAGTCATCGGGAAAAGCCGTACAGATGTTTGAAATAGAAATTGAACACATGAGCGGCAAAGAAATTCAGGAAAAATAGAAAAGGTAGAAAATTGAAGATAATTAAGGAAGAAAATTATGGAGATCGTTGACACAAGAGAAGGATTCTTCTTCAAACTTTCCGGAAATAAAACTTTTGCAGTTTCTGCTGATGATGCCACAGCGGCTTTTTGTCCGTTCTGCTATAACAGAATCAGTTTTTCAGATGACAGATGCGGATTCTGCGGCAAGAACATTCCTGAAATCATTTATTTTCATGGCGATGATCAGACTTGGATTGCATCGGGCAATGAATAAGAGGTGAAGTTGTTTTGCTGTTTTCACTTTTTTTTAGGAAGACATGATTATGGAAAAAATCGAAGTAAAAGAAATACGGAAAAATTTGTATGCGATTGAAGATCCTGGAGTCAGGGAATTTTTTGTTGTGGGAAAAGACAAAGTTCTGCTTTTTGATACAGGTTTCGGCAAATATCCGCTTGGAGAGATAATCAGAAAATATTCGGATCTTTCCGTTGAAGTCGCACTAACTCACGGACACATTGATCATATAAGCGGGCTTAAGGAATTCGGCTCCTGTTATGTTACGGAAAAAGATGCTCCGATGCTTCCGCCTGGAATTCAGACCAGATTCATCAAAGACGGTGATGAACTTTCCTGCGGAGACTACACTTTTGAAGTTGTGGAAATTCCCGGGCACACGGAAGGAAGCGTGGTTTTTCTTGACAAAGCAGAAAAAATAATGATCGGTGGAGACAGCATTCAGCCTGGCCCTATTTTTATGTTCGGGGATGTAAAGAAGTTTGACGATTACATTGCCAGCATGGAAAAACTTTGGGGACTCAGGGATTTTATCAGCGAGATTTATCCTGCACACAATGCGGATGTTGTGGGCCCTGAATTCATCAGATTATGCATTGAAGACGCAGAATCATTTGTTGCAGGCAAACTTGTGGCAGAAGAGATTCCGATGATGGGAGAAATGAAAAAAATATACAAAGGAAAAAACGTTTCGTTTCTTGCCGACTGATTCAGAACAATGCGTTTTGTCTTGCCATCCGCGGCTTGCGGTTACACTGAGTTTTGAAGGGGAGGAATATGATAAACCTTATAAAGGACATTTTTGATTACGATCCTGACGGAAAGAACATTCATCATCTTATGGCTGTTTATTCTTACAGTGGACTTATTGCCGGAATGGAACACCTTGATGAACACACGGTGTATATTACGGAACTTGCCGCTTTGCTTCACGACATAGGAATAAAGGTTTCAAAAGAAAAGTACGGAGATTCCAAGCCGGAGCATCAGGAAAAAGAAGGACCTGAAGTTGCCCGGAATCTGCTTTCTGAATACGATTTGCCTGAAGAAGACGTAGAGCGCATCTGCTTTATCATCGGTCATCATCATACATATTCTGCAATTGACGGCATTGATTTTCTGATTGTTGTGGAAGCGGATTACATCGTCAACCTGATGGAAGGATTCTGCAGCAGAGATTCTTTGCCTGAAATGAAGGAAAATGTTTTCAAGACAGAAAGCGGAAAATACATTCTTGAACAGATGTTTGAAAAATCTGGAATGTAGATTATCAACTGTGTCAGAGAAGCCTGGCTTTCAGGCAAAAGGAAAAAAATGACAATAGCGGTTTATTGCGGTTCCGGCTGCGGAAATGATCCCTGTTTTCAGAAGGCGGCAGAATCTTTGGGACGTTGGATAGGTGAGTGCGGTCATTCACTTGTGTACGGCGGCGGTGAGTCAGGCCTTATGGGACTTGTTGCAAAAAATGCAAAAAATTCCGGCGCAAAAGTGACAGGCGTAATTCCCTCTGATGTGGAATTCATCCGTTCAAGACCACAGCCTTATTGCGACGAAACTGTTTTTACCGAGAACATGGGGCTTAGAAAGCAGAAAATGTTTGAACTTGCGGACTGTTTTGTTGCGCTCCCCGGTGGAATCGGCACAGTGGATGAAATTTCCGAAGTTATCACTCTTACAAAAATCGGAGTTTTCAACAAAAAATCCGTGCTGTTCAATACAAAGGGATTTTATGATCCTTTCAGAACATTGCTTCAAAAAATGTGCGAATCTGGTTTTCTTAAGCCTGAAGAAATTGAGCACGTCCTCTTTTCTGACAATCTTGAAGAAATCGGTCGCTGGCTTGCATGATTTTGTGCGATTGCTGAGAGCCAGCCGGCCTGCATGATTTGCTGCCGGCAAAAAATTGTCTCCAGTCTGAAAGCGCCGGCCGCGGAAAACCGGTTCTGTCAGCGCAGAATACTGATTCCGCAGAAAATCACCAGCGAAATGATTATTTCAAGACTCAGAAAGCCGGATGTGAATTCTACTGCCTTGCGGTCTGTTGCATACATGCTCAGCAGAAAAGAAGTGGGTACGAAGAAATATACAAGAAGTGCAGTCTTCATGTCCGGTGAAAGTCCGATGGTTGCCGCAATGAAGGAAAGCACTGCAACACAGAGAACAATCTGGAGTCCGTATCTGAAAACTGCAAGTTTGAGTCCCTTTGCCAATACTGAAAAATCAAAAACAAGACCGGAACCGATGCAGATAAGAATGATCGGTGAAAGGGGCTGAATGAAAAAGTTCGTTACTTTTGTGTAAAGCCCGGCACAGATTGAGCTGTCAATCATGTCGCCAAGATGGAATGCGGCCCCGGCAAAACCGAGAACTACGGAAATAATCAGGGGATTTGTGGCTATTGAAACCGCAATCTCCTTTCGGGAAAGCTTCTGACCTGCAAGCATTTTCAAGCCCGTTGCCATTATTGTAAAACAGAACACACCGCTGAAAATGTCCATGGAAACAATGCTGAACATGGCTTCACTTTTCTGGCCTACAAGAAGTGCAATGAGAGCCCAGCCGAAAAGTCCGCCTTCCCAGGTGGTCATGGCATAGGGAACGTAGCCGTTTATGTCTGACGGGAAAAAGCGTTTGAAAAGAAAACCTGCTCCAAAAGCCGCAAAAAGCATGAACAGTTCTATTGCAATCAGCACAAGGGAGTCTTTTGTAAAATTGCCGTGAATCAGGGTGTCAAAAGCAAGGACCGGAAGAAAGACATTTGTGGAAAGGCTTTTGAGACATGCAATGCCTTTGTCGGAAAGAATGTTCATGGAACGAAGCAGTTTGCCCAAAGCAATCATCAGAAAAACCGGAATTACCGTCTCAAGAATCGTCATAAAAACCGCCTTGAATTTAATGGAAGAATCATTTGTTGCGAATCCCGAATTTAACGGATTTTATTCATGAAAGCAAGTAAATCAGACTGACTGTTTTTCAGGGGGTTCCGGCGCAACCTGCGGTTGCTTCGCGAGTTTGCACAGCCAACTCGCGACGTCGGGCCATGCGGTGTTCCGCTTCCGCTTCAAAGTCCTCAGTCGCTACGCTCCTTCCGGGCTTCGGCTTCGCCGCACCTTCTGTCCCTAACCCGGTTTCTGTTCAAGTTTTTATTTCTGTTTTCGCAAATTTGCGCGCCTTCCGTCTTTGAAGTATAATTCCCTCATGAGTAACGAAATCCCGAACAACGACACTTTTACCCCTGCAGACATCCGCAATGTGGCAGCCTCTGCAGAAGACAATCCTTTGGACCGCTTTGTTTCTTCCGGTCTTTCACGTCTGGATTCCCAGCTTTCCTTTGTCATAGAAATCGACAAAATGACGCACATTCTCCGCCGCACCCTGCTTACAGACGGAAGCCGCCGTGAAAACGATGCCGAACATTCATGGCATATTGCGGTAATGTCCCTGCTTTTCAAAGAATATTTTCCGGAGCCTGTGGACTGTACCCGTGCTGCGGCACTCTGCGTTGTCCACGATCTTGTGGAAGTTTACGCCGGCGACACTTTTGCTTTTGACAAAGAAGGCAACAAGTCAAAGGCCGCCCGTGAAGAAGCCGCCGCAGACAGACTTTTCTCAATGCTGCCGGAAGAACAGGGAAAACAGATTCGTGATATGTGGGAAGAATTTGACGCCATGAAAACCGCCGAAAGCCGTTATGCAAACTGCATGGACAGAATCCAGCCCTTTCTGCACAACACACTTACAGGCGGCCACACATGGCTTCAGGCCAGTGCCTCTGTGGAAGATGTTCACAGAAGAATGGCACCGGTCAAAGAAAACATGCCCCAAGTCTGGCCCTGGATTGAAACAAATATTCAGAACGGGGTCAAACTGGGGTGGATCAGAGAAAACTGATCCTTATTTTGCAAGGCGTTCTGCAATGCGGTCAATAAAGTCCCAGGAGTTCAGCACTTCTTTGGGAGCAGGTTCGGCCAAAGCTTTCAGATCGCCTGTCATGATGCCGTCTTCAATAAGACCAAGTGTTGCGTCTTCAAGGCGGCGTGCAAAATCTGCCAGTTCAGGAGTTCCGTCCAGTTCGGCACGTTTTGCAAGAGCACCTGTCCATGCAAAAATCAGCGCAACAGGGTTTGTAGAAGTTTTTTCGCCCTTAAGATAGCGGTAATAATGGCGCTGAACGGTTCCGTGTGCTGCCTCATATTCAAAGTTTCCGTCGGGAGAAACCAGAACACTTGTCATCATTGAAAGACTACCGTTGGCACTTGCTACCATGTCGCTCATAACATCACCGTCATAGTTTTTGCAGGCCCAGAGGATTCCGCCCTCACTCTTCATGATTCTTGCAACAGCATCGTCAATCAGTGTGTAGAAGTATGTAATTCCTGCTTTTTCAAAGTCAGCCTTGAATTCAGCATCAAAAACTTCCTGAAAAATTGCTTTGAATCGTCCGTCATAAGTTTTGCTGATCGTGTCTTTTGTTGCAAACCATACGTCAACTTTTTCGTCCAAAGCATAGCGGAAGCAGCAGCGTGCAAAACTTGTAATTGATTTGTCAGTGTTGTGGATTCCCTGCAGAATTCCGGGACCTTTCATTTCCATGATTGTCTTGCGGATTTCTTTTCCGTCTGCACCGGTAAAAACAAGTTCGGCTTTTCCCGGGCCGTCAACGTACATTTCGCAGTTTTTGTAAACATCACCGTATGCATGGCGTCCCATGATAAAAGGCTTTTTCCATGTTTTTACAGCAGGTTTTACGTTCTTTACGATAATGGGCTTGCGGAATACTGTTCCGTCAAGTTCGGCACGGATGATTCCGTTGGGGCTGGGTGTCAGCTGTTTGAGGTTGTATTCTTCCATGCGTGCTGCATTTGATGTAATTGTTGCACATTTTACACCAACGCCCAGACGTTTGATTGCTTCTGCAGACTCATAAGTTACTTTGTCATCGGTTTCATCACGATTTTTGAGTCCCAGGTCATAATATTCAGTCTTGAGCTCTACAAAAGGTTCAAGAAGCTTTTCTTTGATCACTGCCCACAGAACGCGGGTCATTTCATCACCGTCAAGTTCTGCAATCGCATTCTTCATCTGGATTTTTGCCATAAGATACCTCGATTTTTGCCAAAAAGGCTGATTCGATAAAATATTATCATAATGAAAAGGAAAAATCAGCGGATTTTGACAGGGTTTTCTCGTTTTTTTTCGGAAATTTATATGGAATTATCTCCTCATGGGCAGTGGACAACTTTTTATAAAATACAGTAAGGAAGACAGGGACTGCAAAAAACACTCGCAGGGCGGAATGATAGTTTCATTGCCGCCCTGCGCGTGTAGCGACGCTAGCTAGCGGTTTTTGTAGTCCTCTGTCTGACTGAAATTTTTTTTATATGTATATTTTCATTTTGTCCGTGAGGGGATATTCCCGAGTTTTTGTGGCACTTGACAAAGCTTTCCTGTCTTGCAACAGAAACTTGTGGGCGGTATATTAAACCCATGAACGACAACAAAACGCACATGAGCGCACTTTTTACCGATTTTTACGAACTGACCATGGCACAGGGATACTGGAAAAATCACATGGACAGTCCTGCTGTGTTTGACATGTTTTTTCGCCGCAATCCGTTCAACGGCGGTTTTTCAGTTTTTGCAGGCCTTGAAACCCTTATTGGTTATGTAACCAATTTTTCCTTTTCCGCCGACGACATTGCTTACCTCAGAACAATCGGCATTTTTGAAGACGGCTTTCTGGATTACCTCAAAGATTTCCGTTTTACCGGCGACATGTACGCCATGACAGAAGGCTCTGTCATTTTCCCAAACGAACCCCTTATCCGCATTCACGCCAACCTGATAGAAGCACAGATACTTGAAGGCCTTGTTCTGAACACAGTCAACTTTCAGAGCCTTATCGCCACAAAAACAGCCCGAGTCTGGCTTGCCTCAAAAAAAGGCGGAATCATGGAGTTCGGACTGCGCCGTGCTCAGGGTTATGACGGTGCAATGAGCGCAACACGTGCGGCATACATCGGCGGTGCTGCTGGAACAAGCAATACACTTGCCGGAAAAGAGTTCGGCATGCCGGTAATGGGAACAATGGCCCACGCATGGATCATGTCCTTTGACACGGAACTCGAAGCATTTGAAGCCTATGCAAAGATTTATCCCAAAAATGCGGTTTTCCTCATCGACACTTATGACACACTCAATTCAGGCATAAAGAACGCCATAATTGCAGGATCAAAACTGGTGGAGCAGGGCTACAACTTCGGCGTCCGTCTTGATTCCGGCGACATAATGTATCTTTCCCAGGAAGTACGGAAACGCCTTGACGAAGCAGGCTTTACCAAAGCAACAATCTCCGTTTCAAACGAACTTACGGAAGAAATAATCGAAACCCTGGTTTCTCACGGCGCACCCATCAACAGCTGGGGAGTCGGAACCCACATGGTAACAGGCGGCAACGAAGCATCCTTTACAGGTGTTTACAAACTTGCAGCACGTCATCTGCCGGGCAGCAAAAACCCCGATGATTTCGTGGCAGCCATGAAGTTTTCCGACAATCCTGAAAAAACCACAAACCCGGGCATCAAAAACGTGTGGCGCCTTTACGACGCGGAGGGAATGGCCAAAGCGGATATTCTTGCCCTGGATCACGAAATTGTTTCACCCGGAGAAGCCCGCCATTTTTATCATCCTTCCGGAGATTACCGCCAGTTCGAATTTACGCCGTCAAAAGTGGAGCCGCTGCTGCATCCCGTGATCAAAAACGGAGTCCGCACCCAGCCTGCAAAAAGCCCGAAAGAATCAATTGAGGCAGCCCGCGCAGTACTTCAGACACAGCTTGAAAGCCTCCACTCAACTTACAAGCGCATTCTGAACCCGCATCTGTACAAAGTCTCCGTAACCGACGAACTCCGCCAGCTTAAACTCAAGTTCATTTCAGAGCGGATCAAATAAAAGCATGAGGGGCGGAGCCCCGCCCCTGGTCGGCGAATGGGTGAAAGATTAGAACTATCCTGATAAGCTCTTAAAAAATTCTCTAATTTGTTTTATTCTAGATTAATAGGTATCTCACAATGAATTTTTATACGGACAAAAATTGTCGGTATAACAGGATTTATACGAGATACGTATAATATGTGTTAGGCGGACAGCCCACTGGGCTGCTTGGTGTTTCAAGAAAAGTCCACCTATTTTCATTTTATAAGGGGAATATTATGGACGATTTAGAAAAAAGAAAAATTTACAATCTTATTCAGTTGGCTCTTCAAGCTTTCCAAAGCAATAAATATCAAATAAACTCCTACACCCCTTATTATGCAGTAAACGGAACAAGTGGAATAAAATTTTCTGTAAAAGTTAATGAAACCGAACTTGCATTTTTCGCAGGATTTTCCACAGACAAAAAATATGAAAATCAGCTTCTCTTCGGAGTATTAAAATCTGACTGTAATGAAAAAGTATCAAAACTAAACCATCTAGATGATGACGAAAATGGAAATAAGATTCAAGAAAAAATTAAAATTGATACGAAATTTACATCTTTAGAAGAAAACTCTCAAAAAGAGAAAATCTCAAAATGGTTGAATGAGCAGATTAGAACATTTTTATCAATGTATTAATTATTTAATGGTTCACTAAAAAAATCATCAAACAAAGAACAAAATCCTATAAAGAGAAAACTCATTCTTTCATTCACTTGCCTTTTGTTCGGTTGTCTTGGTGTTCATAGATTCTTGCTTCGACAATGGGGAAGCGGTTTTTTACAACTTTTCACCATGGGTGGTTTTTACATATGGTGGATTATCGATACGATTCGCCTTTTTACAGGAAATTATCCCGATTCAGACGGCATTTTATTCAAAGATAAAATTACAGAGTATAAAGATGCTCATAAAGTTGAATATGAAAAAGAAATTGAATCATATGAAAATATAGATACAAAGACATGGTTCAAAGTCGTTGAACTGCCATGGCTTATAACAGTACTTGGAATAGTGCCGAGTTGCTTTTGTCCGATATTTGCAGAAACAAACGAAATTATATTTATCGCACTGGCTGCAGTTAGTAGCATCATTTTCTTGATTGGACTTATATCAATTTTTGCAACAATCGGGAAGAAAAGAAAAATTCGAATTGCAAATGACATTACTATCACTAAAAATCCATACACATGGTTTTTAAGTAAAATCGGAAAAATCACTTGCGGCACTATAATTTTTATTTTGGGCATTGGAATATTTGTATTAATTGCAATATTTACAACTTCAGTTAGTAAAAGTCTGTCTAGTGGAAGTACTTCTTCAAACAGAGCGACTTCTGAAAGTTCAGGTACAAGTAGTTTTAGTGGCAGAACTTCATCTGCACCCAAAATGTATTGGTATATTTGTAAAAGCTGTGCAATCTGTATAAAAAACAAATTTACCTTCCTCCTCTGGATGTTCAAATTCAACTTTTCATAACTGGGTGCGAGTTGGTGAAGTTGGTGAAATAAATTATTGCTGCAAAAGTTGTGGAATCACAGTTCAAACAAATTACTTACCATCCTCAAGTGGATGTCCTAATGCTACATTCCATAGTTGGTACAAACTATAAATTCAAGACGTAAACCTTGTAATCAGGAGGAACAAATATGATTTTTTTACATACAAAAGAATTACCTGAAGATGTGGAATCAAAAAGCATAAAACAGCAAGAAGAGGAGTTAACACAACTTCAAAATAGAATGCACGGAGAAATTTTAAAACATGCTCAAGAAAACAATTTAATAAAACAAAAACCTTCACTCATGCCAATTTATGATGGGGTCGCTGATATAAATGCCTACATAACATCAACTCCAAAAATTATGTGGCTTTTGAAAGAACCATGGCATCTTTTTACAGCAAGCGGTAAGGCAAAAGGTGGCGATTGGTCTTTTACAGAACACTTCAAAAATCCAGATGTATGGAAAGATGAAGATATGTGGAAATTGATGATACAAATAAATTATGCCATTCGAAATAATTTAAAATGGAAAGAGCTTGACTATATTGAAAAGAATCCTGAAATGGTAGAAGAACTAAAAAAAATTGCTTATATTAATATCAGTAAAATGCCAGCAGATACAGTGAGTCAAAATAACCATATGTGGAATTGCTATAACATATGGAAAAAAATTCTTTTTGAACAAATTGACATATATAATCCTGATGTAATTATCTTTGGAAATACATTTCAGTTTTTTAGGGGAGATTTTAAAATTGAAGATAAACCAGTTCCAACAGTTTCTGGACAATGGAATTCAAATGTTTATAAAATTAATAAAATGATCCTTATAGATGCTTATCATCCTTCACGAAAAGGTGGAGAAGATTCCGGGTATGACTATGTGACAAGTATAGTAAAAGCATATAGAAAGGCTATTGAAAATAACGCCTAACAAGAAGTTCAAAGCCGACACAGGCACAAGGCCTGTGCGGTTTAACTCATTGTTATCAGCAGGATCAAAAATCCTGTTTTTTATACCCAAATCTGCTTGTTTTGACGGTTACTTTTTAAGATAACTAACTCTGCTTTTGACTATAATTGGGAAACAAGCAATAAAAATGCATTTGGCTGGAAAGTGAACTTAAGATATCCGAATGATGGAATTATCGTACAAAGAAAAATAAAAATTGGCAGACAAAGAATTTACAAAATGCACAAGTATGCAAGTGATGTTATTGATATATTCAATAATTTTTCACATACTTGATAAAAGCATAATATAAAAGTTAAAACACACTTGTCCAGGCAGAATACCTTCTAATTTTTTTACCATCAGTAAAACTGCATTTATAATGAAATTTAAAAAAAATAATGATATATTATTATGTAATCTCTAAAAATACATTTTAGAGATTACTGCCGAGTTTAAAGCCTTGAAATCGCAAGGCTTTAAACGTCGCATTTTCAAAGTTGCCTCTAAAAATTGCAATTTTAGAGACTCTCATTTATTAAAAAGTTATGAATGGAGGTTTTTATGGAGTACGCAATAATACAATTAAAAGTACCAAAAGAAATGCAGGTTTATTTCACTGATGATTTTGTATTTGAATCAAATGAAGAACTGAAGCGGAATGCTCTCCTGCTATACCCATATATTCATAACAATGTAATTTCTCATGGCAGAGCTGCTGAAATTTTAGGAATAAAAAAACTTGATTTAATAAACCTATATGATGACATGGGATTTCCATATTTTGATATGGATGTAACAGATGTTATTCAGGATATTCAAACTTTCCGTGCTATAAAAAAAGAATTGTCATGATAGTTATTTCTGATACAACTCCATTGATTTCACTTCTGAAAATTAATCGTCTTGATTTGTTGGAAAAATTGTTTGGACAAGTTCAAATTCCTCAGGGTGTTTTTATAGAACTTACGGAAAATCCACGATTTCAGTATGAGGCAAATATAGTAAAAGAAAGTCAGTTTATAAACGTTATAAACGAAATAGATGAAAATTATGTGTCTCTTCTTAGGCGTTCCACAGGGCTTGACTTAGGTGAAAGCGAAGCAATATATCTTTCCGATATCAAGAAAGCTGATATTTTACTTATGGACGAAGTTCGTGGTCGTGAAGTTGCTGCAAGAATGGGTATAAAAATCATTGGAACAATTGGAGTATTAGGAATTGCTTTTGAAGAAAAAATCATTTCTAAATCCGAAATCAAGAACGCAATCGATATATTGCGAAATTCTGGACGGCATATTAGTGAACGTCTCTATGTACAATTACTAGATTTGATAGAAAACAGTAACAACGATTAACAAAGTTTTCAAATCACCGGAAGCGGCTCGGTGGTGGTTTCCACGGTTTCAAACCAACTTTACTCGGACGTCTGCACTGGAAAAAGCCGCCTGCACAGGGAGAAGTGAACCAAATGAAAACCAAAGAAGCAATAATTGAGCAGCAGAAAAAATTCATTCAGGAAATGAAAGACAAAACTTATGCTTTCATTAATTCAATCGACAAATCAGAAATCGAAACCATTCTTCTTTCCGGCAGTGTCTCCCGGTCAGATTATTTTCCGCAGAAAAAAGACAACGGCGAATACAACGGAATGGTTGATCTTATCGTCATGCGCAAAAAAGAAAGCAGAATCACTGCTGAAGAAATTTTCGGACCAGATCAGGATCCGCCGATTCCCTATCATTGTGTAAAAGCTGACAACATCTGGTTTGCAATTTTATTCACTGATTTTATTGATGCAGACATGTTTTCCAAATTTGAAGAGCCGAGAAAATTTTCTGTATTGGAATCTCAAATATTGTACGACCCGAATAATTCCTATAAAAATGAGCTTGCGAAAATAAATCAGTTTGTAACACAAGAGTTGAAAAACAATCTGAACAACTCGCTTGGCTACATTCATTATCTGATTTCCGATTATAAAAAAGACCGCTGGTTCCGCCGTGATGCATTCATCCAATTGCATGAGAATTTGAATACGGCAATAAGAGCCGGTGTCCGCGCTTTGTTTTATCTGAATGGTTTCTATTCACCGGCAGAGGACAGGGCAATTTATTATTCACATAGTCTGCAGAAACTCCCGGAAAATTATGCACAAGCAATCTCAAAAGCCTGCAGTCAGGATACAGATTCAGAAGATGATTATTTCAGGCGGGAAAAAATCTTCATGGAAAAAATAGTCGGCTTCATTGAAAAATCCATATAAGGCCGTTCCCCCAAGTCCCAGCAAACTGTGACTTGGGGTCGCAGTATTCCGGGCTCGGCTCTCGCCTCGGTACTTCGCACCTGCCTGCGGCAGCCCTCCATGTTGCTAACGGGGGAGTTATTGCGATGATCGGCAATGGTTTTTGATGATTTGAAGCTTCGAGAAATGCTCAGTTTTCAGAAAACTGCATTTCCAATTGCAAAAGCGCCGGCTGTGTGTGTAGCGACGCTGGCCAGCGTTTTGAAAGAATCAGGCGCAGAAAAAATCATGTAATTTTGTGGAGCATCTGCTTTTTGTTCAGGCCGTTTTTCTTTGCTTTTTTGTCCCACATCTGGCTGTTTGCCATGGAAACAAACATGAACTGCGGAATGTCCGGGCTTGAGAAAGAGTCCTGGGCTTTTTTCTGCAGCATAAGGTTTTCCGCAAAAACTTCAAGTTTTTTGCCTGCGCTTTTCAAAGGCATTTTGCTCAGAGCGTTCGGTCCCGTCATCCCGATGATTTCTCCGCCGCCCAAACCGATGCCCTGTCCCCAGCTGAGACCGCATTTCAAGGTCCAGCTTCGGAGCATTCTGAAAGAAAGAGCGCATTCCATGCCGTCATAAAATCCGCAGTTTGCCGCTGCGTAAACAACAATCTGCTTTTGCGTGTTTCGCTTTTTGAATTTTTTGCTTGTAAAAAAATCTTCCAGCCGCAGAAGCTGTTCCGTCATGTTGGAAGGCAAAGAGGCCACATAAACCGGAAAAGCCCACAGAATCGCGTCGCAGTCACCAAAAACATCGTAGTCGGTTTCCGTAAGGCAATTTGACCTGATTGAAAAAACACTGAATTTTGTTTCCGGCTGCAGTGCCTCAATGTTTTTTCTGATTCTGTCTATAATTTGTGCCGAATTTCCGCCCTCCGGTTTTGGGCTTGCATTCAATACCACAATTTTCATAAGGCAATCCCTTTTAGTCCGGATTTGTCCCGATAAAAAGACACGCTGCATCCGGTTCCGTTCATGTCGAATGTCAGTTCATCCACAATGCGGTTCGCAATGGTTTCTTCTTCCGGAGTAATCATTTCTCCGTAAAAGTTTGCAGACACATTGAAGCGGTTTTCGTAACGCGGTGTGTGGCGCATTCTTCCTTCTGTCACCTCCAGATAAGGCAGCATATATGGAAGAAAACGGTCCAGCACACGCTTTACCTGCGGACTGAAACCACCGTAGCAGCAGCGGCTTATGATGATTACGTCGGTTGCTTTTGCCAGAAGGTCACCGATCTGATGACCTTCGTCAGGAATCACGCAGTAGGAAGGATTCTGAATCCAGCAGCCGAAGCACCCCAGACAGGAATGGATTCCCTGAGACGGAGATATTACATAATCATCCGTGGGAAGGCTCCTGAACAGTTTTGAGAATTCTTTTTCCTGCAGATCGTGAATAATCAGCTTCATTTTTGTTCCACCAGTGATTCCCCAGCTTTTATTTTCCGACCTCAGCCGATGATTGCTTCAACTGTTGTTTCGGCGGTAAGCATTTCGGCGGGGATTGTGTTTCCGCTGATCTCTTTTCCGTTTACAGTCAGTTTTGCAATTCCTTTGCAATGGTGTGCCGGATTCTTTACGCTGATTTTTACGTTGCATCCGCGGAATCTGCGTTCAGCTGTAAATCCGTCCCAGGCCGTGGGAATGCACGGATCAATCATCAGACCTTCGTATACAGGGTGAATACCCAGAATGTACTGAGTTACACTGTAGTATGACCAGGTTGCAGCTCCAGAAAGCCAGGATACGCGTGCCGTACCGGGACGAGGTGAATAAATTGAGTAAGTTGTCTGACACTGGACATAAGGTTCTGCCTGACGGATTTCCGCTTTGTCGTTGTAAGAAGCGGGAAGGGCAGCCTTGCAGTATTCGTAGGCGCGGTCGCCGTTTCCGAGCATTGTTTCAGCAATGATTCCCCAGCCCTGCGTGTGGTTGAAGATACCGGCGTTTTCTTTGATACCTTTGTTGAACACTACTGCGCGCATTACGTCTACAGTGGTTTTTGCAAAAGGCGGAGCGCAGAGCATCAGTCCGTAGGGTGTTGCAAGTTTGTCTTTTACGGTCTGCATTGCTTTCTGAGCCTGTTCCGGTGTGGCAGCCCCGCTGAGTACGGCCCAAACCTGTGTGTTGAAGTAAACTTGTCCTTCTTCAAAAGTTTTTGTTCCGTATACTGTTCCGTCTTCTGCAATTGCCCAGATGAACCAGTTTCCGTCCCAGCAGTGTTTCTGGATGTTTGCGTCAAGTTCGGCCTTGCGTGCATCAGCCCAATCAGCTTCGTCATTTTTGCCCATGCGGCGGCAGATGTCTGCATAAACTGTAAAACCGAGTCTCAGCTGGAATGCTACAAAAAGGCTTTCACCGCGGTAACCGAGGCGGAGACAGTCGTTCCAGTCAGCAGAAAGTCCGCATGGAAGTCCGTGAGAACCGCTTCTTTCCAGGTTGAAAAGCAGAGCCTGCTTAAGGTGCTCAAGAACTGTTGCGCTTCCTTTGTCTGCATAAGGAATTACTTTGTTGTAGAAATCAAAGTCCCCTGTTTCTGAAACGTAGCAGGGAATTGAATTGAAGAACCAGAGACAGTCGTCGCTGCGGAGTTCTTCTGCAGGGGTGGGCGTAACTTTTCCGGGTTCGTGGCGGACAGGATTGATTACAGGAACTGCGCCGCCGTGTGACAACTGGCCTGAAAGCATCAGAACAAGTCTGTCTCTTGCAACTTCAGGAATTGCAGCGCTTACACCGAGAATGTCCTGCACTGAGTCACGGAAACCGAATCCGTCACGTTCACCGTTGTAAATCAGGCTGGCAGCGCGGCTCCATGCAAAAGTGATAAGACAGTTGTAAAGTCCCCACATGTTTACCGTATGGTTGATGTCTTCATCAGGAGTGTTTACGGAAAGACTGTTCAGTTTGTTGTGCCAGTCCTTTTTCAGGGCCTCAAGTTCCATTTTTGCTGTTTCAATTGAGCCGAAGCGGGCAACGGTTTTTTTGCCCACAGTTTCTCCGGAACCGATTCCCAGCATTACAGCCAGTTCTTTTGATTCGCCGGGAGCAAGGGTAATGTTTGTCTGGAAAGATCCGCAGCTGTTGTCACCGTATGCGCATGAGTTGCTGCATTTTCCGCCGGTAACAGCCTTAGGTGCGTGATATCCGCCGTAAGTTCCGATGAAAGAGTTGCGGTCTGTGTCAAAGCCATCAACATTTGCACCGATCAGTGCCAGCCATGTGTTCATGGAAACATCGCCTTCCAGATTGATTGCGTCCGGGTCACCGCCTGCAGCAATTATTTTTGCGCGGTTCTGTTCTTCCATGTGCTTCTGGATGTCGATTCCGATGATGTTGTCCTTGTTCCAGCCCTGATTGATGAAAATTGAATACTGAAGATTGACCTGGTCCTGTGTCGTGTTCCACTGGTTTGTCAGTTCGCAGTAGCTGAATACAGAAAGATTTCTCGGTTTGTCAGAATTGTTTGTGACTTTGAGCATCCAGTATTCAAAGTTCTGGTTGAGAGGTACAAAATATGTTGTTTCCGTTGCAATGTCTGAGTAGTCGGAAGTGATTGTCGTATATGCAGTTCCGTGCCGGCAAGTGCTCTTGTATGAGTCAAGGCTTTTTCCTACCGGCTGCCATGATGCGGACCAGAAATCAGCATTGTCATTGTCACGCAGGTAAAAGTAGCGTCCGGGCTGATCCATCGGCACGGAGTTGAAGCGCAGTCTCATGAAGCGTCCTCTTGCACCGGATTTGAAGAATCCGTATCCGCCTGCATTGTTTGTAATGACAGCACCATACTGAGTTGATCCCAAATAGTTGCTCCATGACTGTGGTGTATCGGGCCGTGTGATTACATATTCCCGGGCCTGGTCATCAAAATAACCGTAATTCATTAATGTGTTCCTTCCTTAAATGTTGAAAATCGAAAAGTTGTTCCGACAACTGATGATTGACAGTTTCTGTTGCTATGTCTCTGCATTTTCCGGCATTCAACGCAGCTTCAGTCAGACATTATAACATATGTTTCAATAAATGACATGCCCTTGTTCAATAATCGGTTGACGTCAGCCCTGATTATCTGTAGTTTTAAATCATGATTTTATTTTATCTCAAGAAAAACTTTTGCGACGGTTGGGACAACCTGCTGTGGATTATCGTCAATAACCTGATTTGTATTGCTGTTGTTGCTGCAACATATCTTGGCCTCAGTTATCTGGCAACCGGAACTTTGGGAACTGATGTTGCCACCGTAACAGAAATCATGCCTGTGCCTGCACTTATTGCGTGTTCTGTGGTTCTGGGTGTGGCCGGTGTTTGGCTTGTTTCCTCACTGATTCTTTCCATAAGTGATTCATGCGCAAAAATTGCGGATTTCAAATCACCCTCTTATAAGGAACTTTTCAAGAATCTTAAAAACTGCTGGAAAGACGGAATTCTCTTTGCGCTTCTTAATCTGATGATTGCTGTTCTGGCTCTGATCGGAATTCCTTTCTATTTGAGTATGGGCGGATTGTTCGGGCTTTTTCTCGGATCCCTTGTTTTCTGGGCTCTTGTGGTAACCATTCTTGCCATGCAGTGGTTTTTGCCCCTGCGTTCCCAGCTTAAAGGCGGATTCATCAAGACTCTCAAAAAAAGCTACATTATCCTGTTTGACAACTTCGGTTTTTCTCTTCTGATGGGTATTTATTCTCTGGTGCTCATTGCACTGTCTGTTTTCCTTGTCGGAATTGTTCCCAGTTTCGGGGGCCTTGCTCTTGCACAGAACAATGCGCTCCGTATCCGTATGTACAAATACGACTGGCTTGAAGAACACCCCGAAGTTACCCCGAAAGAAGCCCGCAAAATTGTACCGTGGGGAGAACTGATCGGCGAAGACCGTGATACACTTGGACCCCGCTCAATCAGAAGTTTCTTCTTCCCCTGGAAAGACTGATTCCGTAACACTTTGTGTCCGCGTTTTATACCAATGCGTAAAAGTGGCGGCGGAGACCGGAA
>JAKSTU010000110.1 GCA_024402435.1 Treponemataceae bacterium
AGTTAATTCATCACAAGGCGGAGGATTTAAAGACACATGGATTTTAGAGAAGTAAAATCGGCAAGAGCTGGCGAAGTGCCGCTTACATTAAAACAGGTAGATTCCATTTACTGGCTTGGGCGCTATACGGAAAGAGTTTTGACAACGCTGAAGCTTTTTATGAATGTTTACGATTCCCAGCTGGATTCGCATTTTGACTATGCAAGATATTGCAGCGATCTGGATATTTATAACGGCTTTACTTCAATTGAAGATTTCTGCCAGCGCTATGCTTTTGACAAAACTTATGCAAGTTCAATCATCTCAAGCATGAACCGTTCTTACGACAACGCGATTATGCTGCGCGAAACGATTGGAAGCGACGCGCTGAGCTATATTGAACTTGCACTGCGCCGGATGGAAGATGCCCAGTACAGCGAAACGCCTGTTCTGGTTTTTCAGGAAGTAATTGACTGCATCATGGCTTTCAAGGGTCAGGTTTTTGATTCGATTACTGACCACAACGTAAGGCATATTTTGTTAAGCGGACTCACTTTGGAACGGCTGGATATGTATCTTCGTCTTGACATGAACGAGGACAAGGTTGCATTTGAATGCCGGCGGCTGACCCATTCAATTGAACGCACGGACATAAACTGCGACCGTCTTGCCCTTTCAAAGGTATGCGGCGAACTTTGCGAAAGAAGCGACTTTCTGGACAACGCAGACAAGATGGTTCTGCTTCAATTGATAGACAGTCTGTTTATAAAAATTGATATTGCGGCATAAACGCAATTTTAGGAAGTGCCAATGAATATTCTGGAAATTGATTACACTACCCGGCATGAGTTTTCTGACCCTGTCAGCGATCATTATTTTCTTTTGCGCTGCGTGCCAGTTTCAAGAGACGGTCAGACGGTTGTTGCAAGAAAGTTGACGATTACTCCAGAAACTTCGTTGGTAACTTCCAAAGATATTTTTGGAAACGTTGCCTATCAGGGCAGAATTAATTCGCCGCACACCGAATTTAATTTTCATTCTACGGCGAGCGTAATTGTAGACCGCAAGAACGGCTGCCGCGAATTGTGCCATCCGTTTTACAAATTCAACACGCCTTTAACAAAATGCAGCGCGCTGATGAAAGGTTTTCTTTTTTCGGTTTTTGAAGGCAGCATTATTGAAGAGGCGGTTTTGAGCAAAAATCTTAAAAATACAGATTTTCATCTGGCGGCAGAATTTTTAATGCAAGCCGTTCACAGCAAAATTGAATATGTAACCGGCTCAACTACGGTAAAAACATCCGCAGAAGAAGCTTTTTCTCTTTCTAAAGGCGTGTGCCAGGATTACTCGCACATATTCTGTTCCCTGTGCCGCGAAGCCGGAATTCCTGCGCGCTATGTTGCAGGAACAAGCAAGGGCGAAGGTTCAACCCACGCATGGGCAGAATATTTTGTTCCGGATGAAGAATATATGAGCAATGACGGTGCTTCAATGGAAGGACGCTGGTTTGGCATTGACTGCACGAGGAACAGGAAAGTTGATGATTCCTATGTTTCACTTGCATGCGGCAGGGATTACCTTGACTGCAAGGTGGACGGCGGAATTTTCCGTGGCATGACAGATCAAAAAATGACGGTTTTTGTAAAAACCAATGAAAAAGAAATCAGAAAAAATCAGGACGGAACTGAAAAAAGAAAAATGCTTTTAAGCAGCGAGAATCTTG
>JAKSTU010000111.1 GCA_024402435.1 Treponemataceae bacterium
TAACCAGAACCGGCACCGGCCGAAACTCCGGTAGAAGAATCAGTTTTTTTGTTGTTTTTTGAGCAGCCGCATAAGCCGCATAAAATCAGAACTGAACAAATCAGCAGAAAAAGGGCTGCTCTTGCCCGATCATTTCTGACCATAATATGCATTTTTGCCGTGTTTACGCTGATAATGCTTGTTCACAACATAATCGGGCAGAACTTTGAAGCCGGGATTAACAGTCATAGTAATCCAGGCCATACGTGCAATTTCTTCAAGAACTGCAGCATTGTAAACAGATTTTGCAGCGTTGCTTCCCCAAGTAAAAGGCCCGTGTCCGGCAACAAGAACCATGGGGTTTTCAGAAGGAACCAGAGCTTCAAGAGGATTTCCGAAGCAGTCCAGTGCGCCCACTTTTTCAGGATGAAGAAAAGTGTCCACAATCAGAAGACCGGTTTCGTCTTCGTAAGCACGTTCAACCTGTTCGCGGCTGATCATGGGAGTGCAGGGAACAGGATTTGCGCTGTGGTCGGCGTGAGTTGTGCCCAAAAGCGGAATTCCGCGGCAGGCCTGAGCCCAAGCAGTTGCGTGCGGAGAATGAGTGTGGGTTACACCGCCAATGTCCTTGAAGTTCTGATAAAGCCTCAGGTGGGTAGGCGTGTCAGAAGAAGGATTCAGACTGCCTTCAACTTTTTTGCCTTCCAAGTCCATAACAACAATGTCGTCAACTTTCATTGTGTCGTAAGGAACTCCGGAGGGTTTGATTGCGAACACACCCCGATCTTTGTCAAATGCAGAAACGTTTCCCCATGTATAAATTGCCAGATTCCGTTTCGGAATCTCCATGTTTGCTTCAAAAGCTTCTTCTTTAAGTGACTGATAAGCTGAACTCATAACCGAGCCTCCGTTTTCATTTTTTTTCGAGAATTTCAGGAAGGGGGGCAACCCCCTTGCGCTCCAACCGGAAAGCCCGCTTCCGCGTCCATTCCGTTTTCCGCTATCCCCCGTGCGGGCTCAATCGCCGCCCGCAACGCCCGCTTCCCGCGTTAACTTTCGCGGTGCGTGTACGTACACACTTTACCGCAAAACCCGCCACTGTGCAATGTAAACAATGTCATCCTGCGCACACACCGCGTCATCCAGCGGACTACACCGCGATGTCATCCTGAGCGAAGTCGAAGGATCTTTACCATCCAGATTTGAGTTTTGCAATGTTTCGGATTACACCGTCTGTGTTTTATGCAACAATTATTTCACAGGTATTATATTCAAAGCTGTTTTCAAACATATATTCAGGAGAACAATCAATCTGTCCGTCATCCCAGGTAACAATCCCATATTCCAATTTGGGATTTTCATATATTTCCGGTCTTTTTAAAGGCTCAAAAACTTCACCTTTTAATATTGTTGAATCAAAAAGACGGATTTGATTGTTGGAAAATTTCATTAAATAAACGCCGCTATACATGTGCTTGATTTCAAGTACCGAAAGCATAGGTTTCGGATTGTCTGAATAAACTATTCCATTTTCTTCATTTTTCTTTAGCCACTCTTGAACAGACTTCAACTGTTTTGCTGGAAGTTCACCGGCTAAAATTGTGCCGTCAATAGCAACAGAAGCCCTAAATTCACCATAAAAAACATGAACATGAGGTTTGTTATGATGCTGAGTATCATTGAACAACAAATATATAACAATACCATCAAAT
>JAKSTU010000112.1 GCA_024402435.1 Treponemataceae bacterium
AGGCAGGTCTTCGGGATATCGAAGGCGAACACCCTTCTATTATTTTTGTATCCGGCTCGAAGCAGAAGCAGATGGGGCCGATTGTTGATATTACGAAGAACGGCAATACGGTGTTTTCCATGCTGATTACGAATGTTATCACGAGTGAACGTACCGGCGGGTTCTACAAGGGTTTTTTAACCCGTGAGGAGGATTTGTACAATATGCTTTCTCCGTATGTTCCGATTAAACTTGATTTGGAGGCGGATGGGGCTATCTGTTTCTGCGGTATGCAAAAGGTTAATTATCGTCTGCAGGTGATGGTCTAAAGGTATGGCTGATTCTTTTGACCATTCTGCGGAGTTTATTTTTGAGACGTCTTACGCAGATAAACTCTATGAGGTTCTGCTGCCTGAGGCGGGGTCTGACCCGGGAGAGAAGTCGTTTGTTGCGCTTTCGCTGAGCGACGGGGCGCTGCATCTTTCGATTCAGGCGGAGGATGTTTCTGCGATGCGGGCGTCTGTTAATATGTGGTTCAGACTTATCGCGGTTTCTTCCGAGATTCTTGCGCTCTGATGAGTTTTCACCAATCGAAAAGACTATTATTATTATTCCTGAGCGCTAATTAGTATACAGATTTATAGGTGTTATAAAAATGGCAGCAAATCCACAGGCGGGTTTACCTCCGCAGGTTCAGCAGCAGTTTGCAATGTTCCAGCAGCTGCAGCAGCAGTTACAGCAGATTTCTTCCCAGAAGATGCAGTACGAAATGACTCTGCGCGAAACAAAACGTGCAGCAGAAGAACTTGAGTCAGTTAAAGATGATGCAGCGGTCTTTGCATCTGTCGGCTCTATTATGATGCAGAAGGACAAGGAGTCTGTTAAGGCAGATCTTGCAGAAAAGATTGATTCCCTTGAGCTTCGTATCTCTTCTCTTGATAAGCAGGAGAAGACTATGTCTGCAAAGGCATCCCAACTGCAGAAGCAGATTGAGGGAGCTCTTGCAGCAGTTAATGCTCCTAAGGCTGAATGAGCTTTTAGGAGATTACATATCTTTTTTCACGGGATTTTTTCCCATCAATCTGAGGGGTTTTTCTTTTATTCTTTTTCTTCAGAGAAGAGTGTCAGATGGTTTTCTGCTTTTTTAAATGCGGCAAAGAGTTTTTCCGCAGGGATTTTCTGATAGAGTCGGCTGTACGGTTTTACATATCCTGCGAGTTCTTCGGCTGTTGTTCTGTCTGTGCAGAGCGATACCTGTGTGATGAACCATTTTCTGGTCATCTGCCACTGTACAGACCTTGGAGTGCCAACTTTGCCGTATCCTGCTTTGTCGACGGCTTTTCGCAGCTGTCCTTCTGCGGCGGCTACTGAGTAGGGGAAGATGCAGCCGGCTTTTTCCAGCAGGATTTTCTGCCGCGTGGTTAGGTTTTGAGGGGTTTTTCTTTGTTCCGGATTTTTGAGGGCGTTTTTCTGTTCTTTTTCGGTTCTCTTGTGTTCTTCTATTTTTTGTTCTGCGAGGTGTTTTTCAAGGGAGTCCGCTGCTTCTTTTGTGAGGTAGGCGGTTCGTTCTATTTTTGATTTGGTTGTTTCTGCTCTGATGCGGAGGGCTGTTCCGGTTTCTGTTTTTATGATGTCTGTTTCTTTGAGGCTGAGTGCTTCGCCGATGGT
>JAKSTU010000113.1 GCA_024402435.1 Treponemataceae bacterium
GGTTCATCTGCCATATCTGATTATATTGTATGGGATATGGATTAAGTATTTCGGCGGTTTTATGCCTCTTCTTTCTGCGAGATTTTCTCCACTCTGTTGAGGTGTTTTATACGGTCCTTGTAGGACACTTCTGTATAAGGAACCATCCATGAATAAATCTCGTCAACCTCCTGAGATGAAAAGACATGCCCGGCGGATGCAGTTTTTGCCCTGAGTTCTTTTGCAAGTGTATCAACGCAGAATACCGATGTGTTTTCGCGTGCATACTCAACGCCGTTTAAATTTGTGTGCCCGGAAAAAACAATAACCGAGCGAAACATTTCTTTGGGAATACCTAAGATGTCAGAAAGACTTCTGATATGTCCTTTGTTCTGCAGAATCGGGCTGTAGAACTTTTTCAAATCCCCGTTGTCATAGACAACAGACCATTCACGTTCATCTTTTTTGCCGAGAATGGTTCCTGAGTAGTTTTTGCACTCGAAAACATAGATGCCGGTTTCAGAGATTACCACATTGTCAATCTCGGAAAGGCGTTTTGTGCCGTCTCCGTAGGGGACATAGAGGTTTTTCAAAACTCTGTGATGAGCCGGGATGGTGTCGCGTTTTTTGAGGAGTGAATCAATTTCATCTTCAAATTCAGCACCTTTTTCTGAACCAGCAGTTCGTCTGAGATACTCTGCTTTTGCCGCTGCTTCGGATGCGAGAAGCGGTTTGTCGATTATAGTCTTGTTCTTTTCTTTTTTGGATGTGATGTCAGGATAGTCAAACTCTTTGGAGTCAGATGGTTTGTCTGACTTCTTTGCAGTCTTTTTTGCAGAACTTTTTCCGGCAGATTTTTCATTCGGTTTCTTTGCAGCGGTTTTTGTATCAGCTGTTGTCTTTTTCGTACTGTCCGATTTTGCTTCACCCTTTTTTTCTGCAGGTGTATCTTCTGACGCTTTTTTTACTGTACTCTTTCGTGTCTTTTTAGTACTGCTGGTTTCTTTAGCATCAGACTCTTTCAGTTTTGTCTGAACGGTCTTTTTTGCAGCAGTTCTTTTTCGCGGGGCTGACCTGATTCCCCGAAACACATCAAGGACAGCTTCTGCTTCAGCTGCGTCAGCCACTCTTCCGAGGGTGTATGATTTCTGTTTTCCGCTGCTCTGCAGCACCCGTATAGTAATGCGTGCCGTCTTTGTGAGAGTATCAAAGAAACTCTCGCTGATTTCAACGGTGATAATATCTTCTGCATGAAGGGTTGCCCTAAGTTTTCCGTTTCTGATGATAAGAAGGTCAGCATTTAGAATCTCTGCGGCTGATGTTTTTCTGCTGTGATTTTGCAGAATAAAAATAATCACGGCAGGGATTATCAGAATTAATCCGATTAAGAGATATGTTACCGGCAGATAGTTGGCAATCCAGAATAGGGGCGTTCCAAGAATTGATATGGATTTTGAAAGGACTGCCGGAAGAAGTAATACTAATCCTCCAAGGATGAGGAGCAGGGCAGGAGTCAGATGTATCCAGCGGCTTTTCAGGATTTTTTTATGCATGATGTGTCCTTAGGGTTTGTATATATCTGTTGGATGGATTCAGATAAAATGTTTCAGAATTATTTTTCTGAG
>JAKSTU010000114.1 GCA_024402435.1 Treponemataceae bacterium
GCGGGTAAGGATAAGTTTTCTTCGCTTGAGAATCTGGTGTTTTCAAGAAGGATTACATCTCCCGGGTGTGCTTCGCGGACGGCGCGTTTTGCACAGCTTCCAAAGATGTCATCGACATAGTTTACCGGCATACCAAGCAGACGTTCCAGTTTATCTGCATGGGCAGTAAGTGTAGTGAAATCCTTTTTGCCCGGGCGGCTCTGATGGGCAAGAACGACAACTTTTGCATCCTCTAATGCCTGAATGGTTGGAACGTGTTCACGGAAGCGTTTATCATCAAGAATAGTGTTTGAGCTTGGGTCGATGGGAGAGTTGAAATCAACTCTGACGAGAACAGTCTTTCCCCGTGTCTCGACATCCTGCAGAGTTCCGAAGGTCATATCTATTATTTATGGTGCTATAACTACATAAACCACACTGAGTTGATGAAGGGGATTTCAGGGTGTTGTTTTAAAAGTCATCAGGTTTTTTGTAAGCATACCAAAAAGTCGTTTGACTGTCACTATAAAAAAATCCTCGCAGAATCCAAAAAGAACCCATTTAACGGCTTAGATTCGGATGAGTGTTTCCTGCGGATTTTTATGCGTTTGGCGTGCGGTCTTTAGCCCACGGATGCAGGATTCACACAAAACGCCGAAGACTCTTTCTTCATTAGTTTAGCTCGCGTGAAATATGCAGCACATCCCCTCCCGCGCAGATAAACGCCATCTCAAGATGTTCACGGCTGCGGGACAAAGAAAGTCTGATACTTTCTGCACGATTTTTGAGAGCAGCTGCTGCAGCATCTTCAGCAAGTTCTGCGGTCTGCGTTTTATCAAGAGTCCAAAGACCTGCACACTCAAAAACAAACTTCCTGATTTCTTTTGTGTCTGATGTCATCAGCATTTTATGGTGCGGAATACCTATCTTTAACACCAGACCTAAAACCACTGCAGCAAACGAACCTGCGGTCAGCGGAGATGCAAAGAACAGTTCTGCCCATTTGGGAAGTTCTGAATACAGATACGGACATACCGCTGACGAAACACCGATTAAAATCGGAAGCAGCACAACAAAAATCCGCCGGGGGTCAAGAACACGGGATGCAATGCTGGAAATGCCGCTCATCATTACAAACACAACTGCGTAAATCAGAACAGCGCCTAATATCGGTTTTGGAATCAGATGGAACAGCCAGCCGAAAAACGGCATGAACCCGCAGATGATTAAAAGAATCCCTAAACCGAATCCAACCCTGCGGGATGCAACACCGGTGCTTACCACAAGACCTGCCGCACTCGATGATGTTCCTGTTCCAATCCCTCCAAGAACTCCGGAGATAAGAAGGCCTGCGCCTTCTGCAAACAGACCTTTCCGAAGGGATTTTTTATCCGTGTTTCCTGTATAGGAATTCAGGAGGGTGATGTTTCCTGCTGTCTTCATAACAATGCAGATAACAGCGATGATAAACGGAGCTAAAAGCGCAGGGCTGAAGTCATAACCGGTCAGAAATGCAAACTCAGGAACAGCGAAAGGCGTAAGAGAAGAAATCTCGGTAAATGATTCCAGTCTGAAAACACCCAATGCGGTTGCGGCAATAA
>JAKSTU010000115.1 GCA_024402435.1 Treponemataceae bacterium
TATATTATTTTCTATTGTTTTTTCACCCTATGATTTCCGCTCCGTAATAGAATTTAAAAACCATGGTGCCGTCATTTTTTACCGTTGTTCTTTCATTACTTGTAAGCCACAAGCACGTGCCCCTGCAAATCAAAAACAGCCTGAAAAATACACTAATTTGAAATATGAATACTGGTAGCACAATTTAATACACGTATTTCAGAAAGAGCCTTTTCCCATTGCGGGGCGAGGCTCTTTTTCTGCTGTTTTGAACCCTTTATCCGATAGAAATGTTTTTATGAACGCTTCATTGAAAAGCGAATTTCCATTCGGAAAACGGTCAGAAACACGGAGCAAGGTTCGGCAAAAATGCCCCGAAAAACGGGGTGCTGAAAAATTCAGGAAGGAGGCAATGAAAATGTCCAAAACAAAAGAAACTCATCTGTGGTTTGCAAACGGCGATGATGAAATTCAGATTGAAAGCTATTGGAAAGAACTGAACAAGTCCGTTCTTAACCTGCAGAAGGACGAGCCGTCAGCGGTGTATATCATTGACGATGAACCGCCGGGGTTCCTTCGTGCGGCTGTTAAACTGAAAAACTTTACTTTCAGGATAATGCACTCACAGTCGCAGGAAGCGAAAAAGGCTTTTTCCGCAAACGGCAAACGAAATCAGAAAAATCTGAAAAACACAAAAGGATGTGATGAAAATGCAGAAAGCTCCTGACGATTGGGAGTTCTTTCGTGATGATGACGGTAATATCCGTTACAACAATTTATGCGCCGATTGTTCCCTGCTTTGCAAGCAGAGCTTCCGTGTAAGCATTGAATCGTGCCCGTATTCAGAAAAAAATATCAAAAGGAATGATATGTATGATGATGATTAAAAAATCCGAACAACCGAACAAATGCAGATATTCATTGATGTACCGCGGCTTCAGCGTTCGTAAAAAAGCGAACAACGCGGCACAAAGTTCGTATAAAATCCGAACAGAAAAAGTCAATGTTATCAAGGTTTTTAAATACTTGTTCGGATGTTCGGAAAATTTTGACAAAGGAAGGACAAGTATTTATGGAAAACAAATATTTTCAGCCGCCGTTCTGTGTTAACGGCAACAAACTGTGCATAACCAAATTCGTCGGCGGTCAGGAGAAAGATGTTCCTCTCTGCAACTTTACAGCCCGTATCGTAGAGGATATCACAGTTACAAACGGAATTGAAAACGAAAGGTTTCTCGGCATCATCGGTGAAGATGAAAACGGCAATCCGCTTCGTAAAATCACAATTCCGATAAAGAGCTTTTCACAGCTTGAATGGGCACAGGAGCAGTGGAACATGAACTGTGTTATCAATGCAGGATACGGCAACAGAGACAATCTGCGGCAGGCAATTCAGTCAACAGCAAAGTATGCCGAACCCAAAACAGTTTACGGTACAACGGGTTGGTGGGAAACCAAAAGCGGGTGGAAATTCTGTATGCCCGGCGGTAAA
>JAKSTU010000116.1 GCA_024402435.1 Treponemataceae bacterium
CTTGCGATTTTTGAACCGGCAAAAGCGTAGGCACCGATTTCTCTTACTCCTTCGGGGACAGTGTATTCTGTAATGGTGGAAGACTGGAATGCATTGTCTATTATTTTAAACTGGGGGACTGCGGTTTTGGGGCTTTCAATTACTGCATCCCCTGCATAGGTCAATTGATAATAAACATTGTCGATTTTCCAGCCCAGCAGTTCATAATGCTGGAGTGTGGGATTCAATTCTTCTGAAGAAATCACGTCTTTGATTTTTGAACCGAAATTCACATCAATTGATTCGGGGAATCCTTCAACAGAAGTACTGACAGTGAGTTTCAGTTGTTCCGGGCCCCATTTTGCGGTAAGGACTGTGTTTTCTGTGATTAGGTCTCCCGCTTTGCAGATTGTGGTGCCGTCACTTGTCCAGCCGTTGTGCTGTTTGTGTTCCTCGGCCTCAGCTGTAAGTACGGGAATCTCTTCTGCAGTAAGCGGTGTGCCGTAATCAACTGTGATAGAATCAGGAGCTGTTCCGTATGAAGTTGCGTAAGTGACGGTGAATTGCTGAATCTCCCACTTTGCGGTAAGCGTAATATCCGAAGTGATGGGCGTTGATGAGGTGATTTGTGTGGCTCCTGCAAACCAGCCTTTGAAATCATAGCCGGGAACGTTTGCCGGGGCAGAAAGTGATGCGGTCTCACCGTGAAGAACTGTTATGGGGTTTGTGTCAGGGTGTTTTTCATCAATAAATGAAACGGTCCGTTTTGTTTTATCCCAGCTGGCAGTCAGAGTCAGGTTTTCTTTTACGGCGAAACCGGTTTTAACCTCGGTTCCATTTGCAAACCAACCTGTAAAAGTGTGGGAATCATTCTGAAGTACGGGAAGCTCTTCTGCAGTAAGCGCTGTGCCGTAATCAAGTGTGATGGAATCAGGAGCTGTGCCGTATAAAGTGGTGTAAGTGACGGTGAACTGCTGGGATTTCCACCGGGCAACGAGTGTTGTGTTCCTGGTGATTTTGTCACCCGGATTTGCGGGGATTGAAGAATCAATGAACCAGCCTTGGAAAACTTTGTGTGCATTGGCTGCGGCTTCGGAAGAAAGTGGGGCAAGGTCGGCCTGTGTAAGCGCGTAGTTTTCTTTGACCGTTTTTTGTTCGGGCGCCGGGCCGTATTCCGAAACATAGCTGACTTTGAATGTTTTGGTTTTGGGCTGTTTGGGTTCGCTGGGGCATCCGAGCAATGCAAAGAGCACTGCTGCAAGAATCAGCAGAGGAACAAACTTTTTCATGGAATAACTCCTTACGAATTTGAAATAATCGCGCAATTCTATAAAATATAAGGAATTATACCCCCCCCCAGAATGTGCTGTCAAGTATTTGTTGAATAAGTGATGCAAAAGGTTCTTCGACAAGATTCTTCGACAAAAAAACTTTGTTTTTTAGCGCTCCGAATGACACGGTG
>JAKSTU010000117.1 GCA_024402435.1 Treponemataceae bacterium
CCATCTGAGAGAGCGCATTGAGGATCTGATTTTTCTGTTCTTCCGGTACGGGGGCATTCCACACGAGGAGATTTTCCTGTTTCCCCGGCCAGAAAGTCTGCCGGTAGAGATGGCGTTTCATTTTCGGAACTTCATACCGGATTTTATTCTTGTTTTTCAGAAGCCATTGATGAGCTTTTGAATAATGATTGTAATGGGACAGCATTGCAGTATAGCGAATGGCGGCTTCCACGCCCTCTTTTTCAAAAACATAGAAGAGGGCATTATCCCGTTCCGCAAATTGCTTTTTGTAGTCAAGTTCTGTCCAGTATATTTTTTTACCGTCAAAAACAACAAAAGCATTCTCCTTTGCTTTGTTGTCGGCTAATTCTTGTGCATAGTGTTCCGCGATGCCGCGTCTTTCCGTGCCGTACAGCCCCCATCCGAAAACCTGCTGTCCCTCTCCGGAGCCGATGTATTGCACAGACGGCTGATCGTAGTCTGCGGAAGAACCCGTCCAAACGTTTTTTATGCTGTATTTTTTACTGTCCGAAGCTTTTTGCGAACCCTCCTGCAAATTTTTCTGATTTTTTTCGGATTTGCTCTTGATTTTTTCGGAAGATTTCTGCGTTTTCTGAACACTTTCCGCAGGCTGTTGCTCAATTTTCTGCGGATTTCGGGCATTCTCTTTTCCGGATTCTTTATTGGTAATATCGGGACCGGCAGGAACATTTTTCCCCGTAACAACACCGCTTGCCTGTTGCTCCAGGCGTTTTTGCGCACGGTCGTATGTGGATGAAGTGATTTCTCGCGGTTCTTTGTTGGGATTGTACTGTTTCTTGAAAGATTCCTGCCCTTCCGCCTTGCTGATTTTTTCCTCAAATTCCAAAATGTTGAAACGATTTCCGTCAACGATGAATACGGTTTCATTCGTTTTCCTGTTCGGATTTTCGGCATCGTAAACGGAACGCTCCGCAGTAGCCTTTTCAAACGTTAATCCAAACGCATGATATTTACCGTCTTTCAGGTTATGCAATGCGTTGATTCTTGCTTGCGTTCTTCCTGTGGTTTTGCTGATACTGTCCCCAACATCCGGTATTTCTTCTTTAACACCTGACTGCTCAACTTTTTCCGTTTTTTGCGCACTCTCTTTTTCAGTTGTCAAATTTTCCTTGACAACTGGTGATGCCGGAGTTTCTTCAATTCCAGCCTCTTTTTTCAGCAGATTGCTCAATTCCGGATTGGTGTACCAGTGTTCCCATTCCAGTTGTTCGCGCAAAGTCTGATCGTAAATCTTCTGCGCGTTTTTGCCGACTTTCACATCACCTTTTGCCGCCGTCTCCGGATTTTTCACCGCCTGACGGACGGCTTTCAGTTTGTCTCCGATTTCCCGGATATGTCTTGCGGCAAGTTTGGAAAGGGTTTCCGCCGTCTGAATG
>JAKSTU010000118.1 GCA_024402435.1 Treponemataceae bacterium
GCTTTGTCTTGTCGGCAGCGCAAACTGATTTACCTTTGCAAATCTGCGTCGCAGAAATTGCGTAAAAAACCGCGGCATTTCGTCAGACGAGCCGGCTTTGTTCAAGTTGTGCTGTCGCACAAGTTCACACGCCGTCGTCGGTCTGACTTCAGCCGCGATATTTCCGCTTTGATTTTTTATAGGAGTTGATTATGGCACTTAAACCTATGGTTCGTAACAATATTTGTTTGAATGCGCATCCGCTGGGATGTGCGGCTGCTGTTTACGAACAGATTGAATATACTGAAAAACGTGCTGCTGAGCGCAAGGCCGGAAAACTTGCCGGCCGCAATGAACGTGCAGAAAACGGACGCAAAGATCCCAAAAACGTACTGGTTCTTGGCTGTTCCAACGGTTATGGTCTTGCAAGCCGCATTGCTGCAGCTTTTTCTTACGGCGCAAACACTCTGGGGGTTTCTTTTGAAAAAGCCGGTTCTGACAAAAAATGGGGAACACCCGGTTGGTACAACAATCTGGCATTTGACAAGGCTGCAAAAGAAAAGGGTCTTGTTTCTGTAACACTTGACGGTGATGCATTCAGCAATGAAATGAAAGCCAATGTTATTGCTGCTGCAAAAGAAAACAATATGGTCTTTGACCTTGTGATCTACAGTCTTGCAAGCCCTGTACGCACTGACCCTGCAACAGGAATCATGCACAAGTCAGTAATCAAACCCTACGGCGCACCTTTTACCGGAAAAACTGTGGATCCTTTTACAGGCGAACTTAAAGTTGTAACAGCAGAACCTGCTGATGACGAAGAAATTGCCAACACAGTAAAAGTAATGGGCGGTGAAGACTGGAAACTTTGGATTGATGCACTGACAGAAGCAGGAACAATAACTCCTGATTGCGTAACAGTCGCATATTCCTACATCGGACCGGAAGTATCCCAGGCAATTTACCGCAACGGTTCAATCGGAAAAGCAAAAGAACACATTGAAAAAACAGCTCGCGAACTGTCCGAAAAAATGGGCAGAAGCGGCGGCGCTGCATATGTATCAGTCAACAAAGGACTTGTAACACGTTCAAGTTCTGTTATTCCCGTAATTCCGCTTTACCTTGCAACACTGTTTACAGTAATGAAAGGTTGCGGAGCTCATGAAGGCTGTATTGAGCAGATGAACCGTCTGTTTGACACTCGTCTTTACGGAACACCATGCGGAGAAGGAAAACGGATTGCGGAACTTTTGGGCTGCAAAAACGATGCTTTCGGAATCTGTGTTGATGAAGACAACAGAATTCGTGTGGACGACTGGGAAATGGATCCTGCAGTTCAGGCAGAAGTTGATAAAATCATGCCGAATGTTACTTCAGAAAACAGCGAGGCAACAATTGACCTGTC
>JAKSTU010000119.1 GCA_024402435.1 Treponemataceae bacterium
GTCAAAAAACTTGCAGCTCTGATTAAATCAAAGACAGGCGCAAAGAAAGAAATTGAAGACGAACCTGCGAAGAAAAAAGGAAAAGAAACAAAACGCGCGGCGGCACGCAAAGCAGCCGCTGCCAAACCAAACTCACTGAAACTGGTTGTTCTCGCTGTTGTTCTCTTACTTGGCTGTGTGTTTGTCGGATGTGCAGCGGCAGACGCGGTTTATTTATCCTCAGTTTATGGAAAAGGCGGAGGTACAGCACCGTACTGGATTGATGCATGCGAATGGCTTGAAGAAAACACACCTGAAACCGGTGTTGACTACTACACCATCTACGATAAAAACACATTCACCTATCCGGAAACAGCGTACGGTGTTGTTTCATGGTGGGACTTCGGACACTACATAACAACAATCAGTAAACGCATCCCGGTTGCAAACCCGTTCCAGGCTGGTGTTAGCGGCGAGTACGGTGTTGCACAGATTCTGGTTGAAACAAATGAAGATGTGGTCGCAGAAAAATTAGATTATCTGGACTCCAAATATGTAATGGTAGATTACAACACCGGAAACAACTTCATCGGAATTATGGGAATCTGGGCAGGCAAAGACATTAAGACAACGTCTGACTACTACGGCTCATTAGCCTTCCGCCTCTACAACTTAGGCGGCTCAAAGTCTTCATCTGCGTATAACATACCCGCTCTATCTCACTTCAGACTGGTTTATGATTCCCCCTACTACGGAGAGTACGAAAACGGAAACGTTGTCGGAAAGAACACTAAGACATTCGAGTACGTAAAAGGCGCAGTCATTAAAGGAACCGGCACAATCAGTACGAAAGTTACCACAAACTCTGGCGCTGAATTCACGTATCAACAGGACAGTAAGAACGGACAGTTTGTTGTTCCATATGCAACAGGTAAAAACGGTGCAGTAACCGCATCCGCATACACCATTAATGAAACCGGGCAGACAATTACTGTATCTGAAGCAGCAGTACTGAACGGACTTGCGGTAAATTAATCATAGAGAAACCCATTCGGGTTTCATCTCTTCTTTTCAAATCATTTCAAAACAGAAATAGAATTACATGTTGACACTGCGCACTGCAGCATCAGCATTTTTCAGCAGCAAATCTGCAAGAAGAGGATCTGCTCCAAGCGGTTTTGCATAGACAAGCGGAATCTCTTTTCCGTTATTAAGTGTGAATGTCCCTGTCTTCTTACTACACTCAAGCCCTATCAGACGCGGTATATTCTGCAGAACGTGAACGCCGCCCGAAAGAAGAAAAGGAAGGACAATTAATACATCGATTGATTCCTGCCGCATCTCAT
>JAKSTU010000012.1 GCA_024402435.1 Treponemataceae bacterium
CGGTTTGCAGGAACATTTACACCGTGTTTTTCTGCCAATGCAATGACAGTACCTGCAAACATTTCAAGCTCACTTTTCCGTTTTGCCTTACGGTCCTGTGCCATGGAAGGAAAACCATCCGGAGAAAGACTTGCAATAATGTCAATGTATGACTGAATTTCACTTTCCTTAAGATTTATTCCCTCTTTTTTGGAAAGTTCCAGCACTTCTTCCATTGCTTTGACAAAAGTGTCCCTTGCTTTTCCCGGGGCAAGAACCTGACTGTAAGTTGCGTCAAAAACTGCACAAGTCTGATTGATTCCCACATTGAGCATCCACTTTGCCCAAATTCTGTAGAGAATATTTTCTTCCTTTATGTAGGGCAGTTCAATCCTGTCAAAAAATCTGCAGACTGCTTCAAGGTTTTCGGGACTCTGATCATTTTTTTTCCCGATGCAAAGAACGCCTTTCTTTGTGTAACGAAGATCCGATCCGTCACGCATTGCATCCATCTGCTGAGCTACTGTAAAAATCATTTTGTCCATGCCGTAGTGTTCAGCAATTATTTCTTCGCTTGAAATGCCGTTCATGACAGAAAGAATGATTGTGTCCGCTCCGACGCAATTCTTCATGGTTTCAATGGCACTAAGAAGACTGTTGTATTTTACGGCTACAATTACAAGATCAAAATTTTCCCTGACGGAACTTTTCTGCATGCCAAGATCAAGTTCTTTTCCGTTGCATGTGAATTTCTTTGATCTGTAGTTTTCAAATCTTTCATCATCAAGAATGAATGAAACAGAATCTTTTCCGAGTTTTTCGCCGATGTGCTGTCCGTAAAGAAGACCCAATGCACCCATTCCGATAATTGCCGTGCGTGAAATTTCTCTGCTCATGAAAAAACTATAAATGTTATTGAAGAAAAGTGGAACAGGTTGAGGATTGCATCGAAAAAATGTGGTATAATCAGTAAAAATTTTTTTTTGCTTGTCAACGGAGAGAGAAAAATGAAACTTTCAAACGAAGAACTTAAGAAAATCTATTTCGGTGCATTGAATATTGAAGAAACGGAAGACGGATTTCTGCGTGCATATCAGTACATGCCTGAACAGATGGAATATTTCAAAATTGCATTGGATTTCTGGTACGAAAGATGTGATGCTTCCACTGCAAAAACACTGGAATTCACTACGGAAGCCAGAAAACTTTCCTTTGATTACAAATTTATCTGGAAAGGCTCTGATGATTCTTTTGAACTTTGCGAAAACGGTCTTATTACAAAGATCTTTTATGTGAAGGATCTTGAAAAAGAAGGCAGACTTGAATTTGAACTTGCAGAAGGCAAAAAGGATGTGATTCTGTATCTTCCTGCCGATGCAACAGTTCTTATAAAAGATTTTGAAATTGATGCAGAAGTGGTTCCTGCAAAAAAAGGTGAAAAAGTTCTGTGGCTCGGGGATTCAATCACACAGGGATACGGTCCCCTCCGTTCGTCTCAGACTTATGTAAGTGTTGCAAATCGCATTCTGAATTATGACATAATCAACCAGGGAATCGGCGGTTATGTTTATGACAAACGTGCTCTTGTAAAAATGGGCGATTATGCTCCGGACAAAATCATTGTGGCACTGGGAACGAACCAGTACGGCACTGAGGAAATGGATGACATTGAAGAATATTACGAGCGGATTACTGAACTTTACAAAGACATTCCGATTCTCTGCATTTCACCTATCTGGCGCGGTGACAATCCCAACGGAATCCTCAAACTTGCACGGTTCTGTGATGCAGTCAAGAAGATTGCAGGCAGATATCCGATTGTAAAAATCGTAGACGGATTCAAACTGGTTCCTCATCTTGACGAATATTTCCTTGACAAACTCCATCCCAATCAGCTTGGTTGTGAAGTTTACGGACGGAATCTTGTGCGGGAAATTGAAAAACTGGAATTCTGATATGGACTCTCTTTACATATACTGCAAAAATGAAGTATATTTGCAGAAGGGGAAGGTGTTATGAGTACAAAATCATTTAGAATTCTGGTTATCAATCCCGGTAGTACATCCACCAAGATTGAATATTTTGAAGACGAAAAAAGTATCGTAAAAGCAAATGTTTTTCACGATTCATCAATTCTTCTGACTTATCCCACAATCAACGACCAGCTTGATTACCGTATGGAAGTGGTCCGCAAGTGGCTTTCAGACAACAATATAGACCTGACCGGCGTAGACGCCATTGTAGGACGCGGAGGAGCATGCTGCCCTCTGACAGGCGGAACCTACGAAATTGACGATCACCTTGTAAGTGACACACGTGAAGCAAAAGGCGGAGTTTATCATTCAAGCATGCTGGGTGTGCAGATGGCGGAACGGTTCCATCAGATTTACGGCGGACGCATGTTTACTGTAGACCCGATTGTTGTTGACGAACTTCAGGACGTTGCCCGCATTACCGGTGTAAAAGACATTTACCGCACAAGTGCAACTCACGCACTTAACCAGAAGGCAACAGCCCGTGAACACGCAAGCCGCATGGGCAGAAAATATGAAGACCTTAACCTGATTGTCTGCCACATTGACGGCGGTATGACAATTACAGCACACAAAAACGGCCGCATGATCGATACAAACGACGGTTCCGGCGGTGACGGCCCAATGACTCCTACACGCATGGGATCTATGGCAATAACAGATGTTTCCCGCCTCCTTTGGGACAAACCCAAAGAAGAAATGCGCAAACTCTGCAGTGCCTCAGGCGGGCTTTCCAGCTGGTTCGGAACAAGCAATGCTGACACAGTTCACGAAATGGTAGAAAAAGGAGACGCAAAGGCAACTCTTGTCTGGAAGGCAATGGCATACCAGATTACAAAGTGCATCGGTTCAATGGCCTGTGTTCTCCAGGGCAAGGTTGACGGCATTGTTCTTACCGGCGGCCTCATGCGCTTTGATGACATTATCAGGACAATCAAAGACAACTGTGAATGGATTGCGCCCGTAAGCGTTTATCCCGGGGAACTGGAACACGAAGCAATGCGTGACGGTGCTCTCCGTGTTCTTCGCGGGGAAGAAAGCGCAAAAACTTACACCGGCGAACCTGTTTTCAAAGGTTTTGATTTCTGAGCAGAAAATTTGTGACGGAGGAAAACATGGCAAAAGTACCTTTTATTGATCTGATCAATCAGCGTGCCCGTGCAGACAAAAAACTGATTGTTCTTCCTGAGTCCGAAGACGAACGTACTCTTCGTGCCGCAGAAAAAGTAATGGAGCTGGAAACCGCAGACCTTATTCTGCTGGGAAATCCCGAAGTGATTGCTGCGGACGCAGAAAAGTACGACATTGATCTTTCCGGTGTTCTGGTTGTTGATCCTGAAACTTCTGAAAGACTTGATTATTATGTGGAAACACTTACGGAACTTCGCAAGGCAAAGGGCATGACACCTGAACTTGCCCGTGAAGCACTTCTTAATGACCGGACCACTTTCGGCGTAATGATGGTAAAGACCGGCGATGCTGACGGACTTGTCAGCGGTGCATGTCATTCAACGGCAAACACTCTGCGCCCGGCACTCCAGATCATCAAATGTGCACCCGGCAAAAAACTTGCGTCCGCTGTCTTCATGTTTGACATTCCCGACTGCGAATTCGGTGATGAAGGAATCATTGCCTGTGCAGACATTGCTCTTACCCAGGATCCCACTCCCGAAGAACTTGCGGAAATCGGTGCAGACACTGCAGAAACTTACGAAGCTCTTATGGGTAAGCCTGCCCGTGTGGCATTCCTTTGCCATTCAACAAAAGGCAGTGCCAAACATGCTTTTGTAACAAAAGTGCAGGAAGCAGTCCGCATTGCAAAAGAACAGTATCCGAACGTATGCCTTGACGGCGAACTTCAGCTTGATGCGGCAATTGTTCCTGAAGTTGGTGAAAGCAAAGCTCCCGGTTCACCGGTTGCCGGCAAAGCAAATGTTCTGATTTTCCCCAACCTGGAAGCGGGCAACATCGGTTACAAACTGATTCAGCGAATCGGAAAAGCCGAAAGCTACAGTTTGATTCAGGGGCTTGCAGCACCTGTAAACGATTTGTCACGGGGCTGTTACTGGCAGGATATTGTAGGCGTAATTGCAATTACAGTTCTGCAGGCTCAAGCCCGCGCAAAAACTGAATGAACTGAATGACGGGCTTGCCGTTGCCCGGAGAAAATGCCCGGGCGACAGAACCTGTCATGTTGAGCGGAGTGAGCATAGCGAACGAAGTCGAAACATCTTCAAAACTTTTATAAGGCTTTGAACAGCTCCTACGACAGAACTTGTTTTTAACGTTCAGATTGGCAGTTAAATCCTGCTGAGAACTTCCATGGCGGATTCACTGATTCCTTTTATTTCCAGTGAGTCAAGAAGCTTTTTGTCAAAACCGTTCCGAAGGTCAGGTTCCACTTTCTTAAGGACTTCCATTACTACAGGATTGAACTGACCGCATTCCCCGTTCAGAATCATTTTGATTGCTTTGTCATGTGGATATGCAGATTTGTAAACACGGGGACTGATCAGTGCGTCGTAACAGTCCGCCAGCGCCACAATCTGTGCCGCAATAGGAATTTCATCCCCTTTGAGCCCGTCCGGGTAACCTGTTCCGTTCCAGCGTTCATGATGCCAACGGCAGATGTCACGGGCAATCTTGAGAAGTTTGCTTGTCTCGTAACCCTCAGACTTTTTCAGTATTTCTGCGCCTTTGGCAGAATGGCTTTTCATTATTTCAAACTCATCTTCCGTGAATTTTCCGGGTTTGTTCAGAATCTCCGAAGGAATTGAAATCTTTCCGATGTCATGAAGGGATGAAGCATTTACGATATAACTGATCGTGTCAGAATCAAGATTGTATTGGGGCGCAATTTCCCTAAGTGCATGCAGCATGATCGTTGTGAATGCGCGGATATGAATAATGTGGTCGGCACTTTCTCCGTTTCTGAACTCAACAACGTTTGCAAGCACATCAATCATGAACTGACTGTTTTTTTCTTTGTCATAAAACTGCCGTACTACAAGGTCTTCAAGCTTCTTCTTTTTTGCGAAAAGTGCCAGAAGATTGGAAATGCGTTTAAGGACAATGTTATCGTTGAAAGGCCTGTTGATAAAATCCATTGCACCCAAGTTATATGCTTTTTCAATCTGGTCATCGTCTGTCTCAGAAGAAATTACAACAATGGGAAAATGATCCATCAGATCAGAAGAACGCATGGCACCCAGAACACCGAATCCGTCAAGAACCGGCATGTTAAGGTCAAGCATCATCATTGAATAATAATCCGATGGAACGCTGTTTATCTTTTCAATGGCTATTTTTCCGTTGTCTGCAAATTCAACTTCATATTGAGTGGACACAATGTCCTGAAGCATCTGCTGATTAAGGTGATTGTCGTCAACAATCAGAATTTTCGGTTTTCCGCCTGTTTTTTCGCTCTGTCTTTCCATCAGCACCGCCTCAGTTCAGCATTTCTTCAAGTGAAGAAATAACAGTTTCGTAATCAGTTCTGACTTTGTCAAAAAGGGATGCAGAATTGGCGTCAAAAGCACCGGGTCTCAGGTTTTCGGTAAGCAGTGATGCAGAATTTTTCAGATTTCCAAGACCAAGGTTCAGACAGACACCTTTAAGAGTATGTGCAGCTCTGAAAGCTGTGGTGCAGTCCTGAGAAGAAAATGAATCAGCAAGTTGTGAAAAAGAGGGATCTGCCAAAAACATGCGGAGGTATTTTGAAATCCGTTCTTCCGATTTGAGCTGCCGGACGATTTCATCAAAGTTGCCGCCGGCAGTTGAATAAAAAGTCTGTAAATCCATTTTTAGATTATAAATTTTTATAAACCCGGTTCCAAGAAAAAAAGAACTGTAAGAAGTAAAAAATTATTATTAATGAGGAAAAATATTTTTTTCTGTTGTAATTGGGGGCTCTCGCTTTTATACTGAAGATGTAATCAGAAAAACAGCTGCATTCCGTCAGCCGGACCGGATTTGCTCAAGTTGAGCTGCGCACAAGTTCGCACGCAGGCGCCGACCAGACTCCAGCCGCTGTTTTTTCTTTCAGTTCATCAAATTGGAGAAATGAAAAAGTGGATTTTTCAATCAGAATTGCAGAAGAAAAAGATGCAAAGGCATGTCATGACATTTATGGTGCTTATGTGCCCGGCCTTAACGTAACATTTACAATAGACAATCCTTCAGTGGAACAATATCGGGAAAGAATCATCGAAACAAAAAAATGTTATCCTTTTTATGTGGCAGAAGCAGCAGACGGAAAAATCCTCGGCTATTGCTGCGGCGAGCCTCTCCGTCCGCACGATGCTTACAAATGGAATGTTGAATGGACAATCGTTCTTGCCCCGGATGCCCCGCGCAGACAGGGGATTGCTACGGCTCTTTACAACAAATTTGCCGAAACTCTCAAAGCCTGCAATTTTCAGTACATTTATGCCGTAATCGTTGATACGAATCAGCCGAGCCTTGATTTTCACAAATCTTTGGGATTTACGGAAGTAGGCCATTTCAGGAATGCAGGCGTAAAACAGGATACTTGGCTTGGAATTGTCTGGATGAACAAATTCATTGGAGACAAAAATCAGACTGTAAAGGAACCTGTATGGTTCAGTGAGTTGTAATGGAAAAAAAGCCGGAAAGCAGATTCCTTAAGAATGAGTTCCGCTCAAAGAAACTTACTCTTCTTTTTCTGGTCAATGTTTCGCTGATTCTGTTGGCCGGAGTGATGATGCTTTTTCTGTCCCGTCGTGTAATCAGGGCGGAAAGGACAGAAAAGACAAAGGAATACTTTGCAGCAATCGATTCACTTAAAGTGCTGTCAGACCATTATTTTGAAAGTGAACTTCAAATTGTGGACGATTGGATTGCTTTTATCCGGAAAAGCGGTTTGGGTGTTGAAGAAACTCTTTCTTTTGCGTCCGGCGTAAATTCCCGTGATGACAGATATGTGCATCTGCTGAATCTTTCTGACTATCGGGCGCAGACACCTCTCAAAACTTACGACAAAGCTGGGGGGCCGAGAACAGGTGATGTTTCTGTTTATCTGAATGTGCTCAACAAATCAGATTCTTCCTGGAAAGAGCGCGCAGAAATTCTTGAAAAAATGACTGACTATGAGGAAAACGCACCTGTTATCCTTTCTCGATATTGGGAAGAAATCCGGCAGAAATTCGTAATTAGTCTTGGAAAGCCTGTTGATCTTGCAGACAAAAACGGAATTGTCTCCAAATATCTTTTGCTCCGCGTAATTCCGGTTGAGAATCTAAGAGAGGAACTGAATTTTCCTACAGGATTTGAAACGGCAGCAATTTCTTTGATTGACCGTCACGGACAATATGTGGTTCAGTCACAGTCATTTCCAGGAAAAAGTTTTGCTGAATTCATAAAAGCCAACAATTTCCGTAATGATCCGGGAGCTTCCGGAAGTTTTGACGAAATCCTGCTTTCAAAAAAATCGGCTTCATTCATCTGCATGAATTCTTCCGGTGAAAACTGCTGTTTTTATTATGTGCCTCTTAAGGACAATCCGGATCTTCTGCTTATCGGCATGATTCCTCTTTCGGATCTTTATCCTGCGTCAAACCATTGGAAGACCATTCTTTGCATTTCTTTGTTTTTTATTCTTGTTGTGGGAATAAATACGCTTCTTGTCCGGAACATGTACCAGAAACTGAAAAAATCCGCTGTTGAAGCAAATCAGGCAAACGAGGCAAAGACACGGTTTCTTTCTTCAATGAGTCATGACATTCGCACGCCGATGAATGCAATAATCGGAATGACGGATCTTGCTGAAAAACACAGGAATGACCGGAAGTATGTGGACGATTGTCTTGAAAAGATCCGCCATGCGGGAAACCATCTTCTGACGCTGGTAAACGATATTCTTGACATTTCTGCAGTTGAAAGCGGCCGTATGACGCTGAATCCTTCTTCTTTTCTGTTGAGCAATCTGGCGGCAAATCTGGCGGCAATCGTAAAACCCCAGGTGATGGAAAAAAAACTGAATTTTCAGATTCATGCCCATGACGTTGATGAAGACTGTCTTTTTGCTGACGAACTCCGGCTGAATCAGATTTTTTTGAACCTTCTTTCCAATGCGATAAAATACACTCCTGAAGGTGGTCATATCTGCGTAAGTTTTTATGAAAAGCCTTCCGAACAAAGCCCTAAAAATGTTCTGCTTACTTTTGTGGTTGAAGACGACGGAATCGGCATGACAAGGGAATTCCAGAAAAACATGTACGAAGCTTTTTCCCGCCAGACGGATACAAGGGTAAATACTGTTCAGGGTGCGGGGCTTGGGCTTGCAATTACAAAACAGATGGTTAACCTTTTGGGCGGCACTATTGAATGTGAAAGCGCAGAGAATGCAGGGACAAAGTTTACAGTTTCTGTTGATCTGCCTGTTGGGGATGCAGAAAAGACGGACTTGGACAATCTTGCTTCACGTATTCTTCTTGTTGATGATGATGTGATTTTCCTCAAGACAACGAAAAGTATGCTTGAAGGGCTTGGTGTTTCCGTGGATTGTGCAACTTCCGGTGAAGAATCCGTAAAAATGGTTTCTGACAGTCTTGAAAGCGGAAAAACTTATGACCTTGTGATTATGGACCTTTATCTGCCGGTAATTGACGGAATGGAAGCAACCCGTGCAATTCACGCACTCTGCGGTGACAAAGCGCCCCGAATCGTTCTTTCTTCCTACAATCTTTCTGATGTGCAGGAAAGTGCAAGAAAGTCCGGCGTAAACGGATTTCTTGCAAAGCCGGTTTTCAAGTCAAATCTTCGCACTCTTCTCAATAATCTTCAGTCTGAAGGACGCAGAAAAAACAAGGATTTTCTTCCTGAGTACGATCTTTCCGCTCTCAAAGTTCTTGTTGCCGAAGACAATGAACTGAACTGGATAATCATTCGGGAACTGCTCAACGAATTCAGCATTGAATCAGTGAGGGCGGCAAACGGGCAGCAGTGTCTGGAAATTCTTGCTGAAAACAGCGGAAAACCTTTTGACCTTGTACTGATGGACGTGCAGATGCCTGTAATGAACGGAAAAGAAGCAACCCGCAGCATCCGCGCCAATCCTGATCCGGCAATAAACAGTCTGCCCGTTGTTGCGCTTACGGCAGACGCTTTTGTAGAAGATGTGCAGGCATGTTTTGAATGCGGTATGAATGCCCATCTTGCAAAACCCATTGATCCGAAAAAACTGGTGGAAAACCTGTACCGGTTCGGTGTTGAAAAAAATCCTCTGCAGGTCTGATTTCTTTTGCAGCAGAAAAAAGGAGTGGCTTCATATGGACATTAAACTTGATCAGATAATGGAAGCTCTGAGCAACACGGGCGTTCCGACGTTCCTGTTTTTTCCCGGCAAAAATACTCTGCTGTTTTCTTCAATTGCGGCTTCTATGTTGGGCTGCAACGAACTTTATGACAATTCTGCCGATTTTTTCGTAAACTCTTTGATTCATCCTGATGATTGCGGGGCTTTTTCTGAGATGCTCCATAAAATGGAAAAGGGCGAAACTTCTGCAAAAACTTTTTTCCGCAAAAAGGACGGATTCTGGCAGGGACTTGCAACAATGTCCACTGTAAAACGTGGAGATTCAAATGAGCCCATTGAAGTTTTGGGTGTGCTTGAAGAAAGGACAGAAAAAGCTGAAGACAAAGCGGTTGTTTCCTTTGACAAACACCGGTCAGGAATCCTTGCCGTTGCTGACATGGGTATGTGGAGTCTTATACTTGGGGACGGCACTCCAAGGTTCTTTATGGATGACGTTACTGCATATCTTCTTGGTGTTGAAGAAAATCTTACGCCTGAAGAAGCTTTTGCTTTCTGGGAAACCCGTGTTACTGACAAATGCCGCGAAGATGTAAAGAAATGTTCTGACAATATTCTTGCAGGAATCCCTGATGAAGTGACTTATCCTTATGAACATCCAAGTTTGGGCACAATAACAATCCGTTGCGGCGGCGTTCTTGATGCTGATTATCCAGGACCCGGTTCAAGAATCATAGGCTATTACCAGAATATCAGCCGTTACGCAAAAGAAGTTTCAAAAGCAAAACAGCTTTCTCTGTTGAATTCAATGTTCAACCAGATGACAGAACGTTTTCCCATGGGAATTTTTGCCTACACGCTGCCTGACCACAGAATTCTTCTGATCAATGAAGAAACTGTCAGACTTTTCGGTTTTCCTGGCATGGCAACAGGTGACTTCAAAGGCATTTTCGTAATGAACAATGTTCATCCTGAAGACAGACTGCAGGTTCGCGAACAGACTTCCAAACTTAAGGAAACCGGTGATTCTGTAGAATATTTTTTCAGAACTGTGTCTGAGGATTCAAAACCGATTTATGTCCATTGTTCAACAAAACTCTGTGCCTTTTCTGACGGAACAAAATATATTCTTTCTGCAATGAACGATATTACAGGAAATCACCTTGTGACAGAAAGACTGATTGCAGAAAAAGCAAAATACAGAGAAGTTCTTGACAACAATGTTTATTATTCTTTTTCTGCCGATTTGACAGACGGTAAAATTACTGACAATACGGAAACCGCAGACGCGCGTTATACACTTTCTTCATTGGGATTTCCTGCTCCTGCGGATTATGATTCTGTGAACAGAACTTTCATTGAAAAAAATCAGGTTGAGATTCTTACCCCCGGCGGAGAAACTTTTTTTACGACTGAAGGACTCAGAAAACTGTTTGCAGAAGGAAAGCGCCATGAATCAGTGGAATATTATTCAAAAGTCACTGATGAATACATACGTGTAATGCCGCTTCTGTCTGAAGATCCGGTAAGCGGTCACATAATTGCTACGATTCTTGCATACAACATAACCGAAACAAAAACTGCGGAACTGGAACAGCAGCGCATTCTTCGGGATGCTCTTGAAAAAGCGGAACAGGCAAACCGCTCAAAAACTGTATTTCTCAACAATATGAGCCATGACATCCGCACTCCGTTGAACGCAATTACCGGCTTTCTTACACTTGCTTCGATGAAAATCCAAGATACAACGGTGGTTTCTGACTGTCTTGACCGGATTAAGAAAGCGGCTGACCAACTTCTTGGGCTCATCAACGATGTGCTTGACATGAGCCGCATTGAATCAGGAAAAGTGAATCTTAAAGAACAAACTGTTAGTCTTTCTTCTGCAATCGATGACATTTCCGGCTTTGTTCAATGGGATGTGCACAAGAAAAATCAGATTTTCACAGTGGAAAAGACGAATCTTGTAAATGAATTCGTAAAAAGCGACAGACTCCGGATAAATCAGATTCTGACCAACTGCATTGGAAACGCAATCAAATACACGCCTGAATACGGAAAAATCACCGTAAAACTTGAACAACGGCCTTGCGAAAAGGAAAACTTCGGAACTTATGTCTTCAAGATTTGTGACAACGGAATCGGTATGGACCCTGATTTTGTAAAACGGATTTTTGAACCCTTTGAACGGGAAAAAACTTCCACTGTCAGCGGCATTGAAGGCACAGGACTTGGCATGTCCATAACAAAAAAGATTGTGGATATTATGGGCGGTACCATTACTGTTGAAAGCGAAGTCAACAGAGGCTCTGTTTTTACAATCATTCTTGAACTGCCTTTTGCAGAAACTGATGGAAAAACTGTGTCTTTATCAGAAAGCCGGAAATCTTCTTCCGAAATTGAGGTTGATTCCTCTGTACTTGCAGGAATCAGAGTGCTTGTGGTTGAAGACAATCCGCTGAACCGTGACATTGCGGTAAGAATTCTAAAAGCATTCGGGGCAGAAGTTCAGACTGCTGAAGACGGTTCTGCCGCACTTGAAAAGATTTCCCGCTCATATCCCGGGGAATTCAATGTTGTGCTTATGGATGTGCAGATGCCGGTTCTGAACGGCTATGAAGCTACAAAGAAAATACGCAGCATGTCAGAGCGGCGGTCGGATTTTGCTGCGCTTCCGATTGTTGCAATGACGGCCAATGTTTTTGAAGATGATGCCCGCATGTGTCTTGAAGCCGGTATGAATGCGCATCTTGGAAAGCCTCTTGATGTAAAAAATGTGGTGCGCACTGTTTCGGATTTCGGACGGAGAAAATGGCATTGAAATGAAAAAATACTTCACTGCCGCCTAAATCTCCAAAATGTCAAAAATTACTAATAAAAACCGATTTTCTTTAATTTTTTACTTCACAAAAAAACAAAAAGGAATAAAATATAAGTTACTATGGAACTTTCAGACAAAGACCCGCGGTTAAAGCGAATTGTTGACGCAGAGCGCGTTTTCAGTGAGATTCAGGACGTTGACATTCTTTTGGAATCAATCCTTTCTGAGGCACGTAACATTGTCAACGCAGATGCAGGTTCGATTTATGTTGTTGAAGACGATCTGGTAAAGATCCGTTATGCCCAGAATGATACTCAGCAGAAACTTCTGCGTCCCGGACAGAAACTTCCTTTCAAATTCTTTTCTTATACAATTTCGCCGAATCAGATGTGCGGGTATTCAGCACTGACAAATTCTATAATCAATGAAGACGATGTTTACGCTATTTCGCCGGACAAACCCTATTCTTTCAACAAAAAATCCGATATGGTCACCGGTTACCGTACAAAGTCAGTGTGTACAATTCCATTGAACAGCCGCGCCGGCAGTGTTCTGGGAGTTCTTCAGATCATCAATCCCATGGACAAAGACGGAAATATCATTACTTTTTCTGAAGAAGATGTGGGAGTTTTGGGCCAATATGCGGTAAGTGCAACACAGGCTTTGGAAAGAGCTTATCTTACCCGTGAGATGGTATTCCGCATGGTAGACATGGTTGCATTCCGCGATCCAAAGGAAACCGGTGCTCATGTTAACCGCGTTGCAAACTATGCTGTTGAACTTTATGACCGTTATGCGTTCAACCACAATATCCCCATAAGTGATGCAAGCCGTTTCAGAGATACGCTCAAAATTGCGGCAATGCTTCATGATGTGGGAAAAATCGGTATTTCTGACACGATTCTTAAAAAACCCGGCAGATTCAATGATGAAGAATACGCTCTTGTTAAGGGACACACTTGCATCGGCGGGATTCTTTTCAAGAACAAGCATTCAGAAGTTGATGAAATGTCCTGCGCTGTTGCGCTGCGTCATCACGAGCGCTGGGACGGAACCGGTTATCCCGGAAAAATTCCCCTTGAAAACTACAGCATTGAAAACCCGATCACCACTTTCGGTGAAGGGCTCAAAGGTGAAGAAATTCCTCTTGCTGCACGGATTGTTGCAGTTGCAGACGTTTTTGACGCACTGTCTTCTGTCCGTGTCTACAAACCGGCATGGGACGAAGATGATGTTCTTAAAGAAATGCATTCTCAGGCAGGAACCCAGTTTGATCCTGAACTGATTGATGTGTTCTTTGAAGTGCTTCCCAGACTCCGCGCAATTCAGGCGGAGTGGAAAGACAACTGATCAGAGCATTCTGAATCAGAAAATCTCCTGGGCATATTTTACGGTGTCAATTGCGTCTTTTGCGTATTTGTCCGCACCGATCATGTCTGCGTATTCCTGAGTAAGAACTGCGCCTCCTACAACCACTTTGGTTTCAGGACATGATTCCCTGAGCAGCTTTATGGTCTCTTTCATTGCGGGCACAGTTGTTGTCATGAGCGCACTCAGTCCCACAAGTCTGATTTTGTGTTCAACGCATGTTTCCACAATTTTTTCAGGCGGAACATCTTTTCCCAAATCAAGCACTGTAAAATCGTAGTTTTCAAGAAGCACTTTCACGATGTTTTTGCCGATGTCGTGAATGTCTCCGTGCACTGTTGCAAGAACAACTGTGCCGCGGCTTTTTCCTTTGTTCCCGGATTTTTCAAGAAGAGACTTGATTTCTTCAAAAGATGCTTTTGCGGCATCTGCGGCCATAAGAAGCTGCGGCAGAAAAACTGTTTTCTTTTCAAAACCTTTTCCAACAATGTCAAGGCCCGGTATGAGCATGTCATTGATTATTGTCTGCGGGTCTGCTGCATTGCCGGAAGTGTTGTCCAAAAGTTCCCGGGTTATGCGGGCGGCTTCTGTTTTTAGACCGCGTACAACTGCATCAGTCAGCAGCGGGAGAGAAACTTTGTCAGTATCCGCCGGGTTTGTCCCTGCAGTTAAAGTTCCTGCCGCTGATGACGGACCTGCTGCTGTTTGTGCTGCTATAGGGGCTTTCTGGGCCGGAGCCGCATTCTGTGCAAAGTTTATGTAGCCAAGACAGTCAGGATCTTTGCCTGCAAGAAGGCAGAAAGCATACCAGGCTTTCTGTATTTCAAAGGCAAGGGGATTAATGATTGCTGCAGAAAGCCCGTTCTGCATGGCAAGTGTAAAAAAAGCGGATGTAACGAATTCCCGGTTGGGCAGACCGAACGAAATGTTAGAAACGCCCAAAACCGTGCCAAGACCGTAATCCTTTGTACAGCGGCGTACAACTTCCAGTGTGGCAAGAGCGGCCCCCGTGTCAGAACTTACAGACATTGTAAGTGCATCAATCAGTATGTTCTTGCGTTCAATGCCGTGTCTTTCCGCGTTTGAAAGAATTTTTTCAACAATTGCCATGCGGCCCTCTGCATCAGGTGGAATTCCTGATTCATCCAAAGTAAGGGCAACAACCACGCCGCCGTATTTTTTTACAAGCGGAAATACAGCGTCCATAACTTCCTGTTTGCCGTTTACAGAATTGATGAGCGCTTTTCCGTTGTAGCGGCGAAGTGCGGCTTCCATTACTTCCGCACTGGATGTGTCAATCTGCAGGGGAGTGTCACAGACACTCTGAAGTTCAGTCACAACATTCACCATCATGGATTTTTCGTCAATTTCAGGGAGTCCTACGTTTACATCAAGGACTGCGGCTCCTGCTTTTACCTGTTCAAGTCCCTGCCCGATAATGTAGGGAATGTCATTCTGGCGCAGTGCTTCTTTGAACTTTTTTTTGCCTGTAGGATTGATCCGTTCCCCTATAAGAACCGGCCTGTTGCTTCCGCCCACAGCAACAGCCTTTGTGTAAGACGCGATAACCGTTGTGCTGCTTTTTTTCACTGGGGATGCAGTGCAGTCACCGACAGCTTTTACAAGGGCTTTTATGTGGGAAGGTGTGGTTCCGCAGCAACCGCCCATAATCAGTGCACCCTTTTTTGCAAAGGTCTGCATTTCTGCCGCAAATTCCTCAGGTTTTACGTTGTAGACCGTGGCTCCGTTTACAGACTGGGGAAGACCTGCATTCGGCTTTACAATAACCGGTACGGAAGCTGATTCAAGAAGCCGTTTTACTGCATCGGTCAGATCTTCCGGCCCGAGACCGCAGTTCAGTCCCAATGCGTCAACGCCCAAACCTTCAAGAATTGCGGTCATTACTTCAGGAGTTGCACCGGTAAGCAGACGGGATTCTTTGTCATAAACATTGGTCACGAAAATCGGAAGGTTGTCTTTGCCTGCTGCAGTACGTGCTTCTTTTGCTGCAATAACGGCGGCCTTTGTTTCGTAGGCGTCATTCATTGTTTCAATGAGAATTGCGTCCACATTGTGTGAAAGCCCCATATCAAGACTTGTTCTGAAAAGACTCACTGCGTCTTCAAAATCAAGGTCGCCCATGGGTTTAAGAAGTTTTCCGCAGGGACCGATGTCCAGTGCAACAAAACGCGGTGAGTCTGCGTCTTCTCCAAGTTCTTCTCTGATAAGGCGTCGGGCTTCATCCGCATTTTTTACAGCCGCCCCGATGATTTCTGCAAGTTCGTCAGATGAAAATTTTGTTGTGTATGCACCGAATGTATTTGTGGCAACAATATTGCTTCCGGCGGCAAAATAGCGGTAGTGAAGATTTACAATTTTGTCAGGACTCTTCAGGTTCCAGGTTTCAGGCAACTCACCCGGCAAAAGACCTTCTGCCTGAAGAATGGAACCGGTACCGCCGTCCAAAAAAAGAAAGCCTTTTCCTAAAAGAGATTTCAAATCCGTTGTGTTTTTCATGAGTGCCTCGATTTTATGCCTTCTGAATTCCGATGAAGGCAGTAACTGATTTTTCCGGAGCCATTATCAATGTGTTCATAAGTGTAAGCCCGATTTTTCTGCAGTCAAGAAATCTGAAAAAATCTTTCTGAACTTCCAGATTTACATCACCGAAACCGGGACTGAATCTTGGTTTTGTGCTGCCGCCTTTTTTGTTTTGCTCCGCGCTGATTTCTCCATTGAACAGATCTACAAGGCTTTCTGCAAACATTGCGCCTGCTGCCTGAAGAACGCTTGCTTCTGCGGGGGCTGCGGCCTGTGCTCTTCTGATGAAGGTGTCAACCATGGGACCGATTGTGGCGGCAAAAAGCACAGCCTGTGTGCAGTCACGCAGATTGCGGCTCAAGTCTTTGGAGCGGACTTCAAAGCAGAATTGTGAATTGCGGTAAAAACTGCATACATCTTCTTTTACGGCAAGATCAAAAAAATCATAAACCACCCGCGGCATTATAATCCGTGACAAATCTTTTATTGCTTTGTCCGCCATAAAATCTGTCTGAAAATCCGGAGTGTCAACGCGACGTATCCCCAGATACCGGAACAGTTCCTTCTTGTTTGCCGGTACTTTTGCGGCATCAGGGCAGAAAAACTGGCTCATGAATCAGATGAAAAGTGAGCGGACAGCTTCGTTTATCCGGCGTGCCACGTAAGGATTGTTCATTGTGTAAAGATGTATTCCGTCAACACCGTTGGTAACAAGGTCAACAATTTGGTCGATTGCGTAGGCAATTCCCGCGTCACGAATGGCTTCCGGGGAATTTTCGTATTTTGCCATCATTTTCGTGAATTTCTTGGGAAGCTGGGCGTTTGTCAGCGAAACCATCCGCTCAATGGATTTGCGGTTTGTGGCAGGCATGATTCCCGCTTCAATCGGAGCTGTTACTCCTGTAAGCCGAGCACGCTCAATCATTCTGTAAAAACAGTCGTTGTCAAAGAAAAGCTGGGAAATAAAATGGTCTGCACCGGCTTCGTGTTTTGCTTTGAGAGCCCGCAAATCCTGAAAAACGTCGGTGGATTCAGGATGAAGTTCGGGATAACAGGCTGCATAAATGCTGAAAGTGTTGTCTTTGTCCCAGTCCTTGATGAAAGAAACCAGCTGGTCTGCCCGGGTAAAATCGCCTGCAGGTTCCACATCCGGCGAACGGTCTCCCCGAAGTGCAAGAATGTTTCTGATTCCTGCCGCTTTGAACTGCTGAAGAACGTTTTCGGCCTGAGTCTTTGTCAGATTGATGCATGGAAGGTGAGCAACGCTTTCTACGCCGCATACTTCCTTGATGTGCCGGGCAATTTCTACCGTATTGGAACAGTTGTCACTGCCGCCGGCTCCGTATGTAACACTGATAAAATCAGGGGTCAGGTCTTTGAGTTCGTCCAGTGTGGTGTACACTGTCTCAATGTTCATCGTCTTTTTGGGCGGGAAAACTTCAAAAGAAAAAACTGGCTTCATAAGGGCAGTTTAGCAGATAAATCCGAGTGATTCTATAGGTTTTTCTACAAAACTTTTCCAAAGGACAGTTCTTCGCCTTTTTGCCCAAGATGGCGGCTGGTGCTTTGTGTTACAGCAGGTCTGATACCCGGCGGTAAGCAGCGCTTACAACGGCTTTTTCCTCGTCTGTCAGGGATTCGCCCACTTCGTCAATGAGGGACTCCAGACTGGACGCGCTTTCGTTAAGTGCAGTTGAAAGGCCCCGGCATGCTTTGTACCAATAGCGTCCCTTTCCGTCAGAAAAGAGACAGATAAAGCCCATTTCTTTGCTTTTTTCCTTTGCAACTGTTACACGGAGCACCCATGACAAGGATTCAATCAGTTTGTCTTTGTCTGTTCCGCTTGTCAGATTAAGCTTTTTATCCCATTTGCCGGTTTCCAGTGGTGTAAGGTCCAGTTTTTTTGCAACCCGCAAAGCAAGAGAAAGTTTTTCCCCTTCAAGAAGTGTGTGGCCGTCTTCCATCTGAAGCACTGCACGCATTTTCCCCACCTGAGAAAGAAGACTTTCGTTTTCTTCACGTCTGGCGGCTGCTGTAAATTCTCTGCATGGAAGCATTGCAGTTTTGCGCCTCTTGATTGTCTTGACCAAAAAAGCTGTTCCGCCGATTGTTACAGTATTTGCATCGGGATTAAGTTTCGGGGCGGAAACCGGAGCATTCTGTCTGTCTTCATCATGTTTTCCGCCTTTTGCTGAACCACGCTTTTTATCAGACTGAAAGCCCTTTGACACTGCCTCGGAAACAAAACCCTTTATCGCCGGATTAAGCCGTTCCACAACCTTTTTGCTCAAAGGCGAAACTGACATTGCAAACATTCGTGAAGTGCGGACAATTTCTCCGGCTACAATAATCTGCGGTTCGTTACGGAACATTACGCTTCCCGGATGAATGCTGATGTGTTCAGTTGTCAGACTGTGATAATTTTCTTTGCCTGCCCGGACGCACACAAACTGAATCAGTCCAGAAGCAATGCAAGTAAGGTAATCGTCTGTAGAACCGCCGCTGAGGATAGGAAGTCCCATCCGGACAACAATCTGTTCCAACTGTTCTTTGATGTTCATTATTTCAAGCAGAACCCGCTGATCAAGATAATTGTGCTCACAGAATTTGTCTGCTGTATGCTGAGCCCAAGCATCCGCAAAACGCCGGTACAGAATCACATAGGAACAGAAATCTCCGTTCGGGTCCCGGAATCTGTGGTGAGCCTGCCGCGCATCGGTTTCTTCGCCCTGAGGGAGCACAAAAGGTGACTGGGCAGACATGAAACTTGCTGCAATAAGTACTTCTTCAATCACTTCCGGATATCTGAGAATTGATTCAACAATGATTCGACTGACGCGTGGAACAAGGGGAAACTCTGCCATCATTTTTCCGGTGGATGACAGAGAATTGTCACTTTCTACAGCATCCAGAAGGCGGAGTGTTTCAACAGCTCCACGCAATCCTTCCCGTGAAGGCGGAGAAATAAAGTCAAAATCTTCCATATTAGTAATGCCAAGTTCACTCATCCGCATTACAACTTCTGACAAATCAGTGCGGTAGATTTCTTCGGTAGTGTACATTGGCCGGGTTTCAAAATCCTTGCGGGGATAAAGTCTGTAGCAGACACCGGGTTTGGTTCTTCCGGCACGTCCTTTCCGCTGTGCGCAGGATGCTTTTGAAACAACAGTTTCATTCAGGCTGGATGTGAACGTAGAAGGATTGTAGAAGTTCAGTTTCGCAAGCCCGCTGTCAATTACTGCCGTAATTCCGGGAATTGTAACGCTGGTTTCTGCAATATTGGTTGAAATGACAACTTTTTTCCGTCCGAAAGGTGCATTCTCAAAGACACGCTCCTGTTCTTCTTTTGCAAGGCGACCGTACAAAGGCACAAGATGGATTTTGCGGGCAAAACGGGCGTGACTCAGGCGCATCATGCAGTCTTTGATGACTTTTTCTCCGGGAAGAAAGCAGAGAATGTCTCCTGAGTGGCGGTTGTCAAGAATCCTGTCGATTGTGCCTTCAATTTTTGCAAGAAGTGCATCTTCTGAAGCGGGAGTAGTGGTTCCTGCATTTATTGCCGGCGGGTCGTAAATCATGGTGACCGGGAAAGTGACTGTATCAATGGTAACAATCGGACAACCGCCGAAATATGCGGAAAAAGCTTCTGCATTCATTGTGGCTGATGAAACAATCACTTTGAATTCCGGACGTTCTTTGAGTATGCGCTTAAGAAGTCCCAGAACGAAATCAATGTTCAGGCTGCGTTCATGGGCTTCGTCCACCATAACTACAGAATATCTGCTCATCCAGGGATCAAGTTTCATTTCCTGAAGCAGAATTCCGTCTGTCATGATCTTGATTTTTGTGGAACTGTCGGTTTTGTCTTCAAAACGCATTTTGAATCCTACAAGTCCCGGATAAGTTGTTCCAAGCTGTTTTGCAATGAATTCGCTTACAGAAAGGGCTGCAATGCGTCTGGGCTGTGTTACTGCAATTACACCGTGTTCCGAATAACCGGCTTCATGAAGAATTACGGGCAGCTGCGTGGTTTTTCCGCTTCCTGTAGGACTTTGCACTACAATCACCTGATTTTCACGCAATGCTTCAAGTATGCGCTGTTTTTCCCTGTAAACCGGAAGTTCTTTATATGAATGGCTCATCTTCTGTGTCCTTCTGTCTTCATAAGGAGCTTGCGTCGCTCCGAGTAATAGGTTTTAAATGGCTCTGACAGGTTTTCAAAAAAATCACTTGTCAGCCTTCTGATCACAAAATCTCTGTTTTCTTCTATATGAGTTGTAATAAGATCAACTTTCCGTCTTGTAAAATAAATGTTTTCCCCGTTTTTGTGCACGTCAAAACTGAAAATCATGCTGTCGCCCTTGGATTCGTCTTTTCCGGCGGGATTTGTGTAATCAGGATTTCTCCGTTGTCCGCTCACAAGATTCCCGAATCCGTAGAAAATCAGCTTATTCGGATTTCCGCCAATATCACCTTCCGGGTAAATTTCGTCCCATTCACGAAGAATGTGGGGATGATTTGCCCAGACAATGTCAGCACCGGCTTCCAGCAGCGAGTTGTAATAAGTTCTCCGTGCGTCTTTTACAGAGGTTACATATTCCGTATCGTCACAATGAACACTCAGCACAAAAAGGTCGCAGGGATTTTCTTCCCTCAGCTTTTTTACAAGTTCATAAACCTGCTGCCGGCCGCTTTTGTTGTACGGAACATAGTTTACATAGTCAAGACATCCGTACCAGTTGAGCAGTTCAGTTACCGCCAGAAAAAGGATTTTCCAGCCGTTTTTCTCAATCATTGTCCAGGTGAATTCTGTTCCGGGACCTTCCCGCAATCCGGAGGAAAAAACTCCACGAGCATTCAGTCCGTCAAAAAAAGCCTTTGTTTCAAGCATGGAATCTTTGGCCAAGTCATTGCTGTGATTGTTTGCAAGTGAAAAAACGTTGATTCCCGCGTTGATTGCCGCCTCCACGTATTCCCCGTGAACATTGAAACTTGGATAACTGCTGTAAGGCTTGGAATTGTCCACCGGTGTTTCCAGATTTGTAAAGACAAGGTCTGATTTTTTGAAAATGCTTTCCACGTCCTTATAAATGAGGGAATAATCGCTGGTTTTGTAATTTTCTGAATGCGCCATAAGGTCGCCGGTAAAAGTAAGCGACAAGACGCTGTATTCTTTTTGAGCCGGATCAGCTTTTGCCTGTGTGCAGAAAAACAGAAAAAGACAAAGTGCAAAAAGTGGGCAAAGCGTACGCCTTAACCGAAAATTCATGATATGATTTTATCAGATAGGCGTTTTTTTTGCAAAGCGTACAGGTGTTGTCCGTTTTTTTACCTTTGACGTTAGAGTGTAAAAAAAATGTCGCTGGAGTCCGACAGCGATGGCGTGTGAACTTGTGCGCCAGCACAACTTGAACAAAGCCATCCTGTCTGACGGGAAGCGACATTTCTTTTGCAATGCTCGAGTTTGATGGCAGTTGCTGTCTGACAGGTAGTATTTTTTATCTTTGGTGTAATAAATATGAAAACATTTTTAAGAATTTCTGCAGTTTTTCTTTTTGCCTGTGCAATTGCAGGGTGTTCTTCAGTGGGGCAGAATAATGTTGTCATGAAAGGCACTCTGTCAGAAGTGGAGGCTGATTCTCCTGCTGAAGAACAGGACACAGCTGTTGCAAAAATCATCTGCAATCATAATGGGGCAGAAAAATCCCTTGTTTTGTATTCCCCTGATTCCCTTGATTCTGTTGCAGACCGCTTTGTTACTTTGAAAGGCCGCGCACAAGACCCTGAAAACCGTGATTATGCTCTTGTTACAGTAAACAAAACAGGAGAAAATCATCCGTATTACCGTTATCTCGTTCAAGGCGAATTTGAGCAGAAAATCTGGTTCCGTTATGGAAAAGGAAATTACACTGTCAAACTTTATTCAATCGTCGGAAATCCCCTTGTTTTCAAAGATTACAAAGATGAATTCGGCAATATCTGTGAAGGAGACATAAGCATTGTCTGCGGAACTTCAGAGCAGTACAAAATCGAACTTTCCCTTTTCAATACTTCTGATGAAAAATCCGCTGACACACCTGACTGCCGCTTTCTGTATCCTTCTTACGAAATCCAAAGTGACAATCCGCGTATTGTGGCACTTTCAAACTCTGTCTGTGCCGGTTCCAATACAGATGAAGAAAAACTTTCTGCAATCCATGAATTCATTCTGAAAAACATTTCATACGATTACACAAGCGCTGGCGGCAGTTCCCGCCGTAAGAAGCAGGATGCGCTTTCAGTTCTGGACAACAAAGAAGCAGTTTGCGAAGGTTATGCAAAACTTTTTGCAGCTTTGTCACGGGCACAGGGTATTCCCGCTGCATTTATGGAAGGAAAAGCATGGAATTCCCAGCATGCATGGAACAATGTCCTGGTTGATGGAACTTGGAAACTGATTGATGCAGCAAAAAACGATGCTAAAAGTTACACGGAATACTTTCTGAAGTCTTTGGACAGTTTCCGTGGAATCAACGGCAACCATGACGGAACAAGCGGTGACGATTTTTATGAAGATGACACGTTTTTTCCCCTTCTTCCATAATCCGAGGGTCTCTTTTTTTCGGAAAGATAAATACCAGTTAGTTAAAAACCGAAGAAAAAACACCTTTCCGTAAAAATCACACTTTTTTTATCTGCATAACTCGTGTTAAACTTCCATAGAAATGGGTTTCTTTAAACGAATAGTAGTAGTTTACTCGAGTATAATAATCATTCCGCTTCTTCTGCTTGTCTTTGCCCTGTTCAACTATATGCGCTCATCCGCCTATCAGAAGCTTGAATCTGCAAGCCTTGAAAACATCACTTCAATTGCGGAAGCAACAGAAGATAAAATAGATTCGTTTTCTCTTATAGAAAGCGCAGTCCGGGCTGACGAAGATCTGCTGCTTCTTATGAACCATTCTGAAATTGAAGACGAAGATACTCTCATAAATGCCATTATTGAAGAAGTTTCAGTCATGTCCCGCATGACATTCATTCTTCCTGATCTTTATGCAGTCCGAATTTTCTCTGACAATCCTCTTGTTCCGGAACGTTGGCCTTTTATCCTTCAGTCCTCCAGAACAAATCTTGCAGATCTTGACAAGTGGGAATTCAATTACGTGGCTTCTTACATGGGAAACCAGATGGCATATATGGAACCCTCAGTCTGTTCAACAAGACCTTTGAACCGCAACCGCAAAAACATGGGCTACATGCAGATTGCCATGAAAATGGACGTTTTTTTCGGGCAGCTTTACACCCGCACTGATGATTTTACGAGTCAGTATGCATTCAGTTTTCAGCTGCCTCAGTCGAATCTGGTTGACTGGGACAAAGACACTACGGTGCGCATGAAATCCGTTGCAGACAAATCTTTTCCAGGCGTTTTTCCTGAACTTTCTCCCGAATCGGTGTCCAAACTTGCAGATCTGATTTTCGGTGAAATGGATTTTTCAGTTCCCCTTGTGCAGCAGCAGGATTTGATTTCAGGCGTAAAAGACCTGAAAATTGACGGAAAATCAAGAATCGTTTCTTATCAGATTATTCCACGGATAAATGTTGTTCTTGTTCAGCTTTCTGAGACAAATCAGATTGATTCCACCGTACTTATGTACACAGGCGGAATTTTCGGGCTTTTCCTGATTATCAGCTTTGTCATGTTTTTTGTCATAAAATATGCAACAGGGCGCCTTATGACCCGCATTTATTCAGTTATGGACGGACTTCAGCAGGTTTCTCACGGAAATCTTAACGTAAAACTGAATGTTGACGGCGGAGATGAAGTTGCTGACACTCAGGCCGCCTTCAATGACATGATGGACCGCATAAACCGTCAGATCGTGCAGATTACCCAGGAACAGCAGCTTATTGCGGACACTGAGATGAAGGCCATGCAGAACCAGATAAACGCCCACTTTCTGTACAATGTTCTCGAAACAATAAGAATGCAGGCTGTTCTGGCTGACCAGGACGACATTGTGGAAAGCATAACCGTTCTCGGAAAAATGATGCGCTATTGTCTTCGCTGGCGTGTCCATAAAGTAACTGTTGCAGAAGAAATCGAGTATGTCAGGTCTTATGTGCATATTCTCAACATACGCAACGACTACGTTATTTCCCTTCAGATAGAAATTCCTGAAGAATTCAATCAGGTTCAGATTCCCAAAATGATTCTGCAGCCTTTGGTTGAAAACGCATTCTTTCATGCAATCGAAACTGAAGGTGCTGATGCTGTCCTTGAAATAAGCGCGAAAAAAACAGGAAATGTGCTGGAACTTTGCGTAAAGGATTTTGGACCGGGCATGACACCGGAGCAGATTTCTTCTATAGAAGCGTATCTGGCACAAGACACATTTGAGCGGGATTCTGCAGGAAGCATAGGTCTGAAAAACATTCAGCAGCGGCTTGTCATGTTTGCCGGCAATGATTTCAGAATAAGGATTGAATCTGAACTTGGCAAAGGAACAGCAGTTTTTGTGCCTGTTCCGTTTATTCAGAAAGAATTACAGGAGGAGTGACTGATTATGATAAACATTGCAATTACCGATGACGAAAAACTCATCCGCGCAGGAATCAGAAAAATTTTGTCTGATTCAATTGATATTCCGGTAAACTTTTTTGAATGCAAAAACGGTGAAGAAGCATTTGAACTTTGCAGGACCGAACAGCTTGACCTTCTTATTACTGATATCAGAATGCCCAAAATGGATGGAATTGAGCTGATGCGTCAGGTAAGCGGAATTGATTCTCAGAATAGGCCTTCTGTTATCGTTCTAAGCGGTTTTGATGATTTTTCTTATGCAAAGGCAGCTTTGTCTTATGGTGCTCTTACCTACATTCTTAAACCTGTGGACCAGAAAGAACTTGTTGAAGCAGTGAACAAAGCAATAGAAATATCCCGTCAGAAAGAACAGCACCGTAACGAACTTGTAATGCAGTCTTTTCTCCATGGTGAAGTAGCCCGCACATCTGATACATCACTTTTTGCCAACGGTTTGTACTGTGTTGCAGTTTCCGGCGACAATCCCGGCTGTTTCTTCGAGAACACTTTTTCTCCCGGAGAATATTATGTTCTTGAAAAGAAAAAGAATTATGTTACTGCAGCCATTCCAAAAAGTGCAGGCAGAAAAATCCAGCATTGCGAATCCTGCAAAAATCCTGATCCGGCTTCCGTTTCTCTGCGTGTAGGCGTAAGTTCCATGCTGCAGAATCCCTCTGAAATACAAAGCGCCCAAAAGAATGCCTTTGTGTCATTCCTGAGTCAGTTTCTCAAAATTGAACCCATGTATGTTTTCTGCGGAGGAAAACTCTGCTCTGTCTACATGTGGAATACAAAGCCTGCTTTGGCAGTTGACCAGCTTGATCATCTTTTTGAGCAGCTTTTGGGTCGCCTTGAACTGGGAGAAGCTGCCGGTGTGCAGAAATCACTCAATGCAATTTTTGATCTTTTTGGACCGGAAAAAGGGGAGAGTGCCGAAAAGCTTGAAGAAAATTATGCACAGCTCCTTTATCAGTTTTACGTAAAAATCCAGTCTCAGGTACTCAAGTCAACCCGTTTAGGCTCTGACCAGGATGTTTATCTTAAAACAAAAGCCCTTATGATTGAAAACATCTGGATTCATTCATCTTTGTCAGAATGGCGTTCCTGTGTGTCAGATTATCTGGTCTATTCCTGTGCCCTCAAAAAACGCGGGCGCTCGGCTTACCCTTTCATCAACGAAGCATTGGAGTATCTTAACAGTCATTTTACGAAAAACATCAACATGGCGACTGTTGCCAACGAAGTTTCCGTAAATTACACATGGTTTTCAGAAAAATTCACGGAACACACCGGTTTGCATTTCAATGAATACCTTAAGAAACTCAGGATTCAGGAAGCAAAACGGCTTCTGGCAAAGGGATGCTATAAGGTTTATGAGGTTTCTAACCTTTCAGGATTCGGAGACGTCAAATATTTCATGAAAACTTTCCGTGAAGAAACCGGCGTTACTCCGACCGAGTACAAGAAACTTTCTACCGTGTAAAATACTGGGGAAACTTTTCTTTGATTTCTGCCCGGTCAATCTCAAAGCGGGAAAGATGCTTCTCAAGTATTTCTTCCGCTTTTTCCGGTGTTCTGAGCCGCATTGCCGCAAGCAGTTCTTTGTGGTCGTCAATAATCTTCAGGTTTTTGACCGAATAAAGACTCAGGTCTCTGAGCCGGTCAAAGTGAATGTTCAGCAGTTCCACCATGTAGTAGCACTGCATTTTGTTTGAAATTTCGTAAAGATAGCGGTGAAACTGATTGTCCAGTTCCATTACCTTGTCATAGGAATGGCTTGCAAGGTAAAAGTCCTGAAGCCGGATATTCTCATCAAGAACCGCAAAATCTTTGTCTGTTGCAAGAGTACATGCTTCCCTGACCACAGCGCATTCAACTGTGCGGCGCAGAAAAACCGCTTCTGTCACAAGTTCAAAGTCAATCATGGAGACAAGACATCCTCTCTGGGGAAGAATATCCACGATTTTTGATTTGGAAAGTTCAAGCAGAGCTTCGTGAACCGGTGTCCTTGAAATTTCCAGTGTCTGAGCCACTTCCTGCTCACTGATCATGCTGCCGGGCGCAATCTCCAGTTTCATGATGTTGTGGCGGATTACACGGAGTGCGTATTCTCTGGTTGTTTCGCTAAGCTCTTTCTTCAAAATTTCCATTTATGTTCCTCTGTTAATTGTTTCCAAAAAAATCAGTGTCTCCGCCGGCGAATCACAAGGGGCAGCAGAACCAGAAAACCGGTGTTTACAAAAGCATTTACCACTGCCTGCAGAATGATCTCGAACAGATTGTAACCTTCGATGCTCATCGGCATGAAAAGTGAACAGAAACTGAATCCTGCAAAAGCAAGCATTCCGCCCGCCAAAAAGGAAAGGCTGGTCCTGCGCATTTCCGCAGTGTCTTTTTTTGCCTGTTCCGGTGTTCTGTATCCTTCTGTTTCAGGATTTTTCCCGCCGTAATAAAACCGGAAGACTTTTCTAAGTCCCAAAAAGAAAAGGGCGACAGAAAGAATCATCATAACAATCTGCAGAATGGCAAGAATCATTTCGAACTGTTCTGTGGTATCCATAATAAAGATTCCTTATGTTGGTAATTGAACACAGTCGTAAGAATCAGACTTCCTTTGACCGGGGACTTGTAAACTAGTATACCAGTTTTCTACTTACAAACCAATTATGACATCTAATTTTAATTGAAAGTATCGGGAAAAAGTATTATTGACGGCTGGTTTTTTCACAGATAATCTGTGTGTATTGATTAACTAGTATGCAAGTATGCAAGCAGACAAGTATTGAAGAACAAAAAAAAAGGAGGTTGTATGAAAGATAATATGGATATTACCGCCAAGAGCAAGCTTAAAGCTCCTGCTTCAGGTTGGAAAAAACATTTTATTGATTATTGGCAACTTTATGCACTGATGTTGGTTCCTGTGCTTTATTACATCATTTTCCGCTATATTCCCATGGCCGGTAACATCATCGCTTTCCGCCGCTATCGTGCAGGATCAAGCATTTTCGGTGACAACTGGAGCGGAACAAAATATTTCAAACAGTTTATCGGAGATCCTAGTTTCTGGCGTGCTTTCAGAAATACACTTACTCTCAATATTACATATCTGATTTTCCGTTTCCCGATGACCTTGATTTTTGCTCTGCTGCTTAATGAAATCAAGAACATCCATTGGAAAAAGTTCGTTCAGACTGTTTCTTATCTGCCTCACTTCATTTCAATGGTTATTGTTGCCGGTATGATCCGCGAACTGCTTTCTACAAACGGTCCTGTAAACCATGTAATCGAGTTTTTCGGCGGTAAGGCAATAACTTTTGTAGCACTTCCTGAATGGTTCTCAACTATTTTCGTTGCTTCCGGTATTTGGCAGAGTTTGGGTTGGGGAACAATTCTCTATCTTGCTGCCATGGCAAACATCAATCCTTCTCTGTATGAAGCTGCAGAGGTTGACGGTGCCGGTCATTTCCAGCGCGTATGGCACATCACATTGCCTTGTATCATGCCGACAATTACAACACTGCTGATTCTTGATATCGGTGGTCTTGTAGGTTCTGGCGGTTCTTTTGAAAAGGTATTCCTTCTTTATAACCCGATGACTTACGAAACTGCAGATATTGTTTCTACCTATGTTTACCGCATGGGTCTCGGTTCTGCAAACTATAGCTATGCAACCGCTGTAGGTTTGTTCGAAGGTATCATCAACTTTGTCCTTCTGAGTATAGCAAACTATATCTCCAAAAAGACAACAGACAGCAGTCTTTGGTAAGAGGAGTAAAAAAATGGCTGAAAAAAATAATCATGTCCGTCGCGAATCCCAGGGATACAGAGTTTTCACATTTTTCAATACAGTCCTGATGATTCTGATTTGTATAGTAACTCTTTATCCTTTCCTTTACCTGATTGCACAGTCTTTTTCATCTGAAACAGCAATCATGCAGGGAAAAGTAAATATTATTCCTGTAGAATTCAATATTACAACATACATTTCTGTAATTCAGAAAGGTGACTTCATCCGCTATTATGGAAATACAATTCTGTATTCCGTAATCGGTACATTCGCTTCAATCTTCTTCAGTTCATGTCTGGCTTATCCTCTTTCAAAGCCCAACTTGAAACTGAACAAGTTTTTCACACCTTTCATCATTTTCACAATGTATTTTGCAGGTGGTCTGATTCCTACCTACGTTCTGATGATTCGTCTTGGCTTGCGTGATACTGTTGCCGGTTTTATCCTTCCGGGTCTTATCAGTACTTATTACGTTCTGCTGATGAAATCATTCTTTGCCGGTACTCCCCATGAACTGGAAGAAGCCGGTGAACTGGACGGGCTTTCAAGAATCGGAATCTTCTTCCGCATTGTTCTGCCGCTTTCAAAACCGATCATTGCTACAATGGTTCTGTTCTATGCTGTAGGTTACTGGAACAACTGGTTTACTGCATTCCTTTATCTGGATTCAAAGAACAAATGGCCTGTTGCCTTCTACCTGAAGACAATCATTTCCGGTGCATCTACTTCTGCTGATCCCGGTGAAGTAAGTGCAGAAAAAATGCAGATTGCATCAAATATCAAAGCATGTTCAATGCTTCTGATGACTTTGCCCATCATTTGTGTTTATCCTTTCGTACAGAAATACTACGTACAGGGTATGATGCTCGGTGGTGTAAAGGAATAAAACTTGATAAATGCGTTCGGTGAGCGCATAATATAATAAGGAGGACCTTATGAAAAAAATTGTAACTATTCTTGTTGCGATTCTTATGGTTGCCGCTCTGTTTGCAGGCGGTAAAAAAGACACAGCATCAACAGCCAATAAAGCTGATGCTGCAGCAGCCGTTGGATACACATACGGCGAAAATGTAACATTCCATTCTGACGAACCTGTTACATACACAATGTACTTCAGTGATGCAAGCTGGTATCCTATGGTTGATACATGGCTGTCTGAAGGTATCTTCAAGAAAATTGAAGACAAAACAAACGTTCATCTTGACGTTGTAGCTTATGACTCATCTGTTTATACAGACAAAATCACACTTGCAATCAATGCAGGTGACTCAGCTTACATCATCCCCAAAGTATACGATGAATCAAAATTCGTAGACGGTGGTGCTGTTGTTGCTGTATCTGACTATGTTCAGTATATGCCTAACTACACAGCTTTCTACAACAAATACAACATGAAAGCTGATGTTGATACAATCATCAAATCTGACGGAAAATACTACCGTCTGCCCGGTCTTCACGAAAAAGCACTCCAGGACTACACAATGATGTTCCGCAAGGACCTCTTTGAAGCAGCCGGATACGACATCGTAGAAGAAGAAAAAACATGGACATGGGACAGACTCTATGACATCCTGGTTGACGTAAAAGCTTACATGGTTAAAGCTGGTATCGTAACAGAAAAAGACTACATCTGGTCAGACCTGTGGTGTGGTTCTGAATCTGGACAGGGTACAGGTGGTAACCTCCTCAAGATTATCGGTAACTCATACGGAATCAACGCTGGTTGGGCTCTCGGAAACGGTGTTCAGTTCGATCAGGAAAAGAAACAGTTCTACTTTGCAGCTGGAACAGACAACATGAAAGCATTTGTTACAATGGTTAACAAATTCATTGCTGGCGGTATCCTTGATCCTGAAACATTCACACAGGATGACACAACAGCTACAAACAAGTTCTACAACGGTAAAACAGCTCTTATTTCTATCAACCGCGGTCAGTACGTAACATGGATTTCTGGTCTTAACACTGGTGTTGGTGAAGGTAACTACGAAGCATACTATGGTATGACTCCTGTTGCTGTAAACAAATACTCAGCAGAAAACACACGTCTTGAAAACGGTGTTATGATTGCAGAACGCGCACGCAAAGAACTGGGTGAAGCAGGATTCATCAAAATGCTCCGCTTTGTTGACTGGCTGTGGTACTCTTCAGAAGCATACACACTCTACAAATGGGGTCCTGAAGGAGAAACATGGCACTATGTAACAGACGCTTCAACAGGTCTTCAGGTTAAAGCTTTGCTGCCCGGTTACAAATGTGGTGGTCTGGGTATTGCTGGTGCAGATACAGATCTCGACATCCGTCTCCAGTGGGGATATGCCGGTGGTAACTTCTGGTATGGACACACAACAGCTGAAAATGCTGATAACTTCCTGCCCGTTCTCCAGGACTTCTATGCACGTCTCGGAAAATACCGCGAAGCAAAACCGCTTGATCCTGCTGTAGCTCCTACAGAAGATGAAAACGAACAGATCAACTTGTGGGGAACTCCTCTGAAAGACAATATTGCTTCTTGGACACTCCAGTTCATCACAGGTCAGAAAGACATCAACAAAGATTGGAACGCATACGTAAAATCTTGTGAAAACCTTAACTCTAAGGCTCTTACAGATCTGTACAACAAAATCTACAACCGCTAATAAGTTTTACTTATAAAGGTTGAAGGTAAACCGCTTGCAATTATTGCAGGCGGTTTTTTTTTTGCTTTTTTTGCATTATTGCCTAAACTTTGCTTTTCAAATTCCGAAAATTTAAAAGAAGTAAAGTGGTGTATTAAATAGAATACCGCTGAATAATCAACTATTTAATTTTTCTTGGTGGGGGCCAAAATGAATAGTTTTTCAAGATCGGTGGATATGCTTCACCGGGCACTGGATGTAAATTCTCTGCGTTATCAGGTTAGTGCAAACAACCTGGCAAACTCCGAAGTACCTAATTTCAAGCGCACATCAGTCAATTTTGAAAGCCAGTTGAAACAAGCACTTGAAAGCGAAAAAAATGAAGGCGAATCATTCAAGATGATTGCCACAGACAGCCGGCATCTGACTTCCAGTAATCCGATTGATTACAGAACTGTGGAACCTCGCCGGGTTCTTGATTATACAACAACATCAAAAGCAAACGGAAACAATGTGGATGCAGAAGAAGAAGCAATGCTTGTTCTTAAGACACAGCTGCAGTACCAGCTTCTTACCCAGATGGAAAACTTTCAGTTTTCTCAGATGAAAATCATTCTTAAATAAGTGAGGTAAAAAATGGGTCTTTTTTCAAGCATAAATATTGCAGCAACAGGAATGAGTGTTGAACGTCTTCGAACAGACGTTATTGCTGATAACATTGCAAACGCATCTTCTACACGTACAGCTGATGGCGGACCTTATAAACGTTCTTCTGTGGTTCTTTCAACACGTGACGGTGTTCAGTTCCGCGGCCCTTTTGCTCCTGAGCAGTTTGATTACGGTGGAGGAAGCGGAGTAAAGGTTGCAGCAATTGTAAAAGACAATACAAAGGGCCAGATGGTCTATGATCCCACACACCCTGATGCAATCAAATCAGGACCTAATGCAGGATACGTTGAATATCCTAATGTTAACATTGTTACTGAAATGGTTGATTTGATTTCAGCTTCAAGAGCTTATGAAGCCAACTCATCGGTTATTCAGGGTTCTAAAGAAATGTTCCAGCAAGCCCTTGAAATAGGTCGCTAATCGTTGTAAAATTTCAATAATTGATTGAACAGGGTGGGAATAATGGATACATCAATTATCAGTACATTTCAGATGGCGCGTAATAATGCGGCTCATATCGGATCAGCTCCATTGGTTGGTTCCGCTGGTCTGCAGTCTATAAAAGAAGGGGCTGTCAAAACTGAAAAAACAGGCAAATCTTTTGAAGATTACCTTCTTGAAGCAGTTGATTATGTAAATGACAAACAGCAGGCAAGTTCAGATATGGCAGAAAAGCTTATCGTGGATCCGGATTCTGTGGATGTTCATGATGTTACTATTGCTATGGCTGAAGCTCAGCTTTCACTCAGCATTGCACAGACTGTCATTGATCGGATTACCAGTGCATGGAATGAAATAACTACAACCCGCTGATAAGCCTGTCATAAAAAAAGCAGAGCGGTTAAACAATTACTCCGTTCTGCTTTTTTTTCCCAGAATGTTTCTTCCGTCTTTTTTATTGGTTCTTCAGTTTTTTCTGGATTTCTTTGTCAAAACAGTTTACAAAAAGTTGTGCTTCTTTTTTGCCGTAACTTCCGCCTTTGTCAGTCGTTATGCTCATTTGATTAAGTTCGAAATTAAAGTTTCTTATTGAAAGCCGCTCCCGAATATTTTCTTTTGTGTAAAGGACTCCTCTGTCATTCAAAACTGTTATATTTTTCTCAACAAGGCGGTTTGCAAGAGGAATGTCCCGTGTAATTACTATGTCATTTTGTTCCACTTTTTCAACAATAAGATCATCAGCTGCATCTTTATGGTTTTCTGCAACAATCATTTTAAAGTTGTCTTGTTTCGGCATTCCTATTTCACGGTTTGCAACAAAAAACGTCTTGAAAAGCAGACGCTTTGCAAAGCGAATGACGTAATCTCTTACAGGAACAGGGCAGGAATCAGCATCTACCCAAACGGAAAAATTAGGGATATCCATTTTTTTAGAGAATCTTGTCCAATGAATTGATCATTCCCAAAGTCATTTCTTCCACTTTATTCATGTCAACTTTTGCAAGATCGGGATTTGTTTTTAAGAGTTTCTCGTGTTCTTTTAAATATTCATCAGCAATAAAAATACCGGCAAGAATAGATATCTTTAGGTTCTCTTTTAAGCCAGTAGTTTTTTCGATTTTTTTTACTGTGTTTTGATAATGTTCCAAAAGTTCTTTCAGATACTCGGAATCTTCTTTTGCCTGAATGGTAAAAGAAGTTCCCAATGCTTCAATCTGTAAAGTACCCATAAGCTTTAGAAAATATCAAACTGAGGTGCTGCAGGAGCATCATTTGAAGGATTTTCTTCGGTAATGTCACTGAAAAGATTTGCTTCTTCCGGAGAAACAGGTTCTGTCACTGCGGATTCAGTTTCTGCAGGAGTTACAGGTTCTGCAGGAATTGAAGTTTGTTCAACAGGAACTGGATTTGCTGCAACAGGTGCAGCGGGCTGAACACTGCTGCGAATTGAATCTTCAACAGTGTTCAGTCTTGTAAGGACATTCATGATACCCTGTTCAATCATGTTCTGTTCTTCTTCGTAGTTTGTAACACGGCGAGAAAGATCAGCGTTGTTGTTTTCGTAAGCACGACAACGTTCTTTCAATGCAGCATTTTCTTTGCGGAGTGCCATGATAGTGTCAACGGCATCTTCTACTTTCTTCTGAAGAAGTTGAACTTGATCCAGGGTAATCATAATTTATGCTCCTAATGCTTTTTTTGCAACTTCTACAACTGCTTTGAATGCAGCTGCGTCTTCAATTGCCATGTTAGAAAGTGCTTTGCGGTTGATGATAACACCAGCTTTTTTAAGACCTTCAATAAAGCGAGAGTAGGTGATTCCTTCTGCGCGGCATGCTGCGTTAAGACGAGCAATCCACAGTGAGCGGTAGTCACCTTTTTTATCACGGCGTCCTACATATGCATCAGACAAAGCCTGTGTTACAGCATCTTTTGCTGCTTTGTAGTTTGTTCCACGGCGTCCGCGGAAACCTTTTGCCAATTTAAGAATCTTCTTGCGATGACTCAGTCTTTTTGTACCGTCTATAGCTCTTGACATATTCTATCTCCTATTAATTTTGCAGTTTCTCAACCGTAGGGCAAAAGCTGTTTGCGTACTTTTGCTGAATCGGCTTCACTCAAAATTCCAGAAGCGCGAAGCTGTCTCTTGCGTTTAGCTGCTTTCTTAGTAAGAATATGACGGAGATTCATCTTCTTATACTTAACTTTTCCGGACCCAGTGAGCGAAAATTTCTTCGCAGCACTTCTCTTTGTCTTCATCTTAGGCATTTTTAACACCCCAAATCATTTTTTGGCTTTTGGAGAAAGAGTCATTGACATGAAACGACCTTCCATGTCAGGTTGTTTTTCAACAACGTACTCGTCATTAAGTCTTTTCTGAACTTCTTCCAATACAACAAGACCAAGCTCTGTATGTGCAAGTTCACGACCACGGAAACGAATAGTGACCTTTACTTTGTTGCCCTCAGCCAGGAATTCCTGAATATGCTTTGCTTTGAAATCAAGGTCTCCAGCACCAATTTTGGGCTGCATACGGATTTCCTTTAATTTCAGAGATTTCTGGTTTTTCTTGGAATCGCGGGACTTTTTATCCTGTTCAAACCGGTATTTACCATAATCAAGTATTTTGCAAACAGGCGGATTAGCCGTCGGTGCAACTTCAACAAGGTCGAGTTCAACCTCTCTAGCCATTTTGAGCGCTTCTATGGTAGGGACAATACCTTTCTGTTCGCCCTCACTGTCTATAAGTCTGACTTCTCGTACACGAATTTGCTCATTAATGCGCAAATCTTTTTCCTTATTGTCTGCCAACGATCCTCCTCGATCTGCCTTTTGAGCAGCCTGTTTTTATACTGTTTAAGTAAAGCATTTCAGTTTGTAATATAGCAGAAAAGGATTAGTTGTGTCTAGCGGACTAAAGGTTTAACGGCCATTTTTGCTGATCAATCTACGTTTTCCGGCACAGAAATACTTTCTGTTGCTTCCTGCAGGTACTGACGGTATTTTTCGTGGTTTACACGGAATGCAACAATCGGAATTTCAGTTTCTTCAACCGCTTTTTCCACAGCTTCTTTTGCTTCTGCCAAAAGTCTTGAACCGGGCAAGAGTCTTAAAGAACGTGTGGAAATACCGATTCCAACTGTCAAATCAAGGTTGTAATCTTTCAGAAGTGCCTGAATTCTTGCATAAAGCTGCTCAGAAGCAATCATTGCCTGATTGATGTTAAGATTTACTGCAATTCCTGTAAAGCCGTCTTTTCCGTATTCAAAAACAAGGTCTCTGTACTGAAAGAATGAAAGGATCAGGTCGCAAAGAGCGCGGAGTGCTTTCGGGTGACGGTCGATTTCTTTTACAACCAGCATGAAAAGTGCAATATCCTGTTCATTTGAAGCAGCCCGAACAAGTTCTGCGTCAAGTCTTGTTTCAAGGTAAGATTCCCAGCCGAATCCTGTTTTTGGAGAAAAAAGTCCCATAGGATCTTCTGATTCGGAAAGTACAGGTTCGAAACTTTCTTCTTCTTCCTGTTCCTCTATGCTTTCTGTCTCATGTGTTTCTTCTGAATCCAGTGTATCTTCTTCAACTGTATGCTCTTCTGTGGATTCGTCTTCGAGAATTTCGGGGTTTTCTTCGGTAATTTCTTCCGAATCTTCTACTGCATCTGATTCATCTTCTGCAAAATCATCTTCTGATGAATCATCAGGGAATGAATCAGTTTCAGTTTCAAGTTCATCAGCTGTTTCTTCAGCTTTTGTATCAACCGGTGAATTGTGTTTTGACTGGAATGTTTGGACAATAAGAAGAACCAGAGAAACAATTGTCCCTGCAAGAACAATCAGAAATGAAACGGCGGCTTTTGAAAAAATGTCTTTTTTGAACAAAGTCTGCATTGCGCAGGAAATTGTAAGAGTCCCGCTGTTTCCCGTGTTGATTGTTTTTGTAAAAATTTTGATCATCGGTGAAGATGTTGAAATCACCATGTTGCTGTTTACATCAACAGACAGAAGATGACTGTCTGCCGGCCATGCAAAAAATACAAGGCTATCTTTTGTAAGCGTTATTGCATCAAGAAGATCCGCTTTTGAAACAATATCTTTTACTTCCTGAAGATAGCTTGCGGAAAGAATCTGATTTGTTTCTGCCGACTGGTTGATTTGTGTACTGATGGAATCAAAACTGGCGCTTGCTTTTGATGAACCTTTGTTCGATAAACTGATGATGCTTGTTACAAAAAAGACGGCTGCAATGACAAAAGCAGCAGAAATAACAATTGCAAAAGTTTTTGCCTTTTTAACACTCATAAAATCCCACCTTGAATTGCTTCAGTTTTTTGACTAAAGTCTCTTTACTCATTTGATTATCGGCATTTGAGTTTGAGTGTTTAGCCCAAGCAATAAAAGGAAGGTATGAAAAAAGCAGTGATCTGTCCGCTGATTCCGGGTTTTCAAGACAAACTGTGTAATCGGAAAACAACTTTTCTATTCGGCCGGTGATGTCTTCTGATGCTTTTTTTCTGAAAGTGATTTTTTTTGCGCCATCCGGGGATTTTAAGTTATGTTGATTCATAAAACTGATTTCTGATCCCTTGCTTTGCAATTTTCTGACGAATTCTGTGAATTCAATTCCATAAGACAAAAGCACATCAGTTGAGTAAAGTTTTTCTGTTTCCGGCTCCTGCGTGTTCTGTGCGCAAGAAAGAAAAGTTTTGTTCTGCACAATTTGCAATGGGGCACGATAAAACAAACTGGAAAAAAAGTTTTCCGCTGTATTCAATTTTGAAGACGTGTTGAAAGCAGACGAATCAATATATGTGCCGGAAGTGTAAGTTTTTCCGTGATGATAAGCAAAGTCTGCGCCGAAAATGTGTATTTTCCTGAAGCCCAGCTGGTTTGCAAGATCAGTTGCTGCGTGAAGAACTGTACCAGCTCCTGCAGAACAAGTCATGCATAAATCGCTTCCGTTGTTTTCATGGAATTTTGTGTTTAAAAAGGAAATCATCGGGTGTCCGGAAGAGAAGGGCAGAAGAAAAGCACCTTTTTTTGCTGCATATTGCACAAGTCCTGTGGCAGCGCAAAGATCAAAAGCCAGAACAATGTTGCTGCAGTCTTGTCCGATAAAATGCTGCACACTGATTTGCTGTGCATCAATTGAGACCACAAAGTCAGGTTTTATTCCTGCATTCATCAACGTGGGAAAAGCTGTGTCTGTCGCGAAAACTGCATAAAAATCCTTGTATTCCGCCAAATGGGAAAGCAGAGGCTTTGTCAGAGAAGGTCCTGCCCCGATTATTGCCGCAGTATTTCCGGAAAAATCCTTTGATTCTTTTGGTGAAACATAAAGTTCCGGATTTTGGGAAATGCAATAAAGATTCTGCAGAATATTTTTGTTCCAGATTTTTCCGAAACGGGCCTGAACTGCATAATCACGGGAAATGTCTTTTATTGTGCCGTTTGTTAAATTATAGAGCCATGAAGAATCATTTTTCCCCAGAAACTTGTTTGCGGCCATTGTCCAAGAAAGCAAAGGTGCAAAGCAAAAATCCCCGTCCAAAGCAGGAAAATAATTGTTCTTCAAAACTTGGGAAAAGTCGGTCAAAGTGCAGAACTGAATCTTCGGATTGCAGAGAATTTCTTCAGAAATCAGTTTTTCAACCTGCAAAAATGCAAGGCTTTCCCGGTTTGCTTCAATGCAGATTATTTTTGCAGTTGGAAAAGTTTCTGCAATTTTTCGGACATGAAATCCGTTTGCAATACCGGCTATAACAATCATCCCTGTTTGCGCCGAAATTTTCTGGGCTTTTACAAAGTTTTCAGCATCTCTTTGGGGATTGTAAAGTGAAAGTGAAGCATTCCCTGTAAAATAAATTGGAATTCTGTCATTTGTTTTTGATGTTTTGAATGAAGAATAAATGCTTTGTCCGGTTATTGTGAGATTCTGCATAATTTTTCTGCTTTTCCAAGCAAATCCTTGGTTAGTGATTGGATTTTTTCAGTTAATTCTTCGTCATTCTCCATCTTTCGCTTTAACAGAATGGATTCCGCAAAGGCTGATGTTTCCATAAGGACATGTTTGTCCGGAAAATCATGAATCAAGTCAAGAATTTTTTGGTTGATTTCTGATTTGTTTGTCACGATTTCTTGTACTTTTATTTTTTCCGGGTTTTCTGGCTTTTCTTTTGTCCCGAAACTGATTGAATTCCAATTGATGTCTTCAACATTCCCGATAGAAGACAATTTGTCTTTGTTGCTTACAAGACGGGCAAATGTGTTTTGTTGCGAATTTCCCTGATTGCTGAACCAATTTCTGTAAATATCAAGGGATTCGATAAAAAAAGTTTGAGGAATTATGCGGTTTTCCTGTGATGAAATTTTTATGTCAGAAATTGAAGATTGAATTTCCAGCTGATTCGGCTGAGTGTGTGCAAATCCTTCAGAAGATGCCAAATCCAGACCACAAAAATAAATTTTCTGATTTGAAATGAGTTTTGCAAACTCCAATGCTGTTCCGCTGACTGTTCCGTTCCTTTTTCCTTTTACGAAAGGAATTTTCAACTGTTCAAAAAAAACTGATTCCGGTCCGTCGCCGTAACAAAGAGGAATGATTTTTGCTGATTTGAGTATGCTGCTTTGACAGGCTGATTCTGCGCTTAAAACAAGAGGAACATTTTTAAGCCGTGAATCTCTTGCATATGGTGCAAGATGTTTTGTTGCCCAAAAACCGCCGTCAGTTGAAATGCAGAGATCAGGGACTATATTGTAATGAAGCAAAGGGCTTATTGCTGAGGAAACTGCAAGAAGTGTTAATTTGTTTCGGTTTTTCCTGATATGTTCGATTGAGTTGACCAAAGAAGCTCCGGATGCTGCAATAAGAACCGGTTTGGAACTTTTTTCGGGTATGACAAAATTTGCTGTGTTCCGAAAGAATTTTACCGTATTCAGAAACCAGCGTCTGTTAAAGTAAGCCCGCGTGTGCAATAAAGTTGTAGATTTTTTCAGAAAAAGGCGGACACCTTCCCAACATTTTTCAGTTTCTTCAGAAAACGCTTTGCCGCATGGAGCCCATTCCAGGGTTTGTGTCAAAAAAGCTGATTCTTCCCCGATTTGTCCGAAAAGCAAATCTGCAATGTTTGGGGCAGAAACTGCATCATTCACAAAAAAAATGTCATGACCCGAAATTCTTTGTAAAAGGTCTTCTGATTGTGTTACAAATTCTTTGTTGAAGCAAAAAGAAATAATCTTTGAATCTGGAAATTTTTGCCTCAATTCCAAAATAGGGTAGGGGAGTGCCAGACCTATAAAAATCAAGAATTGAGGCGAAAACTGGAAATCTGTTGATTGAACGAAACGTTGGGCTTCCGAAAAAGGCCTATATGATGAATGAAGATAAAAACCATTTGCGGAAACTGTTTTGGAACCGTCTTTTGCAATGGAAAAATCCAGTTTCAAAGCTGATCAGTCTCGAAAGAAAGTGAAACCAGCGTTTCAAGAAAATCGTCCGGAAGTGAAGTTTTTTCTTTTTCGGAAGCAACCAAAGCTATGCAAGCCTTGTCATTGTGAAGAAAACGGCAGATGAACAGTGTGTTTATACAATGTTTGTCTGATTCCGAAAAAAGCTGGTAGTAAGGAGAAAGTTCGTCACCTGAAAAACGGTACCAAACCTGATTGTCAGCCGCAAAAGTGCCGTTCCAGAAATCAGCGGTGGACAATGCGGTATCAAAAGAAGAGGACTCAAGTCCGCAGGAAAACAGTGTCTGAAAAACATTATCTTCAAGTACAAGGGTGCTCAAAGCATATAAATCATTGTTTTTCAGCAACTTTTCTGCCGGGGGAAGATTAGAGCTGTCTGAATCAAGGACTTTTTTTGCAAGTCCCAGCAACCCTTTGTGTTCTTCCGTGGGCAAATAAAAGTTATCCGTTATCTTGCGGAACAGACCCATAATTATGCCAATCCCAGTTCTGTGAAAAGTTTGCGATAAACTTCAAAATGCTCTGAACGGGCAAACTCTGCAATTTTTTCTTCGGGAAGGTTTTCCAGAAGCTGATCCATGTAAAGAAGAACGGATTTTACATCCTGTTTCAGTTCGTCAGGAACTGCAGAAGAATCTTCTGCGGCCAAAGAAGCGGCCGGTTCTTCCGGAACTTCTTCCGGAGCAGGTTCTGCTGTTTCTGGAACTGTTTCTTCAATTTCTGGAACTGCAGGTTCTTCAAAGGAATTGAGTTCTTCTGCAACCGGTTCATCAACTGCGTCTTCTTCTGAAACTTCAGAAGCAAAGTCGTCTGTTTCACCGGCAGGAACTTCAAAATCTTCGTCAAGTGAAATGCCGTTGTCTTCAAAAGAAGCGTCTCCAAGGATTTCTTCTTCTGAAATCTTTGGTTCGTTCCAGTCTTCACTTTCGAACATTTTGTCAGTTGGAGTTTCATCAATATCGTCTTCGACTTCTTCTGATACTTCTTCAAAAACCGGTTCTTCGCATGCAGGTTCTTCTGTAAAGGCTTCAGGTTCTGCAGGTGTTTCTTCGGCAACAGGCTCTTCAAAAACCGGTTCTTCGACAGGAGCTTCCTCAGTTACGGGAGTTGACTGAAGAGCTCTTGCCAATTCATCTTCTGAAATTGAAACATCAGAAGTTTCTTCTTCGGCGGAATCCTGAATGTCAGCCATGATATCGGCAAAAGCACTGTTGTCTTCCATGACAGGTTCATCAGCGGCAATTTCTTCAGAAACGGTTTCTTCCACTTCTGGTTCTGGTTCATCAATAACCGGTTCTTCAAATGCAGGCTCTTCTGCTACAGGTTCGTCTGTTTCTTCAATAATGATTGATTCGTCTGAAACAACAGGCTCTTCTGCCGGTTCATCGAAAGTGTTTTCCATCTGAGGAATATCGATTTCGTCAGGGAGTTCAGTAGGAACTTCTGCTTCAGGATCATCAAGACCGTAATCATTTTCTTCAAAAGCAGGTTCTTCAATAATCGGCTCTTCAATTTCAGGCATTTCGACTGACATATCTTCTTCAATCTGTGCCATGGGTTCAATTTCCGCTTCTGAATCCAAATCAGTTTCTGCAGGTGTTTCTTCAGCAGGCTGATCTTCAACAACCTGATCTTCTGCATTCTCTTCTGTAAAATCAGCACTGTTAAGGATATTGTTCAGTTCATCACCGGAAAGGGCAATTGTATCGTCTTCTCCGTCATCGGCAAAGAATCCACCGCTTGTTTCAGCAGGTTCTTCGGCAGCCGGTTCAATAACAGGGTCTTCTGTTGCAGGAATGTCTTCTGAAACTTCCTGAGGAATAAACTGTTCCGGTTCTTCGGATTTGTTTGCTTTGAGCGCGTCAATGTCTGTACGCAGTGTATTTATTTCAGAACGAAGAGCGGAAAGCTCGTTCATGATCTGATTGAGCACATCTGCTGTAGATGTGTTGGAATCTGAAATGATGGGTTCTTCATTCATGCTGGTGAAATCCTCCGTGAAATCAACTGAATCAGTATACTCTGAAATACTTGAGTTATCAAGTTTATTATCAAAATCACTGAGCAAACTGCTTACAGTGGGTATATCGCTGTCTGTAATCGTGTCTGCGGCAAACTGGGACAAATCATTTTTGTCATTCTCTGCTGAATCAACTGTACCGACGAAAGCATTCATTTCATTTTGGTCAAATTCAGGTTGTGTTGACAAAAAGCTTTCTTCTGCGTCAGAAACTTCCGGTTCCGGAATCGGTTCTTCCATAGGTTCTTCTTCATCCTGGAAAATAGGATATTCATTGTCTGTTTCGTATTGGAAAGCGCAAGGCTCTTCTTTTGGCATTGCAGTTTCTTCATTTTCATTAACTGGGGTAGGGGATGCCGCGTCAAAAGCAGGTTCTTCTTCCACAACGGGTTCCTCTGTCACGACAGGTTCTTCTGCGTCAACAACAGGCTCCTCTGTCACGACAGGTTCTTCTGCGGCAAAAGCGGGCACTTCGTCAGCAACGGGCTCCTCTGTCACGACAGGTTCTTCCGCGGCAAAAGCGGGCACTTCGTCAAAAGCGGGCTCCTCTGTCACAATCGGTTGATCTTCTGCGACCACAGGTTCCTCTGTCACAATCGGTTCATCTTCTGCGACCACAGGTTCCTCAGTCTGAACTGGTTCTTCTTCAGCAGTTGCGGGCTCTTCTGCAAATTCTTCTGTCAAAGCAGAAAAATCAGTTGAATCAATCAAATTGAAAGCTTCGTTCAAATCAATGTCATCCGGTAAATCCAAATCTTCGGGCAATGATAAATCCTGCATAACGTTCTCATCTTTTGTTATAATTGTTTCTTGTTCCGGGTCAGAAGGAACTTCTTCTGATTCAGCAATATTTTCTGTTACGATTTCTTCCGGCAGTGACTGGTCTTGGGCCGGATCAGTTTCCTGCACTGCAACCTGATCCTGGGCCTGATCAAAAGGGTTTGTTTCGTCAATAAATTCAATGGAATCATCAAAGTCTGCCATGTCAGAAAGAGAGAAAGACGAACTTGCTCCTTCAATCGGTGCAGAAATGTTGAAACCTTCTGAATCATCGCTGTCGGTATACAATTCAACAACGGCTTCTTCTTCCTCTTCTTCATGGACTGTTGCACTCTGGGCTGCAGGTTTTTCTTCGTCTTCCATTGATACAAAAAGATCATAATCTCTCTGTTTTGCCGGGCCGGAAACAGAAACGGCACCCGTTTCTGCTTTGGCAACAGGTGCTTCGTCAGAGAAAGAATTGAGCAGGTCGTCAAACTCAGAAACATCATCAAAAGAAATTTCTGAAGAGGCGGCAGCCGGTTCTTCTGCTGGTGTGGAAGTTTCACCTATGTCTGTAATGTTTTCGAAAATGTCGTCAAAATTGTCAAAGGAATCACCGGTAAACACGGCGTCCATAAAATCATTTTCGCCTTCAATATTGTCTTCCGGGTTGGCAACTGTTTCCATTACGAAGTTGTCATCAAAAGAAAGTTCAATATCCAAAGGCGGATCATTTATTATGTCATTCTTTTCTTTTTTCTTGGTTGGAATAAAATCTTCAAGAGAAACTGATTCTGTGGAGCTGTCTGAAAAATCGATTCCGAATTCATCCAAAGAAACGGATTCTGTTCCGTCGCCTGAACCGCTGTCAAAGTCAACGCCGAATTCATCAAGACTGATTTCTTCTTCTTTTCCTGATTCAACGGCTGCTGTTACTGCGGCAATTGTTGATGCTGCAACAGGCATGTCCGGTTCTTCAAAATCCATTCCGTCAAGAAAATCATCTAAGCTGACTTCTTCTGTTGCATTGAAATCAATTTCTTCAGAAATATTTTCTTCTGAATCGGCCGGAGCTACAAGACCTGTTTCCTCAAAAATTGAATTGTCAAAAGGATCTTTAGGTAATTCAGGGGTTGCCGGTTCAGATTCATTTTCAGTTGATTCAATTGTTTCAGCAGAAGGCTGGTTTTCTTCTGAAACAGGTGTTTCAAAGATTGTTTCTTCAATTTCAGGAAGCTGGTCAAAAACCGGCATGTCTTCTGCCATAGTAACCGGTTCCTTTGATTCCAAAGAAAAATTTGTTTCCTTTTCATTGAAATTATCAAATAAAAGAGGATCTTCCTCCTGACTTAATGAATCGGTAAAAGAAAGCTCATCCAAAGATTCAGGAAAAGTGTCCTGAAAAACCGGATCAGGAATGTCTTCTTCTGTAGAAGTTGAAGCTGTTTCTTCAGATTCTGAAAAATCATAGGAAGACAAAGGTGTAAGTTCGTTGCTTTCTGAAAGATTCTCAAATTCCATGTCACCGAAAATTTCAGGTTCTTCATCGGAAGAAGTTTTTTCTTCAGTGTTTTCAGGTTCCGCAGTCAATGCATCTGCATCAAAATCCGCGATTCCTGCTGCTCCCAAAGAATCTGTGCTTTCACTCAGAACAGAATCATCAATATCATTGAATTCCAGATTTTCAGGTTGTTTTTGTTCAGTTTCTTCTATAATTGTATTTTGTGTTTCTGTTGTTTCTTCGGAAGAATCTCCCAAAAAGTCAGAAAGGGAAATTTCTTCTTCTGCGGGCAGGTCTGCGCTTACAGATTGAATCAGAGGATCTTCTTCTGTAAAAAGGGTGGAAGCTGTTTCGACAGTAAAGGTATTGTCAAAAGGATTTATGGAAAGAGAATCAGGCACAGGACGTTTTACCCATACTCCGTATTTTTCCAGTTCTTCCGACTGCATGTTGTTCAAATCATTGTTTTTGTTTTCTTGTTCAAGAGACATATTCACTCCCCGAAGATGAACTCTGAAAATGCGCAGAAATTTTCAGAGATTTTCATAGGTTGTTTTATCGGCATTTTCTGTGAATTTCTAGAGGATTTTTTTTTACAAGTCATGTAGGGATTTTTTTGAGTTCATCGGCAACAATTGCTTTCGGCGGAGTTCAGTGGTATGCGTTTATCGTGTGCAAGAAATTGTGCAAGAAATTGGGGAAAAATCAGTATGAGGAAAAAATTACAAAAAGATTTACGATTTTTTGATTTTCATAAGTGTGGAAATTTGAATAACGTGCCGAAAAAATTCCTATGTCGCATATAAAGTTTTTGATTTCATTAATAATCGGTATTGCAATTTACACAGTTTTCAGCGTTGTAGCAGGACAGAACGGAATTCTTGCTTACAGACAGCTTTATGAACAGAAACTTGTACTTACCGAACATGTTTCAGAACTTAATGCGATAAACGAAAGTCTTGTTACTGATTATCGTGCTCTGCAAAGTGACCGGGCTACCATTGAATCTTTTGCAAAAAAACTCGGATTGGTTGAAGATGGCCAGTTTCTGGTAAAAATCAACGGACTGTCTGAGCGGGAACTGCGGGTTTATGATACCGGAACCGTAATGAGAATTGAGCCGGTTTCATACATTGATGAACGCAGCTGCAAAATTGCAGGTATTGCAGGATTCTTTGTTTCCCTCATGCTTTTCTTTATTCAGTCACTTTCCGTCTATGCACGGAATTCCCGCCTTGCAAAAGAAACAATCTGATGACCATTCTTAAAACTGATTCTGATTCTGCACAAAAAACTGCCGAAGCTCTCTGTTCCGGCAAAATCGTTATTGTTCCTACGGACACTGTTTACGGGTTCAGCGGCCTTGTCTGCTCCCGGTTTGATTCCAAAGCGCTGATTTTTGCCGCAAAAGGGCGGGCTGAGAACAAACCGCTTATCCAGCTTGTAAGCAGCGTAGAAATGCTTGCCTGCTACACAAATGATGTGATTCCTGAAGAACTTACCGCTTTGTGGCCGGGTCCTCTTACAATCATCGTGAACAATCTTGAAGGCGGCACAACTGCTTTCAGGTGTCCGGGCGAAAAATGGCTGCGTGAAGTAATTGAACTTTCAGGCGGCCCCCTTTATTCCACCAGCGTGAACAAAAGCGGCGAACCTGTGCTTCATGATGTACGCACAATGGAAGAAGTTTTTGCACAGGATGTGGCACTGATTGTAGACGGCGGAGATGCTGACCCGGACGCCAAACCTTCAACAATTGTTGCATTGTCCGGCAACGGGGTTAAAATCATACGTCAGGGCGCGCTCAGTGTTCCTGAACACCTGCTTTCTGAAAAGCAACTCTAGGCGATCCGTCCTCAATGTAAATGATTCCGCAGTAAGTGAATCCGGCTTTTGACAGAGTGTTCTGCATCGGTTTGTTGTCTGCATGTGTGTCCACGCGGATATTGTCTGTTTTTTTTGCGCAGAAGTCCAAAGCCCGCTGGAAAAATCCGTGATGAATTCCGTCAGAAGCAATTCTGTGAATTGTCCCGTAAGGTTCATCGTTAAGCCATTTTCCTTCATAAATCTTTTTGTAAGTTGCGTCTTCTCCCAAAATGAAGGCAAAAACTCCTGTCAGTTCAGAATCAGTTTCTTCAACGTAAAGATTATTTTGTGAAATGTCGTTCCTCAGCAGTTCTTCCGAAGGATATCCGTTAATCCATTGGGAATTGTTTCCGTTCTGACGCATAAAGTTGCGCCCGATGTTGAAAAGTTCTGTAATTCTTTCCAAGTCATCAATTTTTGCGTTTCTGATCATGATGAGATTTTATGGAAATTGACGTCTTGTTGCAATAAATGGTATTGTTTTTCTATGGCTCAGTCACAGTTTGATTTTTCCGTAGAATTGAAGCGCCAGTTGCAGCGCAAAATTCTGCTTTTGATAATTGTTTTTCTTGTAGTTTTCACGGTAATCAATCTTTTGTTTTCATTCATAATTTTTCCTGTTTCAGTGGTGTCTGAATCAATGGCGCCTGAATACAGCAGCGGAAGCCGGGTTTTTGTTGCAGTTACCAACGGAGAAAAACCTATGTTCTGGCAGAAACAGGATATTGTGCGCGGTTCAGTTGTGTATCTTAATCCTGATTTTTCCGAGTACAAAGGCTGGCTGCCGGAATTGGGAAAAATGTTCGGAAACTTTTTCCTTTTCCAGAACTACAACACAATCCTTGAGGGCGGAATTTCTGCCAATGCGGACACTTTGCGCCGAGTTGTGGGAATGCCCGGTGACACAATCTACATGAAAAACTACGAGCTTTATGTAAAACCGGCAGGAGAGAGTCATTTTCTTACTGAATCGGAAATGGCTCAGATTACTTACGAAACTTCCATAGAAGGAAGCACCGCTCATGACGGAAGAATCGGTGTGCCTCAAGAAATGGACGAAATTGTTTTGGGCGACAACGAATACTTTCTTCTTGCAGACAACCGGGTTTTCTCCATTGACTCACGTTTTTACGGACCTGTAAAAGCTTCTCAGATCAAAGGTGTTGCGGTCTGGCGGTTCTTCCCATTCAACTGATTTTTTTGCTTTATGGCAGCACTTTATATCCACATTCCTTTTTGTCTTTCAAAATGTGCTTACTGTGATTTTTTTTCTTTGCCTGTAAAATCCGTAAGCGATGAATATGTGGAGTCTCTCTGTGCGGAAATTCCTTTAAGGTGCAGACAGTTCGGTACAGATTTTTTTGAAACTGTATATTTTGGCGGCGGAACTCCAAGCCTTCTGTCTGCTTTTCAACTTGAAAAAATCCTGAAAACTGTTTTTTCATCTTCACGGAAAATGCCGGAAGAAATCACCATTGAAGCGAATCCTGCTGACCTGACTCAGGATTTTCTCGGAAAAATCGATTCTTTCGGAATAAACAGGCTTTCTGTTGGAATTCAGTCTGTAGATCCGGAAGTTTTGCGCACTTTGAACCGCAGAAGTGATTCGGAATGCATTTTTTCTGCTTTGGAGTTTCTTGAAAATTTTTGGGCCGGCCGTAAAAATCACAGGCTTTCTCTGGATTTTATATCAGGTTTGCCGGGCCTTTCCGATGAAGTTTTTATGAAAGGCCTTGAACTTGGTTCAAGTTGCGGTGCTGATCACATTTCTCTTTATGCCCTTTCTCTTGAAGAAGAAACTCCATTGTACAAAATGGTGGACGCTGGAAAAGTCCCTTATGATCAGGATACAAATGACAGACAATGGCTTATGGGCCGGGGTTTTCTTGAACAGCATGGGTTTTCTCAGTACGAAGTTTCCAATTTCTGCAGGCCCGGTTGTCAAAGCCGTCACAACATGACTTACTGGCTTTTGAATGATTACATCGGGGTTGGGGCAGGAGCCACGGGAACAATCGGGAATTTGCGTTATTCGGACAAAGATGATGTGTGCGCTTATTGCAAAGCTTTGGCTGCCGGACAACTGCCGCCTGAAGAAACAGAAGATTTGGATGAAAAGACAAAAGAGTTTGAATTTCTTATGATGGGATTCCGGTTAAGACAGGGAATAAGCGGATCTGAATACTTTAAAAGATTCGGACACAGCTTTGAAGAGCGGATTTGCGGCAACGGGCAGAACCGCAATGACGAAGTTTTTGCCCGCTGGCAGAAAAAAGGGCTTGCATACACTTACAGCGCTCAGGACAAGTCGGACACATTCTATGCTTTGACCGGGGAAGGACTCCTGCTTCTGAACCGGTTCCTTACCGAGCTGCTGTAAGTTTGCAGGTTTGCAGCTGAAAAATCAGTCTTCTACGGAGAATTCCACGTCTTCTGCGTCCGCTTCGGTAACAGTGCCTACAATGAAATTCTGTTTTTCTTTTGCTTTATAAGTCCAGACAGCAAGTACAACGGCCGCAATAACGATTACTACGCCAAGAACCCGCACAATGATTTCTCCCACTGTGGCCGGCATGATGAAGAGCACAACTGAAAGAATTGCAGAAATCAGGATTTCGCCGATAAAGGGCTTTGTCTCAACACCGTTGTTTTTGAGCATGTAAACATCGTACACTTGAACAAGACAGGAAACTGCAAGTTCTGTGGCCAGAATGTACATCATGATTGTCCATGCGGTTTTTGCGATTGCAAGGGGAAGAATTACGGCAAGAAGACCGACTATTACGCCAAGAAGAGAACGGCCTGTCACTGTCCAAAGGAATACGGGTGAATCAACCAGATGGCGCGCCGTAAAAAATGCAAATACTCCGCTTGCAACAGAAGCAATACCTGCCAGAATTACAAGGACTTTAATGAATGAAGATGGAGCTGAAATCATCATCAGTCCCAAAACCATTGCAAGAACTGCAAAAATGTAAAAATGCTTTTTCATATGATTCTCCGTGTATAATTTTGCACTTATTTGTCCAGTTCGGCAAGTTTTTTGTGCAGTTCCATAACCTGAAGATGCAGATAATGGTCAACTACCGGTTTTTCAACAATGCCAAGAAGGTTTCCATCATCATCAACAACAGGAAGTGCTTCCGTGTCGGTGGCTTCAAAAAGCTGATAAACATCGGGAACAAGCATGTCAGGTTTTACCGATGTTTTGCAGGGTTCCTGAATGTCCATTGCCATGATTCCGTCAGACATCTCCATAATCAGAAGACATTCCTTAAGATGATCCAGTGTAATCATTCCGGCAAATTTTCCGTCTGCAGTTTTTACAGCGTAATTCAAGTTCTGATGTGTACTGAATGAATCAAGAATCTGATGGAGTCTTGTAGTTTCCGTAACAATGGCCGGGGAATCCGGAGAACAGATTGAAAGACCCTGCATCGTAACATCCTGAACACGGCAGGTTTTCATAATGTCTTCTTCGCAAATATCAAGACCGCATTCTCCAGCACCGTTTACAGCATGTTTTACGCATACAGGACCCAGAATCTGTACCACAAAAGTAGTGGCAGTAATGATCAGAATGATTGTAGGACCGAGGCTGTCTGCGTAAGTCTGGCCTGCCGCAATACTCAGTCCGATAGCAACACCGGCCTGGCTCAAAAGACACCAGGGCAAGTATTTCTGAACGGTTTTAGGTGCGTGGGTCAGTTTGGAACCGACGCGGGAACCGATTGATTTTCCTACAGTACGGCAGATGATGTAAAGAAGTGCGATAATGCCCACATAAGGAGTAACGTTCCATACATTCAGCTTGGCACCTACAAGGACAAAGAACAGAACGTAAATGGGCGGTGTGAATTTTTCAACAAGGGAAAATGTGGGACGTGTTTTTGCAGGAGCAAAGTTGACCATGAAAAATCCGATGGACATTGCTGCAAGAATGTTGTCCAAATCAAGGAAGCTGCAGATTCCCGTTGAAAGGAAGAGCGACCCCAATGAGAAGGCGAGGATTCGGCCTTCGTCAGTCATTACGTTTCTGATGAATTTGCTCAGCAGGAATCCGATTGCAGAACCGAGAGCGATAGAAACGAAAACATCGTAGGCAAGAGTGAGCAGCTGTTTGCCCAATGTTCCGCCTGTGTAACCGAGCAGTGAACTTGCAATGCTTGAAGCAAAGGCATAAAGAATCAGTGCTACGGCGTCATCCATTGCAACAATGCCGAGAACTGTTGTTGTAAGCGGTCCACGTGTCCTGTTTTCCCGCAGAACATCAGTTGTGGCCGCAGGAGCCGTTGCAGAAGAAATTGCACCAAGAATAAGTCCCAGTGCCAAAGAAGTGCTGAAATCTTTTGTAATAAGGAAAGAAACAGTTGTTACGACAAAACTTACTACAAAAAAAGGAACAATTGCTTCAAAAAGAAGGATGCCCGTAAACTGTTTTCCGTATTTTTTCAGTACGGAAAGTTTCAGTTCACCGCCGATTAGGAAACCGATGAGTGACAAAGCAACGGAACTTACCGGATCCAAAGAAACGATTACAAGTGAACTGAGCACCTGAAATCCTGACTGACCGATTATGATGCCGATTACGATATAACCGACAACCTGAGGAATCTTGAGTTTCTGGAAAAGTCTTCCGCCCATTGCACCGAGCAGAAGAATGATGCCCATGAGCAGAACAAGGTTTGCGCCGTTAAGAGCATTGAAATGCATAAAATCAGGAAGAAACTGAGCAAAAATATTCATGGGGACAATCTTAGCAACTTGCGCATTGATAGTCCATAAAAAAAACTGCAAAAAAACGCAATAAAAAGTAACACTTTTCACTTGATTCAGGGTTTTGTATAATGATTCTGAAAACAAACAGGAAATTCAAAGACATAAAGAGGTAAATCATGAAGAATTATGATTCAAACGAAAAGGCTGCAATTGCATCAGCAAAAAAACTGTTCTGGACAATCGTAACAATTGTTTATCTGTGGATCAGCTTTACGACAGGAAAATGGGCAATTTCTTGGCTCGTCTGGCTTGTTGCCGTGGCTTTGGAACAGGCCGCAACAATGTTCTATTTTCTTTTCAAGGCAAAAGATGACAACAATGACAACAAAAGCAATGTAACATACGAAAGTGATGCAAAACGTCATTTTGATGACGGTGCGGAAAGACGCGAGGTATCAAAAGAATGAAAAAGACATTATATCTTATAATGGGAATTGTCTGGCTGGCTGTGGCTGTAGTACTTGGCAGTTTCCTTGTTCAGGGACTCAACGGATCCCTTCCGTGGAATTTCGCAAAATATCATGTGTCCAACAGTTGGAACTGGGCATCCGCGGGAGACATGGTCGGCAGCAGAACTGACGTGATTGATTACGAGTTTGACGCAGACCTTATTGACGAAATTGAAGGTATCATGGTTCCTGACGCTGTTCATATTGAAATCGGCAGCGGATCAAAAATCACCGTAAAATACAGAACGAATCTGAATGAAGATTACCGGCTCCGTATTTCATCAAAAAGAAACACCCTCTGCATTGACCGGGATGATGCCTTTTCAAAAAATTTCAAAGGAAACGTTGTTTCTGAAGTAACGATCAAAGTTCCTGCAAACAAAAAGTTTTCTTCCGTTTCTTTGACATCTGTAAGCGGCGGAATCAACGCAGAAAACATCAGTGCGGATTATCTTGATTTGAATTCAGTTTCAGGTTCTCTTTCCGCAAGCAACGTAAATAGCGGAAACATCAGATGTGAAACTGTTTCCGGATCTGTTAATCTTGAAGGAAACATCGGAAAGACAAACTGCAATACTGTTTCCGGTTCAATCAAAGTTGAAAACCGGGGAAAATTTACAGGAGACTGTGAATTCGGTTCCATTTCCGGTTCAGTCAAAATTTCTTTGGACGAAGATTCTGCCTATAAACTGATTTATTCCACTGTTTCCGGTTCTGTAAAAGATGAAATTATTGACTCAAAGTTCTCAAAATCAGGATCCGTTACCAACAAAGGCAACGGCAAGGATAAAATGATCAGTTTGAGAGTGGAGACAGTTAGCGGTAGCATCAAAATCCTAAAGAACTGATCAAGAAAAATATTTTTTTGTTTTGCTACTAGATTTATGCAATGTTTAGCGTTATAGTTTAAGTTACATAAGGTTTGACGCAGTTTTGGTTAGTTTAACAAACGTATGTGTTGAAGAAGCCTTATGTCAACATTAAGATAAGGAATCTACTTACTGACAATACAAAGGAGATAGAAATCATGAACAAAGTAGAATTGGTAGACGCAATTGCAAAAGAAACAGGACTGACAAAAAAAGATGCTGAAAAAGCAGTAAAAGCTTTCACAAACGCTGTTTCTGAAGAACTTGCAAAAGGTGGAAACGTTCAGCTGATCGGTTTCGGAACATTTGATGTTGGCGAACGCGCTGCCCGCAAAGGACGCAACCCCAGAACAGGTGCTTCCATTGAAATCAAAGCAGCAAAAACACCCAAATTCAAAGCTGGAAAAGCTCTGAAAGACAAGGTAAACAAATAATTCAATAAGCTGTTTTTTCAGCTTGTAAGCAATCGGGCGTCTCATGAAAGGGATGCCCTTTTTTTTGCTTTGCGGCTGGACTGTGTGTCGGCACAACTTGAACAAAGCCAGTTCGTCTGACTCTCTCGCCGTCTTTTCAATAAAAAAAGCCCTGAGATTCTGCATTTCTGCAGTTTCCTCAGGGCTTAGTGTGTTTATATCTGGTCGCTTTAGCGCCTTATACCTTGAACTGACCGATCAGATGAGTAATTCCGTCAATAGCTTCTTTTGTGTTGAGAGCCAAGTCAGAAACATTCTGAGTTGCTTTGCTGATCTGCTGTGATCCGGCTGCCATTTCGTCCATGCTTCCCAAAATTGTATTTGAAATCATGGCTACGCTTTCCATATCATTGCCGACTTTGTCCAAAGCGGTTGCAACATTGCTGCAGTTGTCTCCGACAGAGTTTGCTTTTTCCTTCATGTTGGAAAGGGATTCAAGAATCTGGCTTGAACCGGAAGACTGCTCGTCCATGGCATTTGAAATCTGACGGACAAGAGGATCAACAATGCCAAGCTGGCTGTCAATTGATTCAAAGCTTGCCTGAGACAGTGCGGAAAGCTGTCCGCCCTGCTGGATAAGAGCTGTAATTTCCTTGATGTTGAGAGCAATTGATGCGGCCTGATTGCTGGAGTTTTCTGCAAGTTTGCGGATTTCATCAGCAACAACAGCAAAACCTTTTCCGGCTTCACCTGCATGAGCGGACTCAATCATAGCGTTCATTGCAAGCAGGTTTGTCTGGCTTGAAATTGATTTGATCGTATTGTTTGCTTCTGCCAGAACTTTGGATTTAACGCTGATTTCCTTGATTACTTCGGAACATGATTTTACGTTGCCGGATCCTTCGTTGATAACCTTTGTAAGGTCGGCAAAAGATGTTGTCATCTTGTTTGCAGAAGATGTTACGGAAGCAATGTTTCCAAGCATTTCTTCGATTGCGGCAGAAGATTCGTTGATGTCTGAAGTCTGAGCAAGAACGTTCTGGTTCAGTTTCTTCATGTGGTTGTCAGATTCGTTGATAATGCCCTGGGTGTTGACAACAGCATTTGACTGGTGGTTTGCCTGAGTCTTGACTGAATCAATGTTTGCCATGATCTCTGTTGTGGCACTGGCGGTTTCTTGAGCCGTGTTGCCCAGGTCGTCAACAACATACGCAACCTGCTCTGACTTGTCCTGAATTGCTTTCATCATGTCCTGAAGAAGAATGATGAAGTTGTTTACACCTTCTGCAAGTTTGCCGATTTCGTCATTGGACTTTACCGGAATACGTTTGGTAAGGTCTGCATCACCGGTAGAAAGATTGTTGACAGCTTTTATTGTTGTTTTGACCGGCTTGATTACCACGAAGAACAGAAGAACACCAAAGAGCGCAAGGATAATTGCATTTGCACCGATTTCCAGTGTCATGATAAGAGAATTGATGTATCCGCAGGCTGTGTTCATTGAGTCAACGCTTTCACCTACGAAAAGAGAAAGACCGGGAACTTCCGGAACGGGCCAGTAGTGCCCCATATAATCTTCTCCGTTGATGTCAACAACACCAACCCAGTTTGAACCGGATTTAAGGGCGTTGTAAACTTCGTCACTGATTTTTGTGCCTTCCTGACCTTCGATTGATGTGTGAAGACGGATATTGTCTTTTACGATTGTGAACTCACATCCTACGACTTCCGGGAAAGCATTGACAATTTCTGGTGTTGAAAGGCTTTTTGTGATTTCAATTGCACCGATAGTACCGGAGATTTGTCCGGGCATTCTTGCAGGCTGGATTGAATAAGCTACAAGGTCGTTTCCTTCAAAACGCATGCCTTTAAGGCTTTTTCCCTTAAGGGCAGCACTTACGTCAGCACTGTTTGAGGCTTTTGATGCGTAAGAAGCAGGTGAAATCAGATTGCCGGTTGTATCATAAACTGCTATTGAACGGGCTTCCAGATCGTCAGAAGCCATTCTGCACAAAAAGCCCATGGCCTGTTCGCCCATTCCGCTGTTAAAGATTGTCTGATACAGTTCGCATACAGCGGAATTTATAAGAACTGCAGTGTCACAGATTTCGTCAAGTTCATCTGTAATGATTCCAACATCGCATTCTACCACAGAAGTAGAGTTTGCAAGCCATTCGCTCCGTACGATACGGGTAGGCGCAATACAAAGAATGACTGCCACAGCTACAAGAAGGATGGCAACAGGTAATCCTACCTTTGCGGCGATAGTCTGATTGTTTACTCGCATGAAAATATCTCCAATAACTCTATCATGATTTTAAAAAAAAGGATTGTCAAACGGTTTTGTCAAAAAGTTGATTTTTCTTTTTTATGTGAAAAAAATCAGTAATTTGTTGCGTATGGTGTTTTCAGTTTCGGGGAAAATTGTGATACACTGTTGCAAAGATTCGGAGGTTTCATGGGCAAATTAATGGAAGCTTTGTTCTGCATTTTCTATATCATTTTTACATTAATCATGGGCTGCAGAATTATTGCCGTAGGAAGGACAAAAAAGGAATTTCTCCTTTTCGGAATCATGACTCTTGTTCTGGTTTTCGGGGATTCATTCCATCTGGTGCCGCGCATTCTGGTGGCTTTTGATCCTGCCGGGGATTACCAAGTTGCGCTTGGAATCGGCAAACTGATTACTTCTGTCACCATGACATTGTTTTATCTGATTATGTACTATGTGTACGGAATCCGCTTCGGTTTCAGAAACAAGTTGCTTGAAATACTGATGATTCTGCTTTCTGCTGCAAGAATCGGTCTCTGCTTTTGTCCGCAGAACGACTGGACCGGCGCTGCTCCTGTAATTTGGGGCGTGTACCGGAACATTCCTTTTTTACTGATGGGAATAATCATGGTGGTGCTGTACTTCTTGAAGCGGGGCGACAAAGCTTTCCGATGGATGTGGCTGGCCATTACTTTGAGTTTTGCTTTCTATATACCTGTTGTGCTTTGGGCAGACGTAAGCCCCATGATAGGAATGCTGATGCTGCCGAAAACCTGCATGTACATTTGGACCGTAGTAATGGGAAGAAAAGCGGTTTAACCGTTGCATCACATGGACTTTGTGGGTTGATTTGTTTTAGAATGGAAAAAATGATTTGAAGGAAAAGGAAATGCTGAAGGATTATTTGGGAAAATATTATTTTGACGGAAATTACAACTGTGCTGAATCAATGCTCCGTGCAGGAAATGACTTTTACAGTCTGGGGCTGCATGACCGGGACATGATTCTGGTAGGTGCTTACGGGGCCGGCATTCAGACAGGAAACACATGCGGTGCTCTTCTTGGGGCTGCAGCCATCCTTTCCATGAAGTATGTGGAAGCAAAGGCTCATGAGTCAAAGGATATAAAGCCTGTGGTTACCGACCTGATGAACAGATTCAAGGAAAAGTACGGATCAACTCTTTGCTGTGATGTAAAACCTCAGGCTTTCAAACCGGAAGTCCGCTGTTTGAGTGCAGTTGAAGCGGCCTGCGACATTCTGGAAAAAGTCATCGCTGATTACGACAAATCCCAGGAATAATTTTTGCTGACTGGCGGGAAAACTTAAACTGATTCAGTTTATACGTTTCCGGCCGGTCAAAGCGTGTCTCTCTTTTCTGCCTTTTGTGCGACCTTGAAAAAGGGTTTTCAAAAAAATCTCAAAAAACTCAAAAAAAAGTTGATTATTGCTCTTGTTTTCAATACCTTTGTACCCATAGGGTTTTTCTTTTTCGAGAAAGTACTCTTTTTGCCGTTGAAATCTGTTAAATTTAAGAAAAACCGCCGTATTCCGTCACATTCCTGTATCGGATTGACTTTGGAGGGCGTTTTTCATTGGCTTGTTATAGGAGGCTGTATGGCTGTTATTACGTTGGATTCTGTAAAAAAAGTGTATCCGCTTGGAAAGCAGAAAGTTGAAGCTGTAAAAGGTATTTCTTTCAATATCGAAAAAGGCGAGTTTGCCGCAATTTCAGGTCCGTCCGGATCAGGAAAATCAACCTTGCTCAATATGGTAGGACTGATTGATCTTCCTTCAAGCGGAAGAATCATTATTGACGGAATTGATGTTTATGACGGCTTTGAACTTGAAAACACAGTTCTTGATGCGGACAGACTTAACAATTACGTCGAAAAGAAAGACAAGAATGCAAAGAAAATCAAAACCACAATTCCGAATAAACTTGACCGCCGCATTACCGGTCTCCGCCGTTCTCATCTCGGATTCATTTTCCAGACATTCAATCTTATTCCTGTTCTGAACGTTTATGAAAACATTGAATTTCCGCTGCTTCTGGAATCAAAAGACAAATCTCTTGCCTGCCCTGTAGACAGCTTTTCAAAGAAGGAAAAAGAGGATTGGATCCGTTACCTGATGGAAAAAGTCGGTCTTGCTGACTGGGAAAAGCATAAACCTTCCGAACTTTCAGGCGGTCAGCGTCAGCGTGTTGCAATTGCCCGTGCTCTTGTAACAAAAGCTCCTGTAATTCTTGCAGACGAACCTACTGCAAACCTTGACTCAGTAAACAGCAGTCAGATTCTCAGACTTATGAAAGACCTGAACAAAGATCCGGAATTGCAGACAACATTCATTTTCTCAACCCATGACAGCCGCATTGTAGAAATGTGTGACCATGTCGTACATATTTTTGACGGACTGGTAAAACAGGACGAATACAAAGCCGGCAGTGACATTTACGGTGAAGCATAAGCAGGAGCGGTACGGATGGGAGTCATTTTCAGATTAGCCATAAGGAACCTTACGGAACATAAGACAAAGACAATCATTATTTCTCTGTTCCTTATTTTTGGCATAGCAATCGTTATCATGGGAAACTCTTTTCTTGAGTCCATCAACCGCGGACTGGAAAAGGATTTCCGTGCCCACTATACGGGTGATATTGCAGTTGGAATCAATCCGGAACAGGGTGTCCTGATTGATATTTTCGGTGTTACTTCACTGAATTTTACCGGTGAACTTCCTCAGATTCCGGCAATTCCGGATCTTGACCGTGTGTCAGAAATTCTTTCCGGTTATGACGAACTTTACCTTGATACAAAACTTATCAGTGCTCAGGTTCTTGTGGCCTACGGTCTTGAAATGGAACTTTCAGGGCTTCTTGACAGGGACGACCTTTCATTTGATGACCTGCCTGTTTCCATGCTCTTTGGTGTTGAAGACAGTACTTACTGGAATACTTTTCCGGGACTGAACTTTGTTGAAGGAAGGTATCCAGCCCCTGACACCAATGAAATCATTATTGACACCCGCGTAAAGAATGCTTTTGAAAGCCTTTACCGCCGCCCGCTGAATGTGGGAGACACTGTTCTGCTTGCCGGTGCAAACATGAAAGGCATTGTCCGCGAGGCTGTGGTGTGCGGCATTTTTGACCCGCCTGATGAAAATTCAGCAATGTTCCAGATTGTTTACTGCAATCCGAGCCTTGCACGCAGTTTTGCAGACTTGACATACGGCTCTGGTTTTGTAAGTGAACTGCCTTCCGATATTGACCTTAGTCTTGGCGGAATGAGCGAAGAAGAGCTTTTCGGCGGCGCTTCCGAATTTGAAGACTTTTCTTTTGAAGACGTCAGTTTTGATGGTTTTGACACTTTCAGCTTCGGTGATGACGAAGATTCTGCTTTTTTTGACACAAGCTTTGACAGTTTTGATACTTTCGGCTTTGGCGACGACATGTTCTCATATGACAGCGGTTTTGACGAATTCGGCTTTGATGATGGATCTCTCCTTGCCGAAGAAATCGACTTTGACTCAATTCTTGGAGACACAACGCTCCGTGATCAGCTGAACAAAACCGATGACGGTGCCTGGAACTTTATTCTTGCAAAGGTTAAGCATTCTGGACAGACAGACAGACTGATTGCCGAACTGAACCGACGTTTCAAGGAAGAAGGCCTGAATGTCCGGGCAATCGGCTGGAAGGACGCAGCAGCAAGTTACACGGATACAGTTGAAGGTCTTGGTTTTATCTTCAATCTGCTGATCATTATCCTTGCAGTGGTTGTCTTCATCATCATCATGAATACCATGACAGTAAGTGTAATCGAAAGAACCGGTGAAATCGGTACAATGCGTGCCATCGGTGCAGAAAAGAAGTTTGTACGCCGCCTGTTCTTTACTGAAACACTTTGTCTTACATCAGTTTCATCTCTGATCGGCATTGTGGTTGCTTTTATTGCAATGGGAATTTTCAACAGATGCAATATTGTCATTACCAATTCAATTGCAAAAATGATTCTTGGTGGAGGTCTTCTGCATTTCAGTCCCACCTTTACCATTATTGCAGCAACTGTTGTTGTAGCTCTTGCAGGAAGTGTTCTGAGCAATCTGTACCCTGTAGGTTCAGCACTCAAAATTACTCCTTTGAAAGCACTTTCAAAGGCTGACAACTGAAATGGGGGAAACAAATGAATAAAACATTGCATCTTGCTTTGAGAAACTTGACCCGCCAAAAACGAAGAAATGCAATTCTTGCCATTGCAATTGCATTCGGTTTTTTTGTTGTAACTGCCATTGACGGACTTACAGCCGGTATGGTGGGCAATCTTGAAGACATGATTACTCAAATGACCGGCGGTTCTGTAATGATTGCCGGATATGAAAAAATTCCTTCTGAAAACGGAGACGGAAAAGACCAGCTTGTTCATATCGTTCGTGATAAAAGCTACATTCAGAAACTTGTTGAAGATAACGACATTGATTACAAATATTTTTCACGGTTTACCAGAAGCGGCGGACAGTTGCTGTTCAACGGAAAAAAATCCATGGTGACAATGTATGGCCGTGATCTTTCTGAACCGGAACTGCTGGACACTTTCCAGGTGATTGCAGGAAGCCTTGACAATCTGTCTGATCCTCATGCTCTGGTAATCGGAAAATCCATTGCAGACAGTATGAACCTTGAACCGGGAGATTCTGTAGTTTATTCCACTTCCACTGTTTACGGACAGAATGAAGTAGGGGACTTTACAGTTGCTGCCATTATTAAGGAAAATAATCTTCTGAGCAGCATGCAGACTTACACTCACATCAAGACACTGAATGCTCTGGTGGGCTTGCCTGAAGACGGCTATTCATCATTTTCGATTTTTCTTAAGGACAGGAACAAACAGGATGCGGTTGCCGCAAAACTTGAGAATCTGATCCGGCAGGACGGAATTCCTGTTTCAAGCAGACTTCTTGCTTATCAGACAAATCCCAATGCACCGGCTGCGGGAATAACCAAACAGTTTTCAAATGATGAATACCAGTGGGAAGGAACAAAATACGGTGTTGAAACACTTTCTGACGCAATTCCGCAGATCAAAACAATCCTTTCGATTGTCCACATTGTTACAACCGTTATTCTTCTGGTGATTCTGCTGATTGTAATGGTCGGGGTAAGCAATACATACCGTATGGTTCTTTACGAACGCATCCGCGAAATCGGAACAATGCGTGCAGTGGGAATGACAGGTAAAACTACCGGAAAAGTTTTTACAACGGAAGCTGTTGTTCTTTGTGTTATCGGTGCTTTAATGGGACTGGTTCTGTCAATTCTGGTAATGGGAATCATTCACCTTATTCCGATTCACAATGAATCACTTTCATTCTTTCTGCACAACGGACATTTTACGTTCAGCCTTTCTTTGGGAACTGTAATCGTTCAGTATCTGCTGCTTATAGCACTGACAACTCTGGCGGTTCGCGGAACAGCAAAAAAAGCTGCTGCACTGAGTCCGGCGGAAGCTTTGCGCAGCATCAAATAAAACCACAATCGGGCTTTCTTTGTCGGACAAGCCCCTTTGCTTCGGAACTTTTTTTTTAAGGAACAGAACATGACAATGACAAAAGGAAAAACATTTACGGCAGTTGCTCTCATTCTTCTTATGATTGCAGGCAATGTGACTGCACAGAACAGCAAAGTGGATGCTGCAACTGCAGAAAAAGCGTTCCAGATTATGGAATCAACCGGCGAAGTTCTTGCATATCACGGGGATTATTCCGCTACGATTTCACTGATTATCGAAAAACCCGGAAAACCTGATGACAGCCTTCAGTACAAAATATTCGAGCGTACTGATGATGACCTTATGACAATTGTTCAGCTTTTTCCTGAAGCTGACAAAGGAAACGGTTATCTTCGCGACGGTGACAACATTTGGGCATATGATCCGATCGGACGTAAATTCACTCATACCAGCATCAAGGAAGCATTGGGTGATTCTGATGTAAAACTGGATGACGTAAATCAGTCCAAGACAAAATGGCGGGACAACTACAATGTTGAAAAAGTTGCTGCCGGAAAACTTGGAAATTATTCTGTGTACATGATTACTCTGGTTGCAAAAACAACGGAACCAAGCTATGCAAAATCTGTTTACTACATCAGACAGGATATTCCTCTCATTGTAAAAGAAGAAGATTATTCCGGTTCTGACCGTCTGATGCGTACAACTCTTATTCCGAAGTATGCAAAAGTTCCTGCAGGTTATGTTCCCACTCAGCTGATTATGCGTGACGAACTGAATCCCGGTGAGCAGACTCAGCAGATTGTTTCTGATTTGTCTTTTGCGGCTCTTCCTGACCGCATTTTTACAAAGGCTTATCTTGAAGGACTTAACTGATCGGGAGTTATCATGAAACATTTATCCGTAATCTGCATGGCATTTGTATTGCTTTGCAGCACTGCTTTTGTTTTGACAGCTGAGTCTGCCGACGATGCTTTCTTTTGGGACGATTCTGCTTTCTTTACAGACAGCGGTTTTGACGATTTTGGCTTTGACACCGGTGATGATGCTTTTTTCTGGGATGATTCGGTTTTCTTCGGAGAAGGGGAATCTGATGATTTTGGCTTTGCAGACATTACTTTCGGTGAAGATGACGTGCTTTTCTCCGCCGGGGACGATGACTGGTTCGGTGATGACAGCGGAATAGAAGTGTTTGACGAATCCGCGGTGACCAGTGCAGAAGCTGCTGCCTCTGCTGCCGCAGTTTTTAATGCCGGTTCAATCAAAATCGGCGGAAGTTTCAGTTCGTCAGTGTCTTCATCCATGGTGCTTTACGCAGACAATGATGACAGTTTCGGAAAACGGTTTGAAAACGCAACAATTACACCTGCTTTGTCAGGAACTGTTTCCATTGATGCCCGTCCTACTGACAGTCTCCGCATGTACATGAAGATGGCTTTATCTTATCCCTTTGTGTCAACGGGAATTGTTCCCATGGGCACTTCAATTACGCTGACACCGGCCAATCCAATGAATCCGCTTGCACCTCAAACTCTGCTTTCTCCGCTTTCTGTAACAATCAGCAATTTTTTCAGCATAAAAGAAATGTTTACGGACTTTTCCGTCAAAGACAGAGCATTTTTCCGTTTCGGACTTCATACCGTTTCATGGGGAACCGGTTATTTTTTCAGTCCCGTGTCTGACATAATCAATACAAGTTCCATTGATCCCCAGAATACTTCCGAGCAGGTAAACGGCAGTCTTAACCTTCGTACACAGGTTATTTTCCCGGGAAGTCAGAACTGTCTCTGGCTCTATGCAATTCCTTCCGTCGGAAAACTTGAGGACAGTGCACTTGCGGGAAAAGCAGACATTGTAATCGGTGGATGTGAGTTGAGCACTGGAATGTACTGGAAGTACAAAAGTGCACCAAAAGCAATGCTGACAGTCAGTGCCAGCGTTTTCAAGAATGTAAGCGTTTTCGGAGAAGCCGTTTATGAATACGGCGCCGCATCAGAATGGAATGCAAATGATTCTTTCAAGGACAAAACTTCCATTTTCAAGGCAACAGCCGGTTTCAGTTATTACTGGAAAGAACCAAAAATCATGATGGCAGGTCAGTATTTTTATGACGGCAACAACAAAGATGATCTTTTAAATATTCAGGGAATCCGAATTCCAAGTCTGACTTACGGACACAATGCAGCATTCATGGTTTCTTTCGGCGAAATTCCTTTCCTTGACAAAGTAACTGCATCCATTTTTGCAATGGCAAATTTCGGAAGAGATGATATTCCTTCTGCTGCCCTTAATATGCTTGGCACTTTGGGAATTCCCGACAGTTTCCTAAGTTCAGCGACTGTTACATTAAACATGAATTATAGCCCGACGGACAATATTTCTTTTGGTGCGGGCACAGTCCTTACTTGGAAAGATTATGACTCAAAACCGGAAGTTTCTGCAAAACTTTCTGCAACCCTCGGCGGCGGAAAATTCTGAAAGAGGTTTTTTCATGGCATTGAATTTCGATGTACCTGACTATAAGAAAATCCGTGTGATTATTGATACTGATGCAGCTTGTGAGGCAGACGACCCTTTTGCCATTGCACATGGATTAATGAGCCCAAAACTGATTGTAAAGGGAATTCTTGCAGAACACTTTAACTGTGAGGGCAGTGTTGAGCGGAGTTACCGGGAAATTCAGACTGTGCTTACGTGCATGGATAAAGAGGTTCCTTATTTTATGGGGCAGAAAGGGAAAATTTCAGAAGACAGGGAAACATCTCCAGCTGTGGATTTTCTGATTGAAGAAGCAATGGCCGAAGATGACAAACCGCTTTTTGTGCTTTGTCAGGGGGCAATTACAAATGTTGCTGTGGCTCTTGAAAAATGTCCCCGGATCAAAGACAGAATGACTGTAATCTGGATCGGGACTCACGGTGCTGCACCATACAAAGCTCCATGGCGTGAATTCAATGCCGGGAATGATGTTGCGGCCGCAAACTTTGTTCTCGGTTCGGGAGTAAAGCTTTGGCTTGTGCCTTCAACTGTTTACGGAACTATAACAATCGGAATTGCTGAGATTCAGCGGCGGATTGCACCATGCGGCAAAATCGGTAAGCATCTTTTTGAGCAGCTTGTGGCTTACAATAATTCGGAAGGAGCCGGTTGGACACAGGGAGAAAGCTGGTCTTTGGGCGATTCTCCTGCAATTGCTCTGGCAATCAATCCCAACTGCGGACAGTACATTGAAGTGCCGGCTCCTGTGATTGCGGAAGATGACACTTCATCAATGATCGGTTCTCTTATGGGAAAAACTATGCCGGTGGTGAGAATTTACACATCCGTAGATTCCCGTTACATTCTTGAAGATTTGATTGCCAAACTTGAACTGAATTATCTTTAGGGAAAAAAGTTTTTGTTGACTTTTATACCCCCTGGGGGTATATTCAGGGCATGAATGAGAATAATTGCTGTTGTTCAAAAAGGGCCGCAGCACAGACAGACGGAACAAAAAAAACACTCCGTCAAGATGAAGACAAAAAACGGCTTTCTGCAAGACTCAGTAAAATTGAGGGACAGATCCGCGGAATAAAAAACATGGTGGATTCTGATGCATACTGCACGGACATTCTGACACAGGTAAGTGCCGCCCGCTCTGCATTGGAATCCCTTTCAATGGAAATCCTTAAAAATCATATCAACGGCTGCGTAAAGCGCGATCTGAAAGACGGCAAAGACGAAGTCATTGATGAACTGATCTGGACACTCCAGAAACTGAAGTAAGGAGGACCGCAATGCAAAACTACGAAGTAACAGGAATGAGCTGTGCGGCCTGCGTGGCACGTGTTGAAAAAGCTG